>JBILXT010000048.1:0-28252 GCA_044378235.1 Planctomycetaceae bacterium
GATGAACTTCCCCGCTGATTTGGCTTGTTTGCCATCCTTGATGCTGACCAGTACGAACGAACCGTTTGCATCAAACAGGATCGCGAATGCTTCGTTGGAGGCTCGACTGGCAGACCAGCGGCCGGTAAAGGAAGAGGACGGAACGTCGGTACCATTCACCGCCGACGGGGCAGCTGGAGTCGCGACAGGCGATGCCGGATTGGTCACGGGAACTGTCGTCTCGCCCGAATTCACAGTCTCTGCGGGTTTTCCAGCCGCTGGCGACGTTTCTTCAAGCCGCACTGCAGCATCCGGCACCGTTGTCGAGGAGTCGGTCTTTGATTGTGTTCGAGCGGGTTCAATCTGCCACAGCAACTCGGACTCTTTAGCAATCGAAGTCAGTCGATTGATCTCGTCCCGCAGTAATTCTGCGGTGACTCCATCGTTGCGAAGTTGCCCTAATAACTCCGTTCGACTTCGAACTCTATTGAATCCGAACTTCGCACTGGTCTGCAGCTTATTGGCTTCCAGCAGGGACAGCAGCTTTCCCGCATCGGCCTTTTGTTGGTCGGCCACGGCTCCCAATACGACACAGATCTGCAAGGTCTGCTCGTCATCTGACAGAGTGATAGTGACCGGAAACAGCCACGGCTCAAGCGTCTTCAAAGTTGTGACCGAGCGTCCTTCGGCCTTACGTGATTCTAAACTCGCGTCACGAAGTAGTTGGACGATCTGTTCGAGGCTCGTGATTCGCCGATGAACTCGAGGTGAATCGGGCGAATCTTTGTCCGCCCCGGAGTCACCCGCAGTGAACACGCTGCCCGTTTGAACATCGGAGTAGAGATCGTTTTCTCCGGCTACACCGGTCAGCCCGATCGATGTTGCTGTGAATCCGGTCATCAGCTTCGTGAGAAGACTTCGTTTCTTTCTGAACATGGGATGAGCTTTCTCTTAAGAGGACAGAAGTGTTTTCTGTTTCAGCGAGATCACTTGCGATTTGTTACACAGGTTGCCCCCGCATTGGCTCGAAAACTTCTTTCTGAAATTTCCTGTAACAGTTTTCAACGGCTGTCGCTGATGACCTCAGTGACACAAACATGAGAACCACGAGAGACCGGCAGACTGGTGGTTCTTTCAACTCACAAAATGCCGAACCAGGAGAATTGAGATGTTCAAGAAACTGATGATGGCCGTCGTTCCAATGCTGATGGCCGCCTGCTCTGTTCAGGCCGATGATGTTGCCGCCGATAATGGGGCGGCCATTGAGATTGATGTCGCATCGATCTCGGATGCAAGTGTTGAGATCGTAGAGGCAGGACTCGACGTTGATGTGGATCAGTTGGCCTCTGATGCAGGCAAGTCGGAAAAGACCGATGCCGTTGAGGCCTGTTTTCGTCGGTGTGGGTATCGCAGTTGCGGCTGGGGCGGCGGCTATGGTTGCTGGAACTCATGCTACAGCAGTTGTTACAGCAATTACTCATGCTATCAGCCGTACTACAGCTACACGTCTTATTGCTGTGTTCGCCCGGTGTACTACTCCACCTGCGTTTGTCAGCCACTCTACCAATACTGGGGCTGCTACTAGTTGATGTTGGCACAGGATCAAGCATCTCTTGTTGATGCCGCAGAGGCCCGACACCGAATGGTGTCGGGCTTTTTTTTGCTTCAGCGAAACCATGACAGGCACTGCCGGATCTGCTGATGCGGATCTGGCGATACGTAAATGATCTCAAGGCCGGTCACAGCGACTGGTCGTTCGGATGTTTCACATCATTTTACACGGAGAATAGAACCATGAAGTCGATATCTCATCTTCCGCAAAGACACCGCCTGCACTTCAGTCCGTCACTGATGCTGACCGGATTGTCGGCAATGCTGCTGGCGTCGTGTGTTCCCGCTTCGGCACAGCAGGGGACAGTTTCCGGGATCGCTGCAGAGACGGTCGTCACGCGCAGCAATCCTTTGGGCGATATTCAAACCTCACCAGGAGCGAACAGAGTTCTACAGGAAGCCCCCACTCAAGTTGGTGTGACACAAACCGTCGTTCCAGCAGTGCCAATCTCTGCTCAGGTGACGCGACTGAATGTGGATTGTGGTCATGTCATTGAACTGCTGATCACAAACAGATTTCGTCAGAACGCGTTTCAGAATGGCAGTGAACTGTCTCCCGGACTGCGGCTCGGGATTCCAGAGACTGAAGTTTTGGGTGATCTGGAGTTGCTGAGCATCCAGCTGGATAGTACTGTCGATCCTCGAAATGGTCCCGTCTTCGACATTGCTCTGCGCAATAACAGCCGCGTGATCCTTGAGAACGTTACGGTCTCTGCTGTCGCGGTCGTCGGACAGATCAATGTGCACTCACCCACAGCCGTGTGTTCCGTAAGCAGAATTGATGAGGGAGAATTAACCAGTCTCCGCATTCAATTACCTGCAGCGTCCATGGTCCTGGGATCGGCCGGCACGCCAGCGGTGCCGTTTGACACTCTGGTCGTCGCCATAGACAGCTTTGACGAGTTCGTTGAAAGTAACGAACTGAACAACGTGCGAATCATCAGACGAACTGACATTCCGATTCTACCCGTTGCGGTGCTGACACCTGCAGCGTCTGTTGCCGCACCACAGATTTCGGAGCCAACTCAGAGTTCGACATCCCCGGTGATTGCGGTTCCCGATGAATCAAGGCCAGCCTCTCCGCTTGACGCGATTGATCCTGATAAGTTGGGGGATGAAACCATTCAGCCTCAATGAAAGTCAGGATTTCTGCAAGGGAGCACGTCACAAAGAAGACGCCTCCCTTGCCGATTTGCTTCCTTCGCAGCCTGTTGATTTAGTCGATTCATCAGCCGATGGGCGCTAGCCCGGGTTGAAATTCCCTGCTTTTCGTCGAAGAAAACTGCGGCTAGCGCTCCGTCAAGATAAAAAGTTCGGGTCGGTGGTAGTGGATCTTGCTAAAGATCCCTTCGCTGCAGGACCTTTAGCAAGGTCCACTACCCGAAATTCAAGTCTTGACAAAGCACTAGCGCCCTGCGGCTGATTACATCAACCGGCTGCTATCGCCGCAGCCTCGACATCTCACCTTGCAATTCAGCAGTTGAGCGATCTCCATGTAGAACTATGGCGCCCCCGGCTAAGCACACTCTGACCTCAGCAGTGCGGATGGTTCAGATCGACCTGCATTCTTCGGTAGGACTTCAGGAGTGAAGATTTGTGCCTGTTCGCAATGCAGGTTAAATCTGATTCTCTCGCAACCAGTAGAGATAATCCACCTCCGGTGGAGTTATCCCGCTGTGTCGCAGCATGTTGACCAGCTGGGCTCGGTGGTGCGTCCCATGCCCACACAGCTGCATCATCGACTCAATGACCTGCACCGAAATCATCATCGGACCGATCATCGCACCGACCAATCGATGGGCTCCCTCAGCATCCGTGGCATTCACGATGGTGTTCCGGGAGGTCGAGATATCCTGCCAGTTTTCGAGAGCCTCAGCGACCGAAGTTGTCGCCGCCGAATGCTCAAACTGCGCCGGACCGGTGGTCCAATTCTTGATCCACCAGCGTTCGGCGTCCTGAATATGCAGAATCGTTTTTCTAATCGTATCCATGCCCATTCCATGTGACCGATCCAGCGCGGCGTCATCCAGCGATTTGGCCAAAGTCAGCAACTTGGTATTAGCCCAGTCGCCATAAGCAAAGTAGCGAGCAATTGCGGAATGATCCCATTCCACAGAGACGCCGCCGCCGCGGCTGCCGACGTCCATGCCATACTGTCTCAGCGAAGCCTGAGTTTCTGCGGACTGCGCCAGCAACGGCCTCGCGAAGCGAAAGAAGATGTAGTCGATTCCGCCGGGCACGGTCTTACCGAATTGCTTCAGATAACTCAGCGCCTGAGCTCGATGATGAATCCCGTGATTGGCGACATGGACCAGCAAACCTTCCAGCCGATTTGTGTACGCGTTGCCCTTCGAATCTTTGTATTCGACAACTCGCTGCCATTGACTGGCACGTTCCTGATCGATCAACTCGCGGCGGACATCATCGATCGCCCGCAATCGCTCTCCAATTTCCGTCAGACTCAGGCCGCCTGCGTCTGTCGGAAACGGACGCCATGGGACCAGCTTCCAACGTTCCACCCAGACCTCTTCGGCCGCCAGAATGTGGAAGACAGTATTGCGAAGACTGCCGAAGCCCATTTCACGCGGCTGATCCAACTGAGCATCTGTCAGTCCATCGCACAAACTCAGGATCTTCGAATTCGCCCACAGGTTGTAGCGATACAACTCATCAATCATTGCAGGAGAGCTAAACATGATCGTCTGCCTTTTTCAGCGCTGGCTCGCGCAAGGGACCCCAAATGGAAGTCAATTTCGTGTTCAACTTGAAGCGGAACGGCGCGAGCCGTCCGGTGTTTCCGCTTGCCGGCTGTCAGTTCAATTAGCCGGAACGCGTTAGCGTCCGGTTCCTGCAACCTTCGCTGTTCCAGTAAGAGTAACTGCTTTCAGCTCCCGCCTTCATTCTCACGGCAGGCTACAGCAGATCCTTCAAATGGAAATGGTGCTTGCCCAGTTTTCCGCCGTAGTTTCCGGCCGTGATTCGCAGGATGTTCTTCGAAGCGGCCGCCGCATGGAGCCCACGTTTCATTGCCGACTGAACTGCTTCAAACGAAAGACCGTCGATCACGATTTCATAGACCGCCTGACAGTCTTTGGGCAGCTCAGTCTTTGTGACGCCTCGCAATGTCGGGCAATACGCATCGTTGGTACTGGCTTTCAACTTGGGATAACGAGAACCCACTTTGCTGCCCGAGCGAACGATGCCGCCAGGAAACGGCAAGGCAACATCAGTGCCCTTACCGATGGCTTCGACAGCCGCTTCGGCCGCCAGCAAGGCTGATGACGAATCCGTGCCGCAGATCAAAAGATTGCCGCCCGCGACTCCGGTCACCGTCCCAAAGTAGTCTTCGCAGACAAACTCCCCGTCCATCGTCGGAATGCGCCAGAAGCGACGGTGATCATATTTCTTGGCGACCTGAAAACCGTCGCCGAAGTAGCGAATGCCGCCTCCAATTCGAATCTGCTTTTCCTTTGGGCAATCCAGAATGCCGTTGTAACAGGCAGTCGTTGGGCAAGTCAGAATACATTGACCGACGCGTCCCTGCAGAGCTTTCCCCAGCGCTTCGGTGCCGAAACCAAAAACAAGCACAGAAACGCCTGGACGCAGGTCTGGAGTTTCTTCGGCTGTGAGTGTTCTTTCAATCGCCGCTTCCACGTCACAGGCAATGACGCTCGTTGCATTCCCACACAACACGGTCGCTCCGGTGACAGCCCATTTCAGGCTGTCAGCCGTAATGATCAGTCGCGCAGCCTTGATGGGAAAGGCTTCTGCAAACGTATCGATAATCTCAACGCCGTGCAGTTGCAAAGTCGCTGCTGGAACCTCGGACATTAATCAGACTCTTCGTTGACAGTCTTTTCGTTGACAGTTGTGGTGACCAGCGCTGCGCTCGTCTCACCCCGTAATAATCTTCGTTGACACAACTCATTCCGTCTTTAAGACCACCGGGGCGGAATGATGCACGATTCCGTGAGATAACTCAGATCCACAGGATAGTTTCTCCACTGAATCGAATAGTACTTTTCGAACCATTCTTTGATGTCCGGTTCGACCTCGATATCGTAGTTCGGGCTGACATGGAGTGTCTTTCCGATCAGAGTTTTGCGGATCTCTCCCTGTTCGACAAGCACTTCGCCCGATTTGATCACCACGCGCGGCATTTCGAACATGATTTCTTTGTTCTCGTGCGGCGTGTAAATCGTAATGTCAGCATCCGCGCCGGGACCCAGATGGCCCTTGTCTTTGAGTCCCAGAATTCGTGCGGGGCCTGCTCGAGTGATGATTGCGATCTCATTCAGCGTGTATTGTCGTTCGATATCCCACAACGAGGATCGCTGCAAGATCTCGGGGGGACACGTTTTCAGTACGTCGCGACGATACGTGCGGTCCATCAGAAACCGAATGATCTGAGGATACGCAAGGAACGAACCGCCGTTCGGATGGTCGGTGCTCATGACGACTCGCCAGGGATCATTCACCAGCAGGTACCATTCCAACCCGATCGCCCATTGCAACGAATGCACCAGGGACTTGTTTCGATACTTGATCGGAGTAATCCCGCAGCCGGATTCCATCTCCGTGTCACTGCTGAACCATTTGCCGCCGTAGACCTTCGACAGGAAATAGCCCAGCGGCCCGTCACCCGTCATGCTCGTTGTTTCACCGAACAGGACCTGACCCACGTCGACCGTAATGTTCGGATGCGCATTCACATAGTCGACCAGCGGCAGAACTTTGCTGTTAAACGTATTCTCGTCGCCGTCACCACCGCCATAGCTGTGGAACTGGATATGAGTAATATGACCGCGATGCCCTTCGAGAGCTCGCATGGTTTCCAGCGTGGTTTCCCAGTTGCCGGGCATTCCGAGATTGTTGCAATGGATATGGACCGGGTGAGGCAGGCCCAGTTCTCCGGCGGCCTGAGCAACACCGCGCACGATTTGTCGAGGAGTGACTCGGAAGTGGTCAACTTCCGAGTCCAGCCCACTGACGTTTCCCGCCTGCTTTGTTTTCCAGACTTCTACGCCACCGGGATTGACCAGCTTTGGAGCGAATCCTTTGCTGGCCGATAACAACCACCCGATAAATGCTTTCAGTTTTTGCGGTTCATTCTTTTGCAGGGACTGCATCACATAGTGATTGTTCCCCATCAGCACATAGATGCCCTTATCCAGGCATGGAGTGTCTTCAAACTCTTCATGAGCATGGCGAGCTCCCAGCGGAGGAACAGCCGCATCGAACGCAGTGGTATACCCCAGCGCAGCGTATTTGTAGCCCGTGGCGAATGTGCTGGGCACGCTTCCCATGGTGCCGCTGTGAGTCACGTTCGTGCGTGGCATCTGTTCGCCGCGCCGCTTTTCTTCAGGTCGCATCTTGCGAGCGACGTTCACCTTGGGCCCGGCGATATGGCAATGCATATCAATGCCGCCTGGCATGACGACCAATCCGGCCGCATCAATGGTTCGCGAAGGACGAACCGTGGAGTCAGTCGGAGCTGCGACAATGCGTCCGTTCAGGATCCAAAGATCACGAACTTCTCCATCGATGCCGTTAGCGGGATCGTAGACCGTTCCCTGTGAGATCTTAATATAGTCGGGTGATGTCATTGGTGGTTTACTGGAGAGGATCAAGTGGGGGTAGATCTGGAGTCGAAGTGTTCTCGCTTTGAAGGCCGGGATTTGTAACATTCAGCCCAGCACGCACTCGAAAATGAGGACCCCTTTCCGACGCACTCGTGGGTTGTCAAATTTGAATCTCCGCTAGTGGACCTTGCTAAAGGTCCTGCAGCCAGGGGATCTTTAGCAAGATCCACTACCGCCGACAAGAATTCATTACTCTGAGCTCAGCACCCGGCCGCGGAATGTCTGAACAACTAGTGCGATGATTCCGTGACGCCATTGATCTTCTTGACTCGCTCTTCAATCGCTGTCAGGACTTCATAGTCGCTGGGATGAGGCGATGGAAATGCTGGCCGAAGCGGAATCGGCACGTCATCCATGCGATACACGGTGCCTCCCGTGTTGATCCCATAAGTCGCAACCGTAAAAGCCACCGCCGCCGCCCGAGTCGTCGGAGTTTCTTTGGTGTCGAGCGCGATGTATGGGATCTTTGCCAGGTGCTCTCGCGCGGGTTGAGAAAAATTGGCCATCGGATCGCAGGCAATCATCATCCCGCAGTCCGCTTCCTGATTCGCCAGAGTATCCGACGTCGTATACTCGCCAGGATTAAATCTCGGGTAACCTCGAGCATGATTAACGCCGAACGGATACCCGGTTCGCCATGAGACAACATTGTCCGCGCCGGAAACGTTACCGTGACCGCGATTGGCTTTGGCCACGAAACGTGTGTGAGCATTCATGTCGCGCGTCAGAGCCAGCAGAGCTTCCGTGTTCGCGTGCTTGCCCCGAGTCATCGTCAGGCCCATGCCGAAAAAGATGACACCAAACTTGCAGGCCTTCATGCGGTCCATCAAATCCTGCCACACGGAGAACTCAACACCCGTTTCACGTTGTACCACTTCCGGATCGAGTTCAATCCCTTTGGCCATGGCTCGCAATGTCCACAGCGCTTCAAAGTCACGTTTGGGCTTGATCTGAATAAAGATGTCTGCGGCTTTCGCACTCTTGGTCTTGCGAACATCGATGATCACACAGGTGCGATCCTTGCGCCCGTTCGGAACGAACATGCCTTTGGGCATCAGGCTGTAGCGAGTGAAATGGCGAGGATGACTTTCGGCCGGATTCGCGCCCCAGAAAATAATCATGTCGCCGCGATTGGTCACTTCACCCAGAGAACATGTGACTTCGCCAACACCCTGAAACGCCATCCCGGAAGGACCGTGGCAGACACTGGTTGTCGTGTCGATCGTCCCATTGATCCAGTCCGCAATGCTGACGGCCACGCGCTGAGCTTCGCACGGAGAATCGCTCAGCCCGTAAACGATTGGATTCTTACCGCTGGTCAGAATCTGCGCGGCTCGATCATAACCTTCTTCCAGAGTCGCGGGGCGGCCTTCAATCGTGCAGCTGGGCCGATCTTCCACACTATGATTCAGAAACCAGGCTTTGCCCAGAACGCAGGCCCGCTTGGCTTCAACAATGTGGTCGTCCTTGACGGACAGATCAATGTCATCGCACACGCAGCCGCAAAAGGTACACGTGGCATCCTGAATGACCTTCAATTCACCGGGAAGTCCCCGAGTTGGTGCATGCACTTGTGTTGAGGCACTGGTCATGAATCACTCTTTCGCATGGACATGTACGTTAACAACCTCAAGGATTTTGGGTCATCCGATTCTAGCATCAACTCTCCACCAGCGCCCAACGACGACAGCCCTGGACAGAGAACGCTGCCGAAGTCATGGAATTCTTCGGAGAATCCGAAACATTCAAAACCTGCTGAACTAACTCCTGAGGCCCCTATGGAATCGTATCGGCATTGGTGATTCACCGTACGGAAGTTTGACTGGCAAAAAGCCGAATTTCAGGTTTACTGCTTCGGAAAGAGTGTTTTGCTGAAAGCTGCGATCCGGGTCCGCTGGCTTTCCGACAAAATCAACATTCCAGGGTTGCCCTCGGTCTGCTCACTCAAAAACATTGAAATCGCCCTCATGCAGTCCGCGTCTATTATAGACCCTATTGTCCGGCTTTCTGAACAAGCTCCATGGTGACTTCCATTCCTTTGCTGGTCGGCATTCCGGATCCGTGAGTGTCCCCCACCATCAGCCGGCTGGAGATGTCACCGTACGCGATGAACAGCAAGCCTTCGGGTAATTCGTCTTTCTTGGCGGCGACAATGCAGACTTCGACGGTTTGACCCTCTTCACCCGTCAAGCGAACTCGATCACCGTCCGCAAGCCCGAGCCGAGTCATGTCGCCGGGAGCAACCTGCAGCGCACGAATTTCGTTTTGATATTTCTCCTGAAATTTGCCCTCGCTGATGCCACAGCCCTGATCCGTTGTGCGACCTGGGATAAGTACAAAGGTTTCAGTCATTCTGCTTATTTTCAACAAGAGAGGCCTGAGGAGGCCGGGACTTCCGATCCGCACAATTTCCATCCGACAGTCTTACAGAATTTGCTCACCTCCGCCAACAGCGAATTCCGCGTTTTGTCATCCAGACCTGTTGTTCTTCGCTCCGTCCTCTCAGGTTTCGCCGGGGCGATGCGAATAAAGCGATCTCGGATGCATCCCGAGTGAAAACGCCTTCGATTCGCCAGAATCTGTTTCTTGTGCTTTGAGCAAGCTGAACATCCTGGCGTTACATCAACACCCCATTCAAAAGATGCGGGGGAATTAGGCGTTTGGGTTCGCTGATCGCTCGCAGGCGGGAGACGTTTGCGGATGCGGGGGCGAGAGGAGCCGCAATTGCTTCGGATTCTGCAGCGGCAAATCAATCTCGCGCCACCGCATCGGCTTCGCTGCAAACAATTGCCGCATCAGCCCTGCGCACGAGCATTGTGCGAGTCAGAATGAGCTTGTTTGCGACGACGGAATTCAGTCGCGTTGCCCGGGTGCTCGAAATCGACCGATCCGAAAACTTCTGAGCGCCTGATGCTTCGTCCGTCGACCGGCCGTTCTTTTTCTCCAAAGCTTGAAGGAGCCCACAGTCAACTGTTGGCGCATCAGCTTGATGACATCGCCGGGAGTTAATCCGAACTGACTGCGAATCGTGTCAAACGAAGTGCGATCTTCCCAGGCCATTTGGATGATACGGTCCAAATCCGCCTCTGAAAAAGTTTCCGAAATACGACCATCAAGCATCGGGGTGTGTCACAATCTCTAAGAGACACGAGGACCGCGTCATGCGTCCGAGAACAGGCTTTTCGTTGCGTAGTGCCGCAGGCGATCTCTCATCAATAACACGATTTCTCAAAAGAATGCAGAGAAAGTGAAAGATCCACGAATGCTCGTTTAGCCCCACGGGAAATCTTCATTGGATCCTCCCCGGTAAAGCCGATCAGGGGCCGTTTTCATTTTTGGTGCAGCCCTCATGAACAAGCGCCCGATGCATATGCGACCGTCCTGACACGCCTTGCCCCGAGGCCGTTCCGAGAAGTTGATAAGCTCTTCAGAGTTTTTCCGCACATTCGGTTCGAGACTTTCGACCATCGAGCATGATCGCAGCAATCACGAGAAATAACGCTGATCCAAAGTTAAGAATCCACCCAATTCACGGGGCAGCAGCAAGTAACGTGGTCTGAGGTCGTGCGTGGCAAATTTCTGCATGGCTCATACTGGTTCAGTCAGGAGCATTCATTAGGCAGAAAACTCCGCTCTCAGGATGTGCATGTCCTAAGAATCAGCTGCGAATCGAAGCGACGCGGACTTTTGCTTGGCTCGGCAATTTCTTACCGAGCTGTCAGGAAATCTTTCCATGCCCCCGACGCTGCTGAAACCTATAACGACAAGTCTTTACGGCGTTGAACCACCGAGTGATCTCTTTTCTGTGTGAGCACACAAGTACGGCAATTGAAACGGCAGATCTGAAATGGACCACCAACCTGTGAGCAACGCCCCGAGGCTGATACTTCTGACCGGAGCAACGGGCTACGTTGGAGGAAGATTGCTGACTCTTCTGCAAAAGGAGGGACTCTCAGTTCGTTGCCTGACACGTCGACCCGAAGCGCTGGCCGATCGTCGCTCACTGACAACAGAAGTCGTTGCGGGGGACGTGCTGAATCGCGAAAGCTTGCCAGCGGCATTTTCCGGAGTGGACACCGCGTATTACCTTGTTCATTCGATGGGGGCTCAGGGAAACTTCGAGGAGCAAGACCTTGTCGCTGCGACGAACTTCGCAGAAGCCGCTACGGCAGCCGGTGTCAGACGAATTATCTACCTCGGTGGTCTCGGTAATCCTGACCATAAACTCTCGAAGCATCTTCGTAGTCGACAGGAAACCGGCGACGCGCTCCGTGCTCATCATACCCAGGTGATTGAATTTCGAGCGTCGATCGTAATTGGCTCTGGTAGTCTGTCGTTCGAAATGATCCGTGCATTGGTCGAGCGTCTGCCGATCATGATCTGTCCTCGCTGGGTCCATGTGAAGGCTCAACCCATTGCCATCGAGGATCTTCTGAGTTACCTGCGAGCTGCGTTGGATTCACCAACGTCTGGTGCTCATGTGTTTGAAATCGGAGGTCCGGACCAGGTGTCCTATGGCCAGATCATGCAGGAGTATGCTCGTCAGCGCGGCTTGACGCGCTGGATGATTCCGGTGCCATTTCTCACGCCGTATCTATCCAGTCTTTGGCTTGGGCTGGTCACGCCGTTGTACGCTCGAGTTGGACGGAAACTGGTCGAGAGCCTGCGTAATCCGACGCTCATTTCGAATAATCTGGCGTCGACGTCATTCTCCATTCGACCGCGAACATATCAGGACGCCATCGCTCGCGCTTTGGTGAACGAGGATAGTGAGTTCGCTGCCACGCGTTGGTCAGATTCCCTGTCATCGGCGGGGGAAATTCGCTCCTGGGGCGGGACGCGGTTTGGTTCCCGGCTGGTTGATTCACGAACGGTCGTCGTCACTGTTCCTCCTGAGCAGGCGTTCTCTCCCGTCCGACGGATCGGCGGCCACACCGGATGGTACTACGGAAACTGGCTCTGGACCGTGCGAGGTTTTATTGATCTGCTGTTGGGTGGTGTTGGCGTGCGCCGCGGGCGGCGCGATGAGGAAACTCTGCGCGTCGGCGATGCGCTCGACTTCTGGCGCGTGGAGGTGTTTGATCCGGATCGGCAATTGCGTTTATATGCCGAGATGAAAGTGCCTGGCCGAGCCTGGCTGGAGTTTGAAGTGACTCCGTGTGCAGAGGGCAGCACCATTCGCCAAACCGCAATCTTTGACCCGCTGGGGCTCTTCGGAATTCTGTATTGGTACGGCATCTATCCACTGCATCAGTGCGTCTTCGCAGGAATGCTCCGCAACATTGCTCGTGCTGCGGAAGTTTCGAATGCGTCAATTGCATTGACTTCATTGTCGAGTGCAAAAGCCCCGCTGCTGACAACTCCTGATTTGGGGAAGCCGCTATGACGTCGAAGCCGGTCGTCGTGATCGGTGCCGGGCTGTCGGGCCTTTGCTGCGCCCGCCATTTGCTCAGGCACAACTTTGATGTGCTGGTGCTCGAAGCACAGGACGATGTTGGTGGTCGAGTCCGTACAGATCTTGTTGATGGATTCCAGCTCGATCGAGGATTTCAGGTTCTGCAGACAGCCTATCCGGAGGCCGCCACACAACTTGATTACGATTCGTTGCGGCTGCACAGCTTCGCGCCAGGGGCACTAATCCATACGCGGGGCCGAATGGTTGAGATGAGCGATCCGTGGCGGAGACCTGCGAAGTTGCTTTCGACGGCCTTCAACGGAATCGGCAAATTCTCTGATCGCCTGAAGCTCGCAAAACTCCGTTGGCATGTCACTCATACGTCGATTGAGGATCTTTGGTGTGAGCCGGAGTCGACAACTCAGGACTATCTGCTGAAAACCTGCGGACTCTCGAAAGACATTGTTGACCGCTTCTTTCGGCCGTGGTTCTCGGGTGTATTTCTGGAGAAGGATCTGAGTACCTCCAGTCGATTCTTCAGATTCCTGTTCCGAATCTTTGCCCTGGGAGACGCATCACTTCCTGAACAAGGCATGAGTGCGATCCCTCGGCAACTCGCGGCAGATCTGTCTCCCCCGATGCTTCGGCTTTCGACGGCCGTTGATTCTCTTCAGAGTACTCAGTGTGTGCGACTCAAGAGCGGTGAATCCATTGACTGTCGCGCGATTGTGCTGGCCGTCGAGGGAAGGGAAGCATCACGGTTGACCAACGGAACAATTCCGTTGCCTGAGTTTAATTCGACGACTTGTTTTTACTTTGCGGCGTCGAATCCTCCGTTTAACGAACCGTTGCTGTTGCTAAACGGTGACAATGAAGGGCCCATTAACAATCTATCCGTGGTAAGCAATGTGGCCAGAAACTATGCGCCTGCTGGTCAGGCTTTGATCAGTGCTTCGGTCGCAGGCAAGCTCGTCATGAATTCCAGTGATCTGATCGCCAGTGTGCGTCAGCAGATGAGGCGATGGTTCGGATCTCAGATCGATTCCTGGTCACTGCTGCGAAGCTATGAGATTCCCATGGCATTGCCGCGTCTGCGAGCTGGATTCTCAGACAGTGCATCGCGAACTCCACTGTCGTCATCCGGGGTGTACCACTGCGGCGACTACTGCGAAACGTCATCCATCCAGGGAGCCATGCTCAGTGGTAGAAAAACCGCCGAGGCTGTCATTGCGGGTCTGTCGAAACCGGCATAAGTAAGTCATCGGCGCGAAGCCGAAATCGTAATCAGGCAGAGGGCGAATACTCGGTTTGTGCAACGAGCAATGACTGCATGGTGTTAAAGAACCGTGATGACGATCTTCAGTAAAGTGTTTCTATAGACGGCGGAGGCCGAAGAACTCCAGCAGTCCCATCTGCAACTCGCCGCATTCTCCGGGGGTGGCGACCCTATACGGAGTCGAGTGCACTTTTAGACCAAAGCGGCATCGAAAGCCGCCTCACAATCTCCCCCCAACACAAAATGCCCCCGGCGCGATTCGAACGCGCGACCTTCGGTTTAGGAAACCGACGCTCTATCCAGCTGAGCTACGAGGACTGGTTGCGAAAACCATAGCGGCAATTTAGCAGGTTTCCAGGGGCTTCCGAGTTTGAGCTGTGAAAAATCGGGCGGAAGAACGGGCGAATCTCGAATTCGCCAGTGCATCTTCTCTGGAAACGCTGACCTTTTCAGGAGATTACATCGGCGATCACTTTGCCATGCACGTCTGTCAGGCGGTAGTCGCGGCCCTGGAATCGGTAGGTCAGTTGTTCATGGTTGAACCCCAGAAGATGCAGGATTGTGGCCTGCAGATCGTGTGGGGTCACCTTGTTTTCGACGACGCCAAAGCCCAACTCGTCCGTCTGGCCGTAGTTGTAGCCGCCCTTTACGCCGCCACCGGCCATCCACATGGTGAAGCAGTCCGGGAAGTGGTCGCGGCCGAGAACGTTGCCGCCGGCTGTTCGGCCTTCGCGGAATGGTGTTCGTCCGAATTCACCTCCGCAGATGATCAAAGTATCCTCGAAGAGACCTCGCTGCTTCAAGTCTTCAATCAGGGCAGCGATCGGCTTATCTGTTTTTGCCCATTTGTTTGTCAGACCGTCGGTCAGGCCTTCTCCTGGACCTGTGCCGTGGAAGTCCCAGCCCCAGTCGAACAATTGCACAAACCGGACACCCTGCTCGACAAGTCGTCGTGCCAGCAAGCAGTTGTTGGCAAAGCTCGCTTCCCCAGGCACAGCGCCGTATTTTTCCTGAGTCTCTTTCGTTTCGCGATTGATGTCCATCACTTCCGGAACAGAGGCCTGCATCCGATAAGCCAGCTCATATTGAGCAATGCGAGTCATCGTCTCGGGATGGCCCAGCTCAGCAGCCTGCATTTCATTCAACTGCTTCAGAGCATCCAATGATCGTCGGCGAATATTGCGATTCATTCCGGCCGGGTCAGAAACGTACAGAACCGGATCACCTTTGGAACGGCACTGCACTCCCTGGAAGACGGATGGCAGGAAGCCGCTGCCGAATGAGTTGGCGCCACCGTTTGGTTGAACTCCGCTGCTGATCAAGACAACGAAGCCAGGGAGATCCTGATTCTCTGTGCCGAGCCCATAGGTCGTCCATGCGCCCATGGACGGGCGACCGGAACGAGGTGACCCGGTGTAAAGCAGAAGCTCGGCCGGAGCATGGTTAAACTGATCTGTATTCATCGAGTGAATGAAACAGATGTCATCAGCGACGCGATGCAGATTAGGAACGGCATCCGAAAGCCAGCTGCCCCCCTGGCCATGTTGAGTAAACTTGCGGGGCGTTCCGAGCAGTTTCGGGACTCCGGACGTGAAGGCAAAAGTTCGCCCTTTCAAAAACTCATCAGGACAATTCTCCCCCGTGCGTTTTACCAGCTCTGGTTTGTAATCATAGATGTCCAGATTTGGAGGAGACCCTGTCAGGTGCAGGTAGATGACTCGCTTCGCTCGTGCGTCGAAATGCGGCTTACGCATCTCAAGTGGCACGGAAGGATTGATCGGAATATCGGCCCGCGCGGAACCACCGGACAATGAAGACAACGCGATGGCACCAAGGCCAACTCCGGATGTCGACAGGAAATGGCGGCGAGTCTGAAACTGCAGAGATGACAGGTCAGGTGACATGAACAGATCTCTCATGGCGTTCAAAAGGCAGGCGAAGTAACCTAGGCGGGACAGTGTCATGAATGCCGAGACAAAACCGAGACATTCGCTGTTGCCAGTTTATGTCCGAATGAATTCTGGATCCTGTTGAAGGTCAGAGACAGCTTTGTCCAGTGCATCTCGACCCTCAATGGTACCCGGAACAGAGCCGCTCTGTCAAAAGCTTTGGCGAAAGCCGGGGCCTTCACGGGGTGTTGATTCAAACCCAACCCGACGTGTTAGCGAGCGATTTTGCGTGCAGAACATGGGCAATTCGATCCCTCACTGAAGTTTCGGGTTGTGAAGACCCATGAAATCGCAAGTTGGATCAGAGAGCGGCAATCGAATCATGGCCGAAATCGGCCGGGGAGCAATCAGTTCTTCGTCAGGAATTCGTCCAGATTCAGAATAGTGTTCGCAACGACAATCCAGGCGGCATAGTCGGCGTTTGACATTCCGTCCGGAGTCTTTGTTCCGGCCGATTTGATCAGGGCTGAGGCATCGTCAGGCAATGTGGAATATTCCTGCGCGGCATCCTGGTGCAACTTGATCAACGGCAGGATTTCTCCGTCATGGAGAGGGCGTATGAGGGCTCGCCGAAGTCCGGCTGATGCTTTCACGTTCGAATCCCCATCAACGGCGACCATTGCTGCGGCCAAAGCACCGGCGGCTTCCAGATACACCGGATCATTCAAAGTCACCAGGGCCTGCAACGGAGTATTCGTTCGAATGCGGCGAATCTGACAGACTTCGCCACTTCCTCCGTCGAACGTTGTCATCGATGGATACGGAGTCGTCCGTTTGAGATACGTGTAGAGTGCTCGACGGAAACGATCTTCTCCTTCCGCGTTAACCCATTTCTGACCGTTGTACGTCGAACGCCATAGTCCGTCCGGCTGAGGCGGCATGACTGGAGGTCCGCCCATCTTCTTCGACAACAGCCCCGCTGCAGCCAGTGATTCGTCACGCACAGTTTCTGCCGACAAACGAAAACGCGGACCTCGACCGAGCAACTGATTGCGAGGATCCACGTCGAGCAGTTTGGCGGTGACGTCGGACGACTGTCGGTAGGTACGGCTCATCACGATCGTCTTCAGCAACTTCTTCAGCGACCAGCCGTTATCGCGATATTCTGAAGCCAATAAGTCCAGCAGTTCCGGATGAGTTGGCAACGCTCCCAGTGCACCGAAATCTTCTTCGGTTTCGACGATGCCAAGACCAAACAGGCGAGCCCAGATGCGATTTGACCAGACACGTGCCGTCAGGGTGTTTTCTTTACTCATTAACCACTTTGCGAGGGCCATGCGATTCAGAGATGGCTCGCCATCGAGTTTGTGAAATGCGGTTGGCAGCGTGGCGGTGACTTCGTCGCCCTGATCCAGGAAATTGCCTCGGCGATGAATCTTTGTGACGCGTTGTTTCGATTCTTCAAGGGCTCGCAGCACCGGAATCTTTGGAAGGCGACCATTGAGATCTGCCAGCTCTTTATTGGCCGCAGTCAGCTCATCGATGATACGACGTTCGTCGGCCGATGGTTGAGGCAGCTCAATCTTGTCTGTATCTTCGCCAGTGGTCGAAAGCCGAAAACGACGGAGCACAAGGGAGTCGCCATAATGCTGACGCATTGTGATTCGCAGCTTTGCATCGCTGTCCAGTTGTAAAGGCTCAGCAAACGCAAATAACGCGGCGTGGCGTTCACGCTGACGAGGACTGACGGCCCACCCGGTTTTTTTGTCACCGTCGAGAGCATTCGCGACCGGCCAGCCGTCTTGAGCGTAGTCAGTGCGGGCATTTGTCAGCATTAAGCGTTTCGCATCGCTGCCCGTTAGCAGTTCGACTTCCAGCTCCGACAGCACGAAGTTTGGATCGCGAGGATTGCGGCCGACGCCGACTTGGCCGTCCGGGAATTTCTCGGTCAGCACTTCCAGTCGCAACACAGTGTGACGCCCAGCTTTTACAGGCAACGACAGTGTGTAAACATCTTCTTTGGGATTGGTTCCCGTGGCAACAATGCTGTTATCATCATGCACAGTCAGAGTTGCGGCGTTCTCTGACGCGGCTTCACTGACAGGACCAAAGTTCCAATGTGCTTCTTCGGCCTTCGAACTTGCCTGTTCGGCCGCGGTGAGTTTGTCCTTCAGTTCTGTGATGCGAGCATTGATACGGCTCTTTTCTTCTTCGATGGCCGGTGTTGGGATCTCAAAGGTCGGAGCATCGTCGTATCGATCGGCATCCTGCGTCTGATTAAAAATCGCATACAGTCCGTAGTATTCCTGCTGCGAAATCGGATCGTACTTATGTGAGTGGCACTTCGCGCATCCGGCGGTGAGACCCATCCAGACCTGCAGTGTCGTGTCGACTCGATCCTTCACCGCGATGGTGCGAAACTCTTCGTCATCTGTTCCGCCCTCATCGTTGCTCATCGTATTGCGATGAAAGGCCGTTGCGATCAATTGCTCGGTTGTGGCGTTCGGAATCAAGTCCCCTGCGAGCTGCTCGACCGTCATCTGATCCAGCGGCATGTCGGCATTGATCGAATTGATCAACCAGTCACGATAAGGCCACATCGTGCGGCCCAGATCTTTCTCGTAGCCCTTCGTGTCGGCATAGCGAGCCAGGTCCATCCAGACTCGCGCCCAGTGTTCGCCGAATTGAGGATTCTGCAGAAGATCATCGACCAGCTTCTCGTAGGCTTCATGGGTTGGATTGGCTGCAAATGCATCGGCCATTTCAACAGTTGGCGGAACACCCGTCAGATCCAGTGCGACGCGGCGAATGAGTTGATGAGGAGACGCTTCAACGCTGAGATTCAGCTGCTTGTCGGCCAAAGATTTTTCAACGATTTCATCAATCGCTCCGGAGCTGTCTGCGGCCGATCCCTGTGGACGCACGATTGGTTCGAAGGACCAGTGTCGCCCCCAGACGGCACCTTCTTTGACCCACTGTTTCAAGGTTGCAATCTGTTCGGGTTTGAGTTGCTTGTGAGAATCCGGTGGCGGCATCACGAGGTCAGCGTCGGTGCTGAGGATGCGTTGGATCAGAACGCTGTCGTCAGGATTTACCGGGACGATCGTGACTCCGCTGTCGTGAGCGGCTTTGGCATCCTGTTCAATATCGAGGCGCAGATTGCCTTTGCGAACGGATTCGTCGGGCCCGTGACAGGCGAAGCAATTAGTGCTTAATATCGGCAACACATCCTGGCCGAAGCGAATAGAATCATCGGCCGACAGCGAGCCAATTTGCGCGAGGCACAGCATCCCGGCAAGAAAAATCTGAGAGCGTTTCATGACATTGCTTCCGCAGCATCGCGTTCGAAAATTCAAAGTTCTGGTGAGACAACTGTACGTCGCCACCGGACAAGTTTTACTCGACAACAGCCCATGCAGGGAAGTCGGCACAGACAATCCTGTGCAAGGTGCCAGAGACGAGACATGAATCGCTGTTTTCAGTGCCGTTGATCAGTGTTGAAATGTCCGACCCGGCCATGCGTTTCGAATGTGCATTTTTGATGAGGCCCAATTAGTTGCATCGGAGTCGAACATTCACCATCCTCCTTTGGGCAGACTTTGTCGTTGAGTGTGCGACAGTGATTGAGTCCCGGATTCCTACGGGTTTCCGCGAACACCCGGCGTCAAATCACACCGAGCAAAGTAGAGTTGTCTCAGAGATCAGGTGGAGCACATGACGACACGACGCACAGTTCTCAAGGCCGGGTTTGCAGGCGTGGTTGGCTTAGGGCTTTCGGGCATTCTTTCGACGGTTGGCAGTGCGGCCGTAAATGGAAGAAAAAAGCTGCCCGTGGCGGCCGTGGTTTCCGTTTACACGCCGAACAGTCATGCCGATGTCATTGTTGGAAAGATTCTTGAAGGTTATCAGCAGGATGGTGGAGCCGGGCCGGACCTTGAAGTCGTTTCCGTGTTTACAGACCATGTGCCCGCTCAGGATATGAGCCGAGAGAAGGCGAAACAGCATGGCTTTCGAATCTCACCGTCGATTGATGAAGCGCTGACGTTCGGCACTGATCGACTGCAAGTGGCCGGAGTGTTGTGCATTGGAGAACATGGAACGTATGACCTGACTCCCGACACCGGTCAACGCATGTATCCTCGCCGGAGATTCTTCGATGACGTTGTGAAGGTCTTTCGAAAGTGCGGTCAGGTCGTCCCTGTCTTCAATGACAAGCATCTGGCTTATCGATGGGAAGACGCGAAGGCGATGTACGATACGGCCCGTGAGCTGAAGATTCCGTTTCTGGCTGGCTCATCGTTGCCCGTGGCCTGGCGAGTTCCAGCGTTTGAGCTCACGCCGGGGGCCGCAGTCGAATCCGCGTTATCGATTGGATATGGCGGTTTTGAAGACTACGGATTTCACGCGTTGGAAGGACATCAGTGTCTGCTGGAAAACCGTCGGGGTGGCGAATCCGGAATCGTTGCTGTCCAGGCGTTGACGGGTGATCAGATTCGTGAGGCCGAGTCGGCTGAAAAGTGGTCGGCCGATTTATTCGCAGATGCTCGTCGTCTGATGCCTGGAAAGCCGGAAGACACGGTCAACTGGAAGCCCGGCGAGAACTCGGCGGTGTATCTGCTTGAACATCGTGATGGGCTTCGATCGGCGGTGCTGATGGCCAATGGATTGGTCGATCAGTTTACAACGGCGATCAAGATCTCAGGGCAGGACAATTCTGTCGGGACGTGGTTCAAGTTGCAGGAAGTGGCGCCATTCGGTCACTTTGCGTATCTGTTGCGAGCGATTGAACAAACGATCCACAGCGGCAAAACGGTTTATCCGATCGAGCGGACTCTGTTAACCACTGGAATCCTGGATCGAATCATGCAGAGCCTTTCGCAAGGGGGCAGACGCATCGAGACACCGGAACTGGCGATCGAGTATTCGCCCGCGAACTGGCCGTTCGCTAATCGTGCGGATTCGCCCCTGACTCTGCCGAATGACTGAATCGAATACTAAGGATCAGTCCCGAAATAGGCTCCCTGAATCACAACCCGACGCGTCAGCGAGGGATCGGTGTCTCGCAGACAAATCCCTCACTGACGTTTCGGTTTGTGATTTCTGGCCTCACTCAAAACCGGAAGTAATTTCGGGATTATTCCTAAGTGGACAGCGCCACGTTCGAAGTTCAGTTTGTCCGTCCGGCATGGAGCGGAATCGAGAAAAAAACGATTATCGAGCACAGATTATCCCATTTGTAAACTCTGCGATTCATCCGCGTTATCCGCGTTATCCGTGGTGAAAATGCGATAGTGCTTTTGACCGCGGATGGCACGGATTTCACGGATAAAGTCGCAGGTAAAGGCCTGTACGTAAGCCGCAACATGGCGCTGTCCAGCTAACGTTCAACGAACAGGAATTTGTGCCGTCTGACACCGCTGGTGGCGAGAAACGATTACACTTGTTCGGGACGCTGCCAAAACAGACCGTACAGAACACAGTAAAGACTCATCCATGAACATTCCCAAAATCATCCGTGCCCTGCAAATTGCGTTACCACCGGTTGTTCGCTGGAGCGGCGCTGTGGCCGCGAGGTTAAGGCAATTCAATATCGCAGTGGACGGCAAGTCGTCGGGGAATGCGAACACAGATGCCCTGACTTTAGCGGATTTGTCCGTCCAGGAGTTGCTGGTTGCGGCGTTGCGTGATGCGGATCCGATTCTGCGAACGTGCCGAATTGAAGGTGAAGAAACGACCGGCGACATGGCGTTGTTTTCGAAGGACAGTCCGCTGGCGATTGCAATCGATCCGATCGACGGAACGAAACAGTATCGTGATAAGACCGGCAATGGCTATTCGATCATCGTGCATCTGCATGACGAGTCGACTCCTCACTATTCGCTGGTCTTCGCGCCGGAGATGGGGCCGACGGGAACGTGGGTGGAGGTGACTCCGGAGCGTATCGTTTGCGGGCCGGATGATGTTTCGAAGACGGCCCGCGAAGTGCTCGATCAGATGCCGAATCTGATTGCTCAACGAGAGACACTGGGCGCCGGGATCTATCTCATTGGCTTTCAGAAGCGGGATACTCAGCGAGCCAGAGAAGTCGATCAGTTGCGGGTCAACGGGCGATCATTACAGGGACGCACGTCCGACGAAATGCAGGGCAGCATCTATCCTTTGATGGCGACCGGGGAGTATGCTGGCTCGCTGATTCATTCGCCCAATATTTACGACTTCCCCGTGTCCATGCACATCGCGCGTGTGCGTGGCGGAGATGCGGTCTGGGTTCACAATCGCCAGCCGGTGCACTATCGAGAACTCTGGATGGATACTCGCGCGGGAATGCTGCGATATCCGGGCATTGTCGCCTGCAGTGAAGACGCAGCGGTCATGAATGAGCTTTGTCAGCTCTCACACGCCTGGAGTCCCGTTCGGTACGAGGATTGAGGCGGCTTTCAATGTATTCCCCAGCAGCATCGCGATCGTCATCGGGCCAACTCCACCGGGAACCGGAGTAATCGCCGAGGCGACGGTGCTGGCTTCTTCGTAATGGACGTCTCCAACGAGTCGTTCACCGACTCGATTAATCCCGACATCAATCACAACAGCGCCGGGCTTGATCATCGAGCCACGCAGAAACTCGGGAATGCCGAGGGCGGCAACGATGATGTCGGCCGAGAGACAGACTTCGGCGATGTTTTTTGTTCGGCTGTGACACACGGTGACCGTTGCATCGGCCCCTTTCTGCAGCAACAAAGCGGCCATCGGTTTACCAACGATGTCGCTGCGGCCAATAACAACCGCGTGCTGGCCGGCCGTGGGGATGGCCGAAGCTTCCAGGAGACGCATGACACCTGCCGGCGTGCACGGCAGAAATCGAGGCCGTCCCTGAAGCATCAGGCCTACATTTTCCGGATGGAACGCATCGACGTCTTTCGTGGGATGAATCGCGTCAAGGATTGAAGTGGCGTCGATATGTTTTGGCAGCGGTAGCTGTACGAGGATTCCGTGAACATTCGGATCCGCATTGAGTCGCTGAACGAGATCCAGAAGTTCACTCTGCGTTGTTGTTCCGGAGAGCCGATGCAAAGTACTGGCCAGTCCTGCTTTCTGACAGGCTCGCTCTTTGTTGCGAACGTAAACCTCACTGGCCGGATCATTTCCTACGAGCACTGCAGCCAGATGCGGTGTGACTCCTGTGCGTTCGCGGAAGGTTTGAGCTGCCTGTGCGATTTCACTGCGAGTTTGTTCGGCAATCAATTTGCCGTCGATGATTTTGGCGATCATGAGGGAATTCAGATTCGGGATTCAGGGTCTGAGTTTTTAGAGATCCGGATGGCAGAAGATTATCGGAGGTGGGGCTCTTCACAAAGCCATTTGCCATTCTGAGCCACTACCGACAGAATCCGACGCAAAATCGCCATCCGCAGGAAAATGGCAGTGCAGTGTCCAGTACAGGTGAGGCACTTGGTCTGTCGTGGGGCAGGTGAATTCTGTCTTCGTGATTGTCCTGTGGCAGCGGCTAGTGCTTTGTCAAGACTTGAATTTCGGGTAGTGGACCTTGTCCAGCAGCCAAGGGATCTTCAGCAAGATCCACT
Organism: Planctomycetaceae bacterium; assembly: GCA_044378235.1. Lineage (GTDB taxonomy): Bacteria > Planctomycetota > Planctomycetia > Planctomycetales > Planctomycetaceae > SXXK01. The sequence continues at coordinate 23,373 of JBILXT010000048.1, forward strand.
ACCACCAACCCGAACTTTTTATCTTGACGGAGCACCAGGCTGGTCTCGCTGATTCAGGGCTCGTTGTGTAACGGGAGAAGGTTCGTTCGATGAAAGTCTTAATTACCGAAGAGCAGATTCGTCAGCGTGTGATTGAACTCGGGGCTCAGTTGTCACAGGAATATCAGGGACGTCCTTTGACGATTCTGGGCGTGCTGACTGGCAGTGTTGTCTTGCTGGCTGACCTGATTCGCGCGACTAATGTGCCGTTGCGAGTGGCGTTGATTTCTGCATCCAGCTACGGTGGCACGCGCACATCGCCCGGAGCGTTGTCGGTGAATAGTTCGTTGGTGCCCGATTTGTCAGGTCGGCATGTGGTGATTCTGGACGATATCTTCGATACCGGGAAGACAATGATTGGACTGCTGGAAGCGGTGCAGCAATTTGGTCCGGCCAGCGTGAAGTCGGCCGTGCTGTTGTGGAAAACAGAACGCACGTGTGTCGATCTGGTTCCGGACTTTTTTGGGTTTCGGATTCCGGATGAGTTCGTCGTTGGTTACGGACTGGATTACAACGACGAGTTTCGACATCTGCCCTATGTCGGGATTCCTGATCCGGATGACCTGCACCTTGCAGTGAGTGGCTGAGCTCTGCAGTGTCATCTGGACTCAAACCGGATGCGGACGCTTTGTCACACAGCCGTAACAAAATCAGTGCTGAGACGAGACCCGTGCCACGCGATGAAAGTGGAGTTCCACTTCACGATCGACGACACGACGTAAGCCTTCCAGCAGACAATTGGGTTCGTGATCCGATTCACCAAGTCGCTTGATGTCAGCGAGCGATGTGCCCGGCAGGACGCTGAATGCGCCCTGGTAGATGATCTGATTTCCGGCATCAAGTTCCGGCACGATGAAATGCACTGTCGCACCGAAGCACAGCATGTGATGCTGATAGGCATCTTCGTAAGGACGAAAGCCTGGAAACGACGGCAACAGGCCGTGATGCAGATTGATGATTCGCCCGCCGGCGAATTTCCAGCACAGCTCCGCCGGAAGAACTCGCATGTAGCGAGCCAGAATGACGTAGTCGATGTCCTGTTCGTCAATGACTTTTTCCAGGACCGAGTAATCCGGATTACCCTGGGAGTCTCCCATATTGATCCACGGCACATTGAACTGATCTGCCACGCTGCGACAGGCGTTGCGATTGCCGATCATCACAGCAGCCTCGGCCTTGAGGCGTTTGTCACGAATGGCACGGAGGATTGCGAGTGGCGGTTCTGAACGAAACGTTGTGCAGATCGCGAGTCGCGGGGGTCGTGAATGTTCATCACGAGACCAGACGCGAACCTGCAGACCTTTCAGCTTGCCGATTTCCTGCAGCCTTGATCTGAGCGTGCTGACGGATTCCGTGGACGGACTCCATTCAATGCGCATGAGCATTGCGAACAGGCGTTCTGAGTCACGGTCATACATCTGGATTTCGTGGATGTTGGCGCCAGCTCCGGTCACGTAATGAATGATAGGGTCTGCCAGGCCCTTATGGTCCGGACCGACAGCGGTAATTGTCACTTGCATGAATCAGCATCCCCGTTTCAGTGATCGTCGTCTCAATCCGCGCTGCGGCGGATTTCTGGTGCTCGGAACTGTCGAGCTTCCCTGGTCCCGGCGAAGAGACCGATGAGAATCTCAGCCGGGATCATATCGGGTTCAGGGGGAATCTTCCCGGCGGACAAAAAAAAAGCGGAGCCCGGGAATGGGCTCCGCAATCGTCAGACTTCTGATGTCGTGAACGAATTACTTCGCTGACTCATCTTTCTTTCGGCGACGCAGAGAGCGTGGAGCCAAAGCCAGCAGGGCTCCCAGAATTCCGCTGGATGCGGAGGCGACTGGTTGTGGTTCAGGTGTCGTGACATCTGAAGCCACGGCAGGCACAGGAACCGCATCCCACCACTTCTGTTCGTCCCACTGAGACAGCACTTCGTCAGTCTGCGGAACACTCTCCGGAGCGACTTCGACAGGACTGTCAGTCGTAACCTGTGCAGAGGCTTTCAGTTCAAGACTGCTGTCCACAGTCTGTTCAGCGATCAACAGCACAGGCTGCTGCGATCCGGAAACGAACGATGGCAACATGCTGATCGTGGATTCTGAAACCAAGTCCACCATGTTCTCCGGGAGGACAACCATGGTGTACTGGCCAGGAAGTTTCTGCGACTGGACTTCGGAGGCGTCAGTGATTGTGAAAATAATCGACGCCGGCTCTGTCAGAGTTGGTCCACTCAACTGTCCGTTCGCTGCATTCACTGCTCGTACCCAGACACGGTACTTACCCTTGGCGAGTGCGATTGTCGGGGTGTAGGAGAGTGATCCAATGCCTGTTTGCTGAACCAGAATTTTTGTTGGATCGGAATCCAGAGCAATAAAGATCTGGTAACCCGACGCACCGTCAACAGACTTCCAGGAAATCGTTGGTGTCGTGTCTGTTGTGGAGCCGATCGCATTCACAACAGGAACACCGCCAACAGAGAATTCCAGGATTGTGCTGTAGTCACCGGTCGTGTCAGGCGTTCGAGCCAAAACCCTCGCCCGGTACAACCCAGCCGGCAAAGCGGTCGGAATTGTGTAGGATGTGGATGTCAGTCCGTTTGCGATTCTGAAATTCGGCGTTACGACACCGCTTGGTGAAACCTGATCGAGGACGAAGTCGTAAACCGGAACGATGGCTGCTCCGACTCCAACAGACCCTGACAGATTGGTCCACGAGAATGTCGGCTTCGTGCTAAATGTCGAGGCCCCGGGACCGGTCAGCGTCGGAGCCGTCACGATCTGGAACGGATTGATCGCCGCACTCCAGTCGCTCACATCACCGAATGCTGAGATGGCTCGAACACGGAAGCTGTAATTTCCGAGCGGCAGGTTGCTCGGAACCTTGTAGTTCAGAGCATTCAGACCACTCTGAGCGAAGACGATCACATTCCGTGTCAAACTTCTGACTTCAATCTGGTAGGTCTGGCCACCCAGCACACCACTCCAGTTCAGCGTCGGAGCCGCGACAGAAACTCGCCCGGTTGGGCCAATCAATGTCGGAGGCACAGCCACGCGGAACGTCTTAGTAATGCTGTAGTCAGAAACCGTAGCCGGGTCGACAGAAGAACTTGTACGGACATCAACCAGGTAGGTGCCATTTTCCAGATCAGTCGGCATCGTGAAAGACGTACCGGAGATATTCGTAAAGGTTCGAATCAGAACAATGTTTGTTCCCCGCTTCTGGTAGAGACGAATTTCACTCTTTGCCGTCGCACCGGTCTGAGGTGGATTGATCCACGTGACAACCGGACGAACAAGGAATGTTGTTGAATCCGGCTTGGTAATCGTCGGTGGCTCAACAACGGTGAATGCCGTTGCAGGACTTGGGCTGGAAGAGGCAACAGCCTGACCGGCAATTGCCGCTCTGTTAATCGCAGTCACTGTAAATGTGTAACGACCCAGAGGCAATGAGAACGGCAGGGTGTGAATCGTACCGGTCAACGCATCCTGTCGGTAAACCTCCTGGAGGCTTCCAAATGCCTGGCGAACAACCAGTTGGTAGATTTCAGCCGACGGAATGGCTTCCCACCCGAAGGTTGGAGTTGAGTCAGGCAGTCTCCCGCCAGGAGCCAGGATTTTCGGAATCGGAGCGTGATTGAACACATAACTTGAACTTGGCAAGCTGACAAAACCGGCTGCGTTGAACGCTCGCACGATCACTCGGTATCTTGCCAGCGACAAGGCTGACGTTGGCGACCAGGTTGTGCCCTGAATCCCAGAGACCCTCTCCACGAGCACGTTGTCAGTCAGATTGAACAACTCGACTTCGTACGATGTCGCACCTGTGACCGCTATCCACGCAATCTGTGGCAGCGGACTGGTGACAACTGGCTGTGGTGCGGTGACGACAGGAGCCGTGCGCACCAGGAAGTTTCTGAAGAGACTCCAGTCTCCCGGCAGATCCGCAGCATCGGTCGCTCGAATTCTTACATTGTAAGAACCCAGCGGCAAATCGGCCGGCAGAGTAAACTGGCCTGGCGTTGCCATGGACGAAGTCAGAACCGTCTGCTGGAAGGCGACAACGTTCGACGGTGAAGCCACGATCTCAATCGTGTAGGACTTCGTGCCCGGAACATGGTTCCAGACGATCGTTGGACGAGAGGTGTTTACACTGCCTGACGGTGACGAAACCGCGACTTTGACGACCTGGAAACTCCATGTTGACGGAGCTGCTGCCGTGCCTGCCTTATTGAAGGCAATCACAGTCGCTGTGTATGTTCCGACAGGCAAAGACGTTGGAATCGTGTCATTGGTCGCCGTGTAGTTGGCCGTGCGCAGGCGAGAGTACACAATCTGATTTGCCGCGTTACGCACAATGAGTTCATACTTGAAGTTGGACTGATGCAGCGACCAGACAACCGTCGGTGTTGAATCCGTCGTTTGCGGAATCTGACCGTCTGATGTGTTAAAGTCGATCGGACGATTAATCGCAGGACTGACAGGAGCCTGAAGAGCACGCACCTTCACTGCGTAATCTTCCACTTCACCATTGCTGGCTCGACCAGTCGGCAGAACCGCGCCGTGGTTCACCGTTGTGAGGCGGAATCTCATCATCGTATCGCCGATTGGTGTACCGGCCGGAATCACAAAGTTAATTCGATTCACACCCGCAGCAACCGTCCAGGCCACCCCGCCGTTCAAGTGCTCAGTCACTGGATCAAAGACCCCATTCTGGTCGAGATCCAGCCAGATATTCAATTTGCCGGCCCCTGTGGAGACGACGTCCACGAAGGCAGGCAAATCCTGCCCAGGAGTCGATTCAAGGCTGGTTGGGAATGTCACTCCATCCTCATCGCTGCCGTCGAGATTTGC
>JBILXT010000339.1:0-7881 GCA_044378235.1 Planctomycetaceae bacterium
CGCTGTGAGTACCATACAGTATGACCTCAACGGCAACGTGGCGAGGTCAACGGATGTGATGGGACGTATCACACGCACGGAATACGACGCAGCCAACCGACCGGTTCTGACAGCGGTTCAGGACATTGACGGATGGGCGACGACAGAAACCTGGTACGACAATGTCGGCAATGTAACCCGCTCGATTGATGCAGCGGACAACGCCACCGTTTTCACTTACAACGCCTGGAACAAACAGATTCTCGTACAGTTGCCGTCCCCTGAGGACGACACTGCTGCCGGTCCGCGAACGAAAACGCAATACGATCAATGGGGCAACGTGTGGAAAGTGACAGGTCCGAGAAACGGCGTCACCGAGAACACTTATGATAATCTCAATCGACTGACTCGACAGCTTGCTCCGACACCACAGCCCGGTGCGACTCGACCGGAAACTGTCTACATCTATGACGCTGCTGGCAATGTTGATCGAGAGCAAGTGCTGGTCAGCCGCAGTGGCACAACCGAAGTCTGGACCGAAACAAAGACTTTCCGCGATGCACTGAATCGAGTCTACAAAGTCAGCATTCGTCCGGAACGAGTCCCCGAGGACCAGACTCCGACGGTCGAAACTGTCACGACCACAGCCTACGATCTGGCCGGAAATGTCATTCGAGTAACGGATGCTGCCAATCGCACAACGGACTACGAATACGATCGACTCAATCGCAGGGTCAGTCAGACCGATCCGGCAGCCATCAACGGAGGGATTCGGCCAGTCACGCGATTCGTGTACGATGCTGCCGGAAATCTGGAAGCGACAATCGATCCTCTGGGCCGGATCACAACCAGCAGTTATGACGCACTCGGGCGCGAGATCGCGACGTTGTCACCTGATCCGGACGGACTTCAGGGGCCCCTGCCAGCACCCGGCACTTTCTTTGAATACGACGCCCTCGGTAACCTGCTGGTCACAACCGATCATCTGGGGCGTCAAACCGTTAACGAATACGACATCCGAAATCGACTGATTCGAGTGACCCGGCCGGATGCCGATCCGTCGGACAGTCTGGCGGCTCCCACGGTCAGCTATGTTTATGACGTCGTCGGCAACAAGATTCAGGAAACCGATGCTCTCGGAAACACTACTGACTATGTGTACGACAATCTGAACCGACTCATTCAGACAACGCTGCCGGACGCACTGGCGAATGATCGGCTTGGTCGTCCCCTCCTGTTCTGGCGGTATGATTTGTCAGGAAACCTGATCGAATCAACCGATGCGGCAGGCAGAGTTTCAAAATATGATTACGACCTGCTCAATCGCAAGTACCGGGAACGGACGCCTGATCCCGACGGCTTTGCACGAGGCAATACGTCGCTGACCACGGTCTATACGTTTGACGGTCTTGGCAATGTTCTGACAACCAACAGCTATCGAACCGCGACCATCGGTCGCATCACGACGAACGAATACGACTATCTCAATCGACTTGTAAAGACCACCGCGCCGTCGCCAATACCCGGTGGCGCGCAATTGATCACGATAAACGAGTACGATGCCGTCGGGAACAAACGACTTTCGTATCAACGAACCTCGGTTGATCCGGCAGGTCGCGAAGGAGCCGAATATCGGTATGACAGACAGAATCGACTAATCCGAACGACCAGACAGCATCCCACAACCGGGATGTTGAACGTCAATGTTTACTCGACGTGGACGTACGATCTGGCGGGACGTCTGCTAAGTTCCAAAGACGAAATGGGCCGAGTCACATCGTATTCCTATGACGACCTGGACCGCAGGATCCGAATCGTTGGCCATGATCCCGACAGCAGTTCCGATGCGACTCCGGACAAGATCGCTGCCGAAACGCGAATCACGTATGACGACGCGGGGAATGTCGAATCCACGTCGACTCGTCGCAATGTCGATCCGTTGAGTACTTCCGCGTCATCGCGAGACGTGTTCCTGACTACGTTCAATCAATACGACCGACTGGATCGACTGATCACATCCATTGATGCAAACCGCTCGGCGACTCAGTACCGATACGACAACAACGGGAACCGAATTGCTCTGACGGATGCGTCGTTCAACACTAGTCGCTGGGTGTTTGATCTGGCCGGGCAGTTAATTGCCGAAACGGATGCGAACGGGTTCAGTACGGTGACGGAATATGATGTCACCGGAAATGTCGTGGCGATAACAGATCGTCGAGGTTATCGAATCCAATACGTACGCGACGGTCTTGATCGAATCGTGTACGAACAATGGCTGGCTCCGATCACGGAAACTGCGACATCCGGCGATTTTGAGTTCACAACCGAGTTCCGCAACTTGTACGATCCCTACGGTCGACAGACAGGGGCCGAACAGTGGAATATGACGACGCTGACTTCAAACTCGTCCGCGACGTTGATCTCGCGAAGAACATCCTCATTTGATGATCTGGATCGCCTGTTGACTACATTTGCCGGGGCGACACCCGGACAGAATGCCGCCAGGTTGACGTATCAGTACGACGATTTAGGAAATCTCACGTCGCGACAACAGCAGACGGGAACAGGTGCGTCGCAGATCATTGTCACGACTGCGTATTCGAACTACGACTACCTTAATCGGCTGACGAAGCTCAGGCAGACGATGACCGGCACGTGGGCAACGTGGCAGGACAAGTCGGTTGAACTGATTTACCGCAGCGATGATTCGATTTCCACGATCAAGCGATACTCTGATGCGACGTGGACCGGCCTGGTCGTTCAGTCGGACTATGGTCAGGACTCCGCCGGACGATTGTCGTCGCTTGTGCATTCCAGACTGGCCGGGACAACGCTGACGGCGGTGGCTTCGTATTCGTACAAATACTTTGCCGATGAGAAGCAGTTGGACGAGGTCTGGTCAGTTCCGTCGCTGAACTTTAACAACGTCACCGAGACGTTCGGATATGACGCCAACGGTCAGCTCACGACATCCGCAAAGGCGGCCGGCAGCGAATCGTTCAATTACGACGCGACTGGAAATCGGACGGCCGCGAACGGAACCATCGGACGCGGTAACCGCGTAACGAACGATGGCAACTATGCGATCACGTATGATGCCGAAGGCAACATAATTAAGCGGCAGAAGGTCGTCGTCGCTCAGGGCAACACCAGTCAGGAATATACCACATATACCTGGGACAACCGCAATCAGTTGACAAAGGTCGAATTCTTTACCGCGGCAAACGTTCTGACAAAACGTGTCGAGAACACATATGACACGGACGGCAATCGAATCTCAAAGAAGGTCACCACGTTCACTTCGACCACGACCGGCACAACGACCAGCTCAGTCTCAACAGAGAACTACGTCTATGACGGACAGCAGCTTATCGCGACGCTGAATTCCTCAGGTTCGATCCTGCACCAATACTTCGACGGCGTGTCTCTCGATCAGGTGTTTGCGGATCAGAGTTCTGTCAGTGGCATTCTGTGGCCGCTGGAAGATCGCACCGGAGCGGCGCGGGATGTTTTGAAGGTCGTGAACTCGGTGCCGACGGTGGTTGATCATCGGCTGATGAGTAGTTTTGGGACGATCAGTTCTCGAACGGATTGGTCGTTGAATTATGAGCAGTTCTTCAGCGGCTTTTTATGGGATGCGGACACGGAGTTATACTACGCGCGAGCTCGGTGGTATGAGCCGACATCAGGACGGTTTCTGTCGGAAGACCCGATCGGCTTCGAAGGCGGTGATCCAAACGTCAGTCGATACTCCAACAATGACCCGATCAACAATGTCGATCGCAGCGGACTGTCGTGGTTCAGCCATGCGTTGGGTGAAATTGGCGATGTGTTTGAAGACGTCGGCGATTTCTTCGAAGACCAGTGGGACAACGGAAGCATCCAGAAAGGTCTGTTGGCTGCGGGAACGTTAGCCTCCGGAGGCATGCTGGGATTTGGACTGGCGTCTGGTTCATTGCTTGGAACAGAAGTTCTCGCCGGAGGACTGGGCTTTGCGTCAGGCCTTGGGAGTTCGTACGAAGTCTTCTCGGGCAATCGGATCGGCGACGGATCGTTTACTCGATATCTCGGAGCAGCCGCAGCCGTCAGCGGCGGCTTCTTTGCCGCCGGCGTTCGTTCATTCGGCACTCTTGGTCGCGGGCTCAGCGGAGCCAGTGGACTGGTCTCCGGCTACGAGATCGCCAGTGGCGACCTAATTGGAGACGGGACGTTATCGAGCTTATTCCATGTCTCAAATCTTGGCGTCAACCAAGGCGGCACAATGTTCAGCCCGACGTCAACGAATGCTCAACGTTTCGGCGTCGGCCTCAACCTCGCCGTCGGCACCGCCAGCGTCATCACCTCCGGCGACCGCAGCCTGCAACAATCACTCAGAGCACTGAGTATTGCGAGTGGGGTGTGGAATACTGGCAGCTCACTTGTCGCAGCCAAACAGTCCTTCGGCGCAACGACACGGACGATTAACGCCGCAAAGCAACCGAGACGAGCGGCGATGGCGATCAAACCCCAACGCCCTAGTCGACGGCACAGTGGGGATATTTCGCTGGCATCACATAACTCGGAAGACGATCCCCTTGGCTTGCGAAACGGGGGCTGGAGGGCGTCCAACTCAGAAAAACCGTCTGATCCAACTTTGGAAGCTCTTTTCAACGGAGAGCCATCAGAGTTTGTGGAGGGCTTGTTTCAGACAGATCAGAGCGTTCTCGACGTGGATGCATTTGACCCGACCTATTATTCCCAGGGCACCGGATACGCATCTGACACCGATTACTCCCTAGGCGAGATCTTTGGGAGTTCGCGAGACTTCTATTCCGACACACAAGCAGCACTGCGACCCTATAGCGATTACATTCAAGGACGATGGAACTTAAAACTCAATGAGTTGCAAACCATACGAGGTGAAGCAAAAGAAAAAGTGCTGGCCGCCGAAAGAAACTTCTCATCAGAGACGTACTCTGATCAAAACCATACAGCGTGGAAGAATGCTTACGCGGAATTTCAACTTGCGCGACAGGCCCTTGAGGCCCACAGCGGCGAATCCAAGCCAATCTTCAGGTTCTCTCCGCCACCCGATCGTCCCATGACTGACTTTGAGGCTGGCCGTACTTGGCTGGACAACTGGGTCATTGACCCGGTCGCTGGCTGGGGTACCGGTCACGCAAACGTCGTCACGTTCGGAGCCACAAACTGGCTGCAAGGTGCAATCTACGGCCAAGATATCCTGGCATACAACCAAAGCGGGTGGAGCTACTCCATCGGCACTGCCACAGGGATTACCAGCAGCGTTCTCATGGGATACGGTGCGGGCGCTGGCGCAAGCAGCGGTGCCTTTGCAATGCACAACGCAGTGCGTACCGGGCTCCAGGCGTGGACCATTACCGGCGATGTCGTTGGTGTGGCACAGAGTTCGTACAATGTCCTGAACGCACAGGAATCATGGAGCGACGGGCTAGGATTCCTGCCAACGGCAGGCTGGGGGGCCGCTGGGTTACGCGGCGTAGTGTCCACCCGCCGACTACTTCGCGCAGAACGCGCTCTGGGAGGAAGTCATGGCCATCAGTATGCGGAAGAAATCCTTGAAGGAGGTTCCGGACTAGCGTTCGCGGGGCACGGTCAACTGCGTCCAGGGAGCGGCTATATGACTGTTCCGGCAGGGACGAGCATAACTTTGCCTCGCGACGGGATTCGCATTTCCGAAATGACAGGTAGATTCATTGAGCGTGGAGACTGGGACGGCCTATTTGAAGCCGCATCGAAGTACGATCGAGTGGCAGAAGATATCCAAGGAATGGTAACATATCTTCCTGGAGCGCGCATCCCCAACTATACTTTGCTCGCACCAACGAAAGGGGCACGTCCGATGAGTATCTACTCTCGTTCAACAACCGTAGAAGACCCGATGACGCTGTCTCAACTTCTCGAACCTAATATGGGTCACTGCGACTGGGCAGCCTGCACAGAGAGGATTTTCCGCTGATGTATTTCGAAGACCTTTCGCAGTACCGGTACTACACACCAAAACCATTTTGTGATGTCTGGAACATAGGTTGGCTTGATCGAGACCATGAGTATAGTCTAGGATCAGTAGACAACACGACCATTGGAATCATTCGGGATCTCGTGTTTGGTCAATACCCTCGCGTTCGCCCTCATGTGAATGTCATACGCGGCAACCATCCATGTAATCTATGTGAATTGGCTGAATTAATCCCAGCTCGGGAAGCTGAACTTGTCGCCGGAAGTTCCGAGCTATGGATCCCATGTCGCAATGGCATCTTTGCGGCACCATCAATGTTGTTGCACTACCTGTCGTACCATAATTACAAACCGCCAGCGGCTTTTCTCGAGGCGCTCGCAAACCTGCCACCGGAAAAGCCATTTGATGGGCAGATGGAGTTTGAGTTGCGGAATCGAGCAGTCCGGTCGCCACACTGAAACGTCTCTGGCCATATGGCCATTGGAGCACAAAAAGGGGGCAGGAACCGTTTATTGAGTTACTTCCAAATGTTGTGTTCAGGGAGAATTTTTCAGGCGACGATTTCGGTATGGGTTGTAGGGGATTTGGTGGTTGTTGATTTGAGTTCATCCGCTGACTGTTCGATGACGCCGTCGATAAAACGGACACCCTTGATCAGTTCCGGAATGTGCTGATGACCTCGCAGTTTTCGCCAGCCTTTGGAAGCGCTCTGAGCCAGCTTGAAGATCATCACCAGTGACGCTTTGGCACTGCCGTTGTTCTTTGTCTTTCGATGACGAAGACGGATCGTGGCAAAGGTGCTTTCAATCGGATTCGTCGTGCGGATGTGACACCAGTTCTCAGCGGGAAAGTCATAGAACGTCAGCAGTACATCACGATCTTTGCGAAGACACTCCACGGCGGCCGAGTGCTTTGCTTCGAACGTGTTGAGGAACAAGTCAAACGCTTTGAGAGCTTCTTCTTTCTTCGGTGCATCCCAGATCGAATGCATCATTCTCTTGGCCTGAGGCTGCACAGACTTTGGCAACTTGTCGAGCACGTTCGCTGTCTTATGAACAGTACAACGCTGGACTCGTGTTGTCGGAAAGACCTTCTCAAGAGCCTTCCAGAATCCCAGAGCACCATCGCCTACAGCAAGCAGTGGATCGTAACGCAGGCCGCGAGCTTTGAGGTTCAGCAGCAGTTCCTTCCATGATAGTTCGCTTTCACGAAAGCCATCAACAACCGCAATCAGTTCCTTGGTGCCGTCTGCCGTGGCGCCCATTAAAACCAGCAAACACTGGCGTTTTTCATCAGAGTCGCGACCTTCGTTGTCGTTGAAGCGAATGTTGCTGTGAATGCCATCAGCCCACATGTAGACGTATCGCTTGTCCTTCAAAGAACGTTTTGACCATTCGTCTATTCCTCTTCCCAGACCGACTTCAGTCGTGTGATCGTGGTTGGTGAGAAACCCTTTGCATCTTTGCCAAGAAGTGACTGCAGTGCCTCCGGAAAGTCGTTGGTGCTGATGCCTTTGAGATAGAGCCATGGCACCAGTTCCTCGATGGATTTTGTTTTGCGCAGGTACTTCGGCAGGATCGAAGAGCTGAAGACTTCTCGCTCCTCTGGAGATCGCTTATCACGGACTCTAGGTTGCCGAAGCTGGATGGCCCCAACCCCAGTGACGAGTTCTCGCTCAGGCAATGATCCATTCCGAACGACAAGCCGACGCCCATCTTCGCCTACAATGCCGGATCGATTCTGAAGATACTCATCCACCTCCTTCTGGATCGCGGACTGCAACATCTTCTGAGCTCCTTCTCGCAGAATCTGACTCAGCACGTCCCGCACTTCGCAGGTGGAAGAGTTCTCCGAGGCAACCTCCGGATTGTCGATGCCGCAGACTGTTTCAGAGATGGATTTCTGATTACTGTTCTTCATGG
>JBILXT010000340.1:0-7870 GCA_044378235.1 Planctomycetaceae bacterium
CCAGAAAGCCAGGATTCACACGACAGCGAAGTCGTTCCAAAGAGCACGCAGGATCGTGAACTCCTCGGATTTATGCAAGGAAAGGAACGATTGCCTCTTCGAATTCGCGAGGAACGTTCGACAAAACCTCATTTCCGTCCGGCGTCAGCAGCAGATCATCCTCGATCCGGACCCCAAATTTTCCTGGCAAATAGATTCCAGGCTCGACCGTCACCAGCATCCCGACTTCAAAGACCTGCTGAGAAAGCGGGCTCATGCGGACAGATTCGTGGATTTCGAGGCCGAAACCGTGGCCTAACCCGTGGCCAAAATTCTTTCCAAAACCCGCCTCTGCAATGATTCCCCGAGCAATCTTGTCGACGTCCGCACATTTCACACCGGGACGAATCGCCTGAATCGCCGCCTGTTGAGCCTTCAACACAGTGCTGTAAACCTGCTCCATCAAACGAGTTGGCTTTCCTGTGATCAGAACTCGCGTAAGGTCGCTGCGATAGTGAGACTTCACTTCAGCACCCCAGTCGATCAGAAGGACCGGGCTTTCCGAAACGCTTCTCCCGCCAGCATGTGCGTGCGGCAGAGCGGACGTCGGACCAACTCCCACGATCGGCTCAAAAGCCGGACCCGTAGATCCGAAACTCCGCATGGCGGCTTCGAGCAGAAACCGGATTTCTGTCTCCGTCTGATCCGAGCGCAACGAACTGCGAACAACGTCAAAACCTCGCTCAGCAATTCGCACGGCCTCGCGAGTCTGCTCGATCTCCCACTTATCTTTCACCTCTCGCAGCCGTTCGACGAGACCGCTGGTAGAGACGAGTTCCGCAGACACGATCTTCTTTGCCAGCGACGAATGCTGCGACAGCGTCACATAATCCGCTTCGATGCCCACTCGCTTTACCCTGGCCTTCGCGATCACGCGGCCGGCATGATCATCCAGAGTGCTGGTGGCATCGCGGATCTCGGCGTCCAGCCCGGGGCATTCGTCGGTCAGTTGCGTCTCGTATCGCGTATCACTCAGGATGACGGTTGTTGACGATGAAAGAAACAGCCATCCCGACGATCCGGAGAATCCCGTGAGATATCGAACATTGCTGGGCCCCGTCACTAACAGGCTGTCGACAGACGCTTCCTTGAGTTTTCGCAACAGGCGATTTCGACGAGCTTCGTAGTTGGGGCCGATCATGGCTCATTGTTCCTGAAGAGTTCTGCATTAAATGAACCGCTGAACAACAGAGGCCCGACTTCGTAACAAAGCCGAGCCTCTGGTCGATTGCGTGTCTTGATCCCGGTGATCAAATCTCAACCCAAGTCGGCCCTGATATCAATCCATCGTCGCTGTTCAAAAGATTCCAGCACAGCATCAGCGATCGCCTGCGCCGATGCTCCATCATGGAAACCTGGCACAGCATCACGCTCTTCGATAATCGCTGAGGTCAGTTCCCAAACGAGGTCATAGCGGAACACGGTACTTGGTGAACCCTGCGATGGATCACGAGGACTTCCCGGCGCGACCAGAAACTCCTTCGGCACAGGGACTTTCTCCAGATCCTTGCCGTTGCGAGAAAGAATGACATTATTGGGATCCGTGAGCTGATAGGCCGCAGAGCCCTCGCTGCAATTCACTTCCGCCCATTCATAGCCCACGCCCTTATTGTTGTGGCCCTTCATCAGAGTACTGCCTTCCCAGACTCCAACCGCACCACTTTCGAAGAACCCAATCAGGCTGGACCAGTCATCGACTTCGGATGGAGGGCATGGCTTCCCATCTTCGGTTTTGTCTCGAGGAACAAACTGAGCCACAGCGCCACAAATAGACTTCACCGGCCCCAGCAGATCCTGAGCAAAGTCGATGCGATGAATTGTCATATCGAACAGGTCACCGGCACCTGCCAGTTTCTTAATCTGACGCCAGCCCCAACTGGTTTCCGGCAGATCCAAAAACCGCTGACTTCGAAAATGGCGAGGCGTCCCCAAAGCACCACTACTCACCAGATGTTTCACGTATCTCATCGACGGAGCAAATCGATACGTAAAGGCCGTCATGTGACGCACATTGGCATCGCGAGCCGCACGATACATTTCGGCAGACTCCGCGAAGCTTAGCCCCAGCGGCTTTTCGCACATGACGTGTTTGCCATTCTTCACGCATTCTAAAGCCTGTTCGCGATGCACAAAGTTGGGCGTCGCGATGATCACGGCATCCACATCCGGATCTGCCGCCAGCTGACGATAGTCCGAGTAGGTCTTGACCGGCCCCCAGTCGTTCACTCGCTGTGCCATCAAAGCTTCGTTGGGATCACAAATCGCCACCAGCGAAGCGCGAGGATCCAGCTTGATACCGGGCACATGATGAAAATCAGAAACCGCTCCGGCACCAATGATTCCATAACGAACATGAGAGGGCATGACACAAACTTTCAGACAGTCAGATAAATCGATTTGTCGATATTGTCTGCCAGATTCTCACCTGGCGGAACGATACAATTCCCGCAAACGGTCCATAGCCTGCTCGCGAGTGGCAAGAAGTTCGTCGAGCTGTTCGTTGCGGACTATGGCGAGCAGTTCACGCACCACTGGTCCGGCAGGAATCCCCAGGCCCATGACATCTCGCCCGTCAATCAGCGCTGCCGGCGCGAGGATTTCCGGGGAAGAGCGGGAAAGGTAACGTCGACAGAATTCCGCGTCTACCGGCTCCCTCCCACAGGAACGAGCCAATGCCGCCGAAACGTCCAGCAGCAATTGCGAATGCGGATGATTCAAAAGTAGCTTCAGGATGTGCAATGGTTGGGCCGAGATGTTTTCAAGAACGGGCAGGGAATTTATCAGCCAGCAGACGCAATCCGTTTCTTCGTTAGACATTTTCAACCGACGACAGACCCCTTCGACCCGTGCAACTCGCTGTCGATGTTCCCGTTCCGCGGAAACATACAGAGGCCGCAACAGGAGACTCAGAGCCGCCTCAAAACTTGCCGACTCCAGCAGTCCCAGCGCAACGAGTGTCTCGTCCTGCTGAAGGATTCCGCTGATCGACGTGATTTCCGGCAGCACTTCCGCTAGCAGTGATGTCTCTTCCAGCATCTTCACGGCGGTTGCGCGAGTTGAATGCGCGAGCATCCGCCGCAGCTCCTGAGCGATCCGCTCGACGCTCACCTGATCTAACTGCGTCGCAAACTGGCGGATCGCATCAGCCGTTTGAAGGTCGAGATGAAAACGAAACGTGGACGCGAATCGTACGGCTCGCAACATGCGAAGTTTATCTTCGCGGAAACGATCAACCGGCTCTCCAATCGCGCGGACAACTCCAGCCGCCAGATCGTCTCGACCACCGACGTAATCAATGACCTCATTCCGGATCGGATCGAAGAACAGCCCATTGATCGTAAAGTCGCGACGGCGCGCATCTTCTTCCGGACGACAAAACTGCACCGAGTTCGGGCGGCGTCCGTCGAGATACTCACCGTCGCTGCGGAAGGTGGCAACCTCGATCTGGCCGGCCGATTTGGTCGGGCCAAGAACCATAACGACTCCGAAACTCGCGCCGACCGGGACGGTGCGGCGAGTTCCGAAGATGCGAATGACTTCGTCCGGAGTTGCGGTGCTTGCGACGTCGTAGTCTTTGGGCGATTTTCCCAGCAATTGATCTCGCACGCAGCCCCCGGCCCACAAGGCTTCAAACCCCGCATCGCGCAATGTTTCGACCACGGAAACCGCAAATTGGCGTCGTGGGTCAGATGATGAAACGGATGAGGCTGTGGTCGCCATGGATAATTGCTAATCAGAATGCCTGATTCAGGGACAGTACGACGTATTGAATTCTTTGACAGGAAAACCCAGACACCGGTCCGCTCGCCGCAGGCAGTATTTTATGTCGTGATTGATTCATTTTTCCGTTGACCGCCCAGCCGCAGGCGCCGGCCTACCGCATTGCCGGCGCCTGCGGCTGGGCGGTCAACGATTAAATCGACTGAGCGTCGACCAACAACTCTGCCCCTTATAAATGCGCATTTAAGGTTTCGAGGCCAGAGAAATGGTCATTTCTGAGAGAGTCGCCAGGGAATCACAACTGTAAGCGAATAGGCGACTTCCGAGAACTCTTCGCTTCTGCCCGGATCGAAAAGTATCGGCTGACACAGACGAGACCTCCTGCTAGGATCTCCGGTTCGCAAACTCGCGATTCAGCACAAATCAAGACATCCCAGAAGTGCACGGACGTGCATTCTCTCGGTCTTGCCTCGTTTTCCAGAACTATCGTCTCAGCCCAACAGGCCGATTCATGAGAAGCACTCGCGTTACCTTGAAAAACCCGATGATCGCCGCGTTGCTCGCCTATCTGATCCCAGGGGCTGGCCATTGGTATCAGGGGCGAAGATTCAAGGCCACCATTTATTCTGTGTGCATCCTGAGCCTGTTCATCTGGGGCATGATTCTCGGCAACTGGCAACCTGTTTATAGCCAACTGGTTTACCAGACGGACAGAGTTTCTCCGCAAATGGAGAAGAAGGTCCCGACGACGAAATTTTCGTTCGGCTACGCTGCTCAGTTTTTCAACGGTGCCATGGCATTACCTGCGTTGATTCAGGAGTCTCGGCTTCGTAGTGAACAGCCAGGCATCGACCATCTGGATTCCGAGATTCAGAGTGACTTCAGCGGCTTCATTTCTGATTTCAGTGGTCGAGGTGATGACCTGCAAATGGTCACCGGCACCATGACAATCGCGCCAGTGAACCCGGATGGCGGTGAGGCGATCACTGGAACTCTGAAAGCCAGTGCTGCCGATGGCAAAGTCGTGGAATATGGCCTTGGGGGCCAGATCAAACTTGGGCGTGAAGTCTTCGGTTCGCCTCGCCGAGAAATCGAATGCCGCATTGTCAGCGAAGACGGTCAGGAACTAAATATCGACAAATCGCTGCGTGGCACTATTAGTCGCAGCTTTTTGAACTGGTATCAGGCGCCGTGCGATTCGCAGGAGCTGGATCGGCTGCACGGAGATTTGAGCCGCAAGTTTGATATCGCGTCGGTGTTCACCTGGATCGCCGGACTATTAAACCTGCTGGCAATCTGGGATGCTGCGGATGGACCCGCCTACGGTTATGGCGATGAAAAATCAGAAGATGACGAAGACGATGACGTCACAAAGAAATCATAACCAGAGGATGAAGCCATGGATCTGACCATCTTGACCCACGCAGTTCCCCTGACAGCCATCATCTGCCTGGTCTATTCAAACAGTCGCTTTGAATTGCCGGAACGAATCCTGCGATCGGCGCTGGTGATGTTTATCA
The DNA here is from genome assembly GCA_044378235.1 of Planctomycetaceae bacterium. Lineage (GTDB taxonomy): Bacteria > Planctomycetota > Planctomycetia > Planctomycetales > Planctomycetaceae > SXXK01. The sequence continues at coordinate 5,280 of JBILXT010000340.1, forward strand.
AGACGATCGGCTTTCTCGGAGTGCTGTACGCATTCCTCCTTTATCTGTCGCGATAGCCTGACGTTCTGCAGCCAGGTCGTCGCGATCATTAATTACTGAGATGATGGAGCCTGACATGAATCCAATTCAGGAATACCTTCAGACGTTGACTCGCCGTCAATTCTTTGGTGACGGGGCGATTCGCATGGGAGGCGTGTCGCTGGCGATGCTGGCTGCAGAACGAGCGGCCACGGGGGCAGATTTGCCTTCTGCCCCTTCTTCCGGCATGGTGCATCCACCGTTGCCTGGGTTCCCGCATTTCGCTCCCAAGGCCAAGGCGGTGATTTACCTGCATATGAACGGCGGGCCTTCGCAGCTGGACACCTGGGACTACAAACCGAACCTGAAGGAGCACTTCGACAAGGACCTGCCCGATTCGATCCGGATGGGTCAGCGTATCACGACGATGACCAGCGGCCAGGCTCGCCTGCCAGTGGCGCCGTCGATGTTCAGTTTTGCTCGCTACGGTCAAGCCGGAACCTGGGCCAGTGAATTGTTGTCTCACACTGCGAAGCACGCTGACGATCTGGCCGTTGTTCGCAGTGTTCACACAAACGCGATTAATCATGACCCGGCGTGTACCTTCGTCACAACCGGGAGCGAAGTCCCCGGCAAACCAAGCATCGGAGCCTGGCTGGCTTACGGTCTCGGCAGCGCCACGAATAATCTGCCAGCCTTCGTTGTTCTGACGCCACGATGGTCATCCAAGCAGGCGGCTCAGGCTTTATTCACTCGTATGTGGAGCAGTGGATTTTTGCCGTCGAAGTACACCGGCGTTGCGTTGCGCAGCGTGGGTGACCCGGTGCTCTATATTGATAATCCGTCGGGTGTAGATGCACGGCATCGGCGAGCCATGCTGGATACTCTTTCACAGCTCAACCAGAAAAACTTCGAACGCTTCGGGGATCCGGAAACTCAGACTCGTATCGCTCAATACGAAATGGCATTTCGGATGCAGAGCAGTGTGCCGGAGCTTGTGGATCTGTCCGGCGAAACGAAAGAGACTCTGGACATGTATGGTCCGGAAGTTTCGAAACGCGGAACCTTTGCCGCGAGTGCACTGTTGGCTCGCCGAATGGTTGAACGAGGCGTGCGGGTTGTGCAGATTCTGCATCGTGGCTGGGATCAGCATGGTTCTCTGCCAAGTGAAATTCGACATCAATGTTATGACACCGACCAGCCCTGCGCGGCTTTGTTACAGGATTTGAAACAACGCGGGCTGCTCGACAGCACACTGGTGGTCTGGGGCGGCGAATTCGGTCGCACGGTGTATTCTCAGGGTGCGTTAACGAAGACCAATTACGGCCGAGACCATCATCCTCGCAATTTCAGCATGTGGATGGCGGGCGGCGGAATCAAGGGCGGAGTTGTCTACGGAGAAACAGACGACTTCAGCTACAACATCGTGGACAAGCCGTGCCACGTGAATGACCTGAATGCAACCGTCATGCATTGTATGGGCATTGATCACGAACGATTCTCGTATCGCTTTCAGGGACTCGATCAGCGTCTAACCGGCGTGGAACCTCAGCGTGTGGTGCAGGAAATCCTGAGTTGAGGCAGGTAACGGCTTCGCTGTGGCGTTTCCCGGCAACGCGCATCGATTTTTTGAACCGCGAATGGACGCGAATTCACGCGAATAGTTGAGCGCAATTGGATCAGGTTCCACCCTCGGGGGACGTCTGAAGACCACGAGCGTTGAAGTGCCGGTTTCAGAATCGAACTTTCTCACGCGTGTTTGCTTGCTTTTATTCGCGTTCATTCGCGTCTATTCGCGGTTCAAATTGACCTGTCAGCGATGCGTGCCAAGACCGTGCAGACGCGATCATAAGGAGCAGTCCCGGAATAACTTCCGGACGTTTCCATGCATTGAAATCCCAACCCGAAACGTCAGTGAGGGATTTTGCACAACATCTCGATCCCTCGCTGACGCTTTTTGAAGTTGCGCATTAGAGTCCCTTCTCCCCCGCCTCGGGGGAGAAGGTGGCCGTTAGGCCGGATGAGAGGGTTTACGGAAACGTGAAGTTCGAGAAAAAGCCCCCTCACCCTAACCCTCTCCCCCAATTCATTTGCGACCAACTGCAACCTTTTAACGACGAACTATATTCGCAAATGAATTGGGGGAGAGGGGACATCATGAACAAAATGCGCAACTTCAAAACTGACGCTTCGGGTTGGGATAGACGCGACTTATTTCGGGACTGTTCTGAGTGGCTCACTGCCGTCTTCCACCAAGTCCATTAATGACGGCCCGCACGTTTCATTTGCCCTTGAACCCCATTCGGTAAGGTTCAGCGGGCAGACACCGGACGGCTCGCGCCGTGCCGCTTTAAATCTCACCCACCGTGAGTCATCCGCTGGCTGCAGCAGGATCAATGCACACAGCCGGAGCATTCGGCATCTTGGGCTCAACAGGCGTCTCAAGGCGCATCTGGAAGGACAGGAACCCAGTGTGCGGTTCTGTCAGCTCCCCGGGAAATTGCGCTTATCACTCGCCCAAATGCGTTCGATACACGGTGTGTTCGCAGTCTGGAAACGACTGCCGGAGTGAA
>JBILXT010000049.1:0-28206 GCA_044378235.1 Planctomycetaceae bacterium
TTTCGTATTGATGAAGAACTGCTGCGTGAGATCGCTCAAACGACGGGCGGAACCTATTTCCATGCTTCGGATTCCGAAGGTCTGGCTGAGGTCTACAGTGAGATTGATCGACTTGAAAAAAGTCGCGTTGAAGAATCAAAATACTCTGAGTACACAGAGCTGTTTCACTGGTTCGCGGGCTCCGGTCTGGCTCTGATCGTTACCGTGAATATTCTTCTCGAAACCCGTTTTCGATCGCTGCCGTGACTTCAATGGAATGGCAAACACCACAATTTCTTTATCTCATTCTGCCGCTTTGTTTGAGTTGGCTGGGGCTGGCTCTGTACTCCGAAAAACGTCGACAACTGGCCCGTGACGCATTTATCACGAATGCGATGCAGGACCGCCTTCTTCCTGTGAAGTCTCGAATCCGTTTCTGGTGCAAACTCATCCTGTTTGAAATCGCTCTTGCGACAGGACTGATGGCTCTCGCTGGGCCGCGTTTCGGGACGCAGGTCGAACAAGTCGTTCCTCGCGGCAGTGATCTGTACGTGTTGATCGACGTCTCGCGGTCGATGCTGGCCGATGATGTGATTCCGTCCCGACTGGAACGAGCAAAAGCCGATGTGAGTTCACTTGTGAATCGGCTGAACGGAGAACGAATCGGGTTGATTGCATTCGCCGGAAAGGCCGTCGTCAAGTGCCCGCTTACGATCGACTATGATTCTTTCCGACGTGCCTTGATGGAACTCGATCCCAACAGTGCGCCGCGAGGCGGGACCGCGATCGGTGATGCGATTCGCAAAGCCGTTGAAGTCTTCAATGCCGGTACGCAGCGAGATCAGGCGGTGCTGTTGATTACTGACGGAGATGATCAGGAGTCCTTTCCGCTGGAAGCTGCAACCGTGGCTGCTGAAAGGAAAGTCACGGTCTTCACTCTGGGCCTCGGTGACTCCAACTCCGGCGCTCGAGTTCCTGAACAATCCGGTGCAGCGTCCTTTATGGAACACGAAGGTCAACAGGTCTGGAGCAAGCTGAATGGTACCTTGCTGAGTGAGATCGCACTCAAGACGAATGGTGTTTATATTCCGGCCGGTACGCGATCCTACGATCTCGGCGAACTGTATGCTCAGCATTTGCACGGCCGAACAGGCGATCAATCGGAGACACAGCAGCGGATTCGTAAATCTGAACGCTTCCAGATCTTTCTGAGTATTACTCTGTTGGCCTTATTGGCTGATCTCTGCATTGGTCGATATTCAACTGCCACGCGACTTGCGCCTTCGACCTCCGCATCGGCTTCTCGAACCATCAAATCGACTCAATCGGAACGGACAGGACGGTCTTCAGGCAACTCGTCTTTTCCCGTTTCGACCCAAAGATCTTCAAAGATTCTCCCTTTGCTGGTCGGGATGTGTTTCGGCGTGATGCATGGACAGGTTGAAGCCGGCGAATCTCATAAGCAGGTTCGTGAAGGCCTTCGGCACTATCAGGCGGCCGAATACGATTCCGCTCAAAAGCTGTTTGCCACAGCGACTGACGAGTTGGATAAATCCCGATCATCACAGGCTGCAATCGCAGCCTTCGATGAAGCCTGTGCTCTGCATCGTAACGGCGACAAAGAAAAAGCTCGCGAGCGTTATCTCAAAGCTGGTTTGAGTCCCGACAAAAACATCGCGACGGCTTCACACTTTAACCTTGGTACATTAACTGCCGAGAATGCTCGCAGTATCGCCGGAGAAACTCCTGAGACCGTTGCTGCAGAAGATCGCCAGAAGATCCTTGATGAACTCAAGCAGGCAGTGGCATCGTATCGACACGCTCTGGAACTGGATCCGGAGCATCAGCCGTCGCGCCGGAATCTGGAGTTGGTTCGAACCTGGATCAAATACTACTCGGATCGCTGGTACGAGATTGATCGCCAGAAGCGTCGAGATGAATCCAATCTGATTCAGTTTCTCGAGTTCATGATGACGACTCAGAATGCCTTGAAGCAGTCCGTTCAGCAATTGCCCGTGAACCCTCCGCTTGACGTCTTTGCACAGCTGAAAAAGAATCAGGATGAACTGGCGGAGGAACTTCCGTTTCTGCGTGAGAAGATCGCGAAGGAACTGCAGCCTCAAGGTTCCACGTCAGGCACCAACGCTACTCCGCAGCCACTACCACCGGAGTTAAAAGAAGGCATTGAACTGATGCAAAGCTGGTCCGACAAGGCCGCTGCTGAGATGCAGACAGCCTCCAGTCAACTCCTTAAAGCAAAACCCGCAGAGACTATTTCACACCAGCAGGAAGCGATAACTCAGCTGGATCAAATCTGGGATGCAGTCATCCCGTTTCATCCTTTACTGGCCAAAGAACTCGGCGATCAGACTGCGATTGCAGGACAACTGGCTCCGCACGGCGCGACGCCACCAACAGCTCCAGAGACGTCACCGTCCGCTGCCTCGGCGTTGCCGGAAGGATCAGTCCCCATCTCTCCTGCTCCGGATCCCACGCCTGTTTCAGATGCGTCAGAGAAGACTGAAGAGGCGGCAACACCCGCAGAAAAAATAGAGAACAACATTCCTCAGATAGCATCAACTTCTCTGCCCACCGACGTCGCCCTCGACGAGTCAGCGCTGCAGCGGCTGCTTGAACAGCAATCCACAGCTCTGCGGAAAGCCAGATTGCTGGCGCCCAAAGCTCAGGCAGAACTGTCTCGTCTTGAAGCCAACACTTCTGCAGCATCCGCTGCTGCACCTGTTCCGGAGGCATCTCCCGACGCTGCTACCACTGATCAGAATCCTGCTCCGCAGGTCGATCTGGAGAAGTTAAAGCTGGGGCTGGAGAAGGCCGTGGAACTTTCTCCAAAAGCTGTGGAAGCCATGCAGTTGGCTGTTGACCATTTGCAGCGGAAGGATCCAAAGGCCGCAGCTGCTCCCGCTGAAGAAGCTCGTCGCATTCTGGAGGAGATCCAAAATGCACAGCCCGAACAGCCGCAGCAGGATCAGAACAACGAAGACCAGAAAGAACAAAAGAAAGACGATCAGTCTCAGAAGAACGACGAGCAGCAAGATCAGAACAAGAAGAAAGACGACGGCAAGAAGTCTTCGGAGCAGAAGAAGGATTCCAAAGACAAACAGACCCAGAAAGATCAGAACGAGAACAAGCAGGACAAAAAGAACGAAGAACAGAAGAAACAAGGCGATCAAAAAAAGGATGACAAACAAAAGCAGGATCAGGACAAGTCCGGTAGCAAATCGAGTGACTCGAAGGACAAAAAACAGCCTTCCGAATCAAACTCCGAACAGCCTCAGGTTTCCCGAGACCGTATTGAAGACGCCCTGCGTAAAGTCCGTGAACGTCAACAGGAAAAACGCGAACGTGATCGTGAAATGCGAGCACGCATCATTGGACGGACACCCGTGGAAAAAGACTGGTAAGAACGACCAATGACCAGAAGCACTTTCAATTCCCAATGTCGTCAGCCATCTCTCGAGAAGCAGCGCGGCAATCAATCATTCCGTCGACACGAATCCTCTGAACGTCGCTATTCGCTCCTGCGAGGATTGTTCGCCGGCCTCATCTGCATGCTGGTCACAATCCCGGCTCGCGCTGACGAACAGCAGCCGGAGATTCGAGTCGGCATCAGTGCTGATGAAATCTTTGTCGGAGAAACGATTGATTATCAGGTTGAAATTCGAAACTCAGAAAACCCTTCGGCTCCCGACATTTCACCGCTGCAGGAACAGTTCAAAGTCGTCCCGAACGGTGATCAATCACGTAACCAATCGACAACGCTGATCGTCAATGGACGAGTTTCTGAAGAGACAGTACTGAGTCATGTCTATCTCTATCGTTTGACGCCTAAAGTCGCTGGAGATGTGACGATCCACTCCGTCAAAGCCACGATCGATGGCAAAGAGCTGTCCAGTCGCCCGCTGACTTTACGCGTTCTGGATGCCGAAGTTCAAGATCTTGTTATTGCAGAAATCAAGGCCGATCGACAAACGATTTATCCAACACAACCTTTCACAGTCTCATTAAAGGTCCTGATCAGACCGCTTCCCGAAGGTGATGAAAGTCCGCTACTGCCGCTGCGTCGTCAGCCTCCTCAACTTCAGATCAGCTGGGTCGATATTCCGAACGGGTTGACGACCGGAGGCACTTCCGAATGGCTGCAGCCGTTAATGTCTCAAAACGATGTCGGCTTTCGCATCAATGAAATCAGTGCCTCGAGCGGTTCGTTCTTTGGGGGTTCTCGTCCGGCTGTCTTTGGTCTGCCAGAAACACGCGAAACTCGAAACGGACTTGATGGCCAGCCGATCAACTACTTTTCTTATGAGCTGACTCGACAGTTCATTCCAGAGAAAACCGGGCGATATGAATTCGGGCCCGCTCTTGTCAAAGGGACTTTCGTCGACGGAGTGAATGGTCGGGAGTATCAAGGACGCAAACTGGTTGCGATTGCAGCCGCGGTTTCCGTTGAAGTCCGTGAGGTCCCGACGCCTCGCCCCGCCACGTTTACTGGGGGTATCGGTGAGTTCCTCGTAGCAGCCTCGGCGAATCCTGTTCAGTTGCGAGTCGGTGATCCCCTGACGCTCAATCTGGAGTTCGCCCGCGGCAATCAGGCGGGATCCCTGGAGCTGATCTCCGCTCCGGATCTCTCCGCGATTCCCGAGATCGTCGAGAATTTTGAGATTATCGATAAAGCCCCCACGGGACGAGTCGAAGGCGACGTCAAGAAATTTGCCTACGGCCTGCGTCCAAAGCGAGCGGGAGCTTCTCTGCCAGCACTGACGCTGACCAACTTCGATCCCACGACTGAAACGTTCACGGAAATCAGCACCGAGCCCATCACTCTCGAAGTCGCTGAGGCATCCTCTTTGTCGACCGATGAACTTGTGGGAGCGATTTCTCCGTCTGGCAACAAGGAGATTCGCAAGAGTGATTCCGGGATCTTTCAGAACATTACAGATCCGGCGGAGTTGCAGAATGAAGAAGCTCGCCTGACCGATTGGCTGCCGGTCGTTGGAGGCCTGTGGTGCCTTTCACTCTGTTCCGTCGCGGGTGTCATAGTTCATCGTCGGCGATCCAACGATTCGGTTGGACAGCGTCGCTCACAAGCTCGCAAGTTGGCCCAGTCTCGTCTAGCAACCGTCAACCAGTTCGCGAAGGACGGAAAACCAGGAGAAGCATTAAGACAGATTCGAACGGCGTTGCTGGGACTTGTGGCGGATACTCAGAATCTGGTCGCTGAGGGATTAACAGCCGCGGACGTCGGGCGAATCCTTCAGAAGGCCGGTGTTTCAGACGTCGACCAGCGTGCAGTGACGCAGCTTTTGGAAACGCTTGAAGGCGCAGAATATGGCGGCGGAGAAAACGTCAGTGTTCCATCGTCTCTTGAGAACGCCGAAAAACTGATCGACCGCATCAGTCCAGTGCTGCAGCGGAGATCACCGCGATGAACAATCCTCTGGCTCTACAAAAGCTTTGCCCCGGCAACCTTAAGCAACGAAGAATGTTGCGTACAGCTCAAACGCTGATGTTTCTGGCATGCCTTTTTCTGCCCGGCGTAACATCAACAGCCGCCGAACCGGGCGCTCATGAGCGTGCCTTTGTGAAAGCTCTGGAGCTTTTTGACCAGGCGAAATCACCGGATGATTATCGAGCCTCCGCGCGCGAACTGGAGTCCATCGTCGCCGATGGTGTTCACAGCGGTGCATTGTACTACAACCTTGGAAATGCCTGGTTTCGAGCGGGCGAATTCGGCCGAGCGATCCTGAATTATCGAAAGGCCCGTCCATATCGTCCGCGTGATCCCTATCTGGAAGCCAATCTGCAACAGACACTCGCGTCTGCTCCCGGACGCCTTCCGGATCCACCAACTCCATGGTGGAGTCATGTCCTGTTCTGGACTGACTGGTTTTCAGCTCCGACCAAAGTTCGACTCGCAAGCTCAAGCCTTGGTCTGTCAGCTGTGCTGTTGGCTCTGGCGATCGTTTTGCGACGAAAAAGTTTGATCACCGCAATGGCCGTTGTGTTTTCTGTTGGCGTCGCCCTGAGTGTCGATTGTCTGCTGAACAATCCCGCTCAGGCGAGTCGCGCGGTGATTGTTACGGAAACGACAGCTCGCAAAGGCACCGGCAAAGACTATGAGCCAGCCTTCGATCAGCCACTCCGAGACGGTGCTGAGTTCACAGTCCTCACGGAGACCAGCGACTGGGTCTTTGGGCACTTCGAAGGCGTCGGCGACGGCTGGGTGCGAAAAGACGATGTGGCTCGATAGGCCTGATTTCGCCGGTCAGTTTCCGCACGTCACTTCAAGGCAGGTCAGTTCCGGTGAACATCGCCAGCGCATGGGATCCTTGGCTCCGATCCCTCTAGAAACATGCATCGTCATTGGCCCAAGTTCAAACAACCCGGAGACGAAGCTGACTCCGAATAAGCTCGGCGAGTAAACCGGTCCGAAGATCGGCAGCACAACCTGGCCGCCATGAGTATGTCCGGACAGCATGAGGTCATAGCCGTATTTCTTCGCCAGCGGATACTGATCGGGCGAATGGCTTAGAAGGATTCGAAGATCACAGCCGGCATCTCTCACCACCGGCGGGTCCGGTCCGATCCAGGGCTGTTCTGATCCCGCCAGCAGGACCTGATACTCTCCGACTCGCAGGATCTCAGAGCGCCCGGTCACGCATCGCCAGCCCGAAGCCGCGAACTGCGATCGAATCATTTCGTGATCGTACTTCCAGTCATGATTGCCCAGGATAAAATAGCACGGAGCGATGGACAACAATGGTCGCAGGATGTCGATGGCCTCGGGCAACAACTCCATTTCATCGATCAGATCGCCCGTAAACAAGATCAAGTCTGGCTGAAGATCTATGACCTGGTTCACCAGAAACCGGTAGTAACCCGGTCCCGGACATCCAATAAAGTGCAGGTCTGAAAGATGAGCCAGCCGGAGTGGTTTACGTGTCGCCTTACCTTTTCGAACCGTCTGGCTCACCCTTACAGCTTTGGTGTTCACTTCGAGATGAAAAATTTCATTGAATGGCCAAAGTTGTGACGGATGACGTCGAGGCCCGCGGACGGCTGTTCGCTCTTCCTCCGACGACGCATTACTCAACACATCATGTCGCGTTGCGCCGTGGTTGTGCCTGAACTGAGGATGCCGAATCCAGTGCCAGCGATACATCCCAAGCAACAGAGGAATGCAGCCGGCAATTGTGGCGACCAGAAGTCCCTGCAGGAACGAAGACTGCTGTGAGAAACGTCCGCCGAACAGAAGACTCCTGGGGCCGGTTCCGGTCAACCACAGCAGGATGAATGGATACGACAACACAGCCAGGTCATGCAACGTCCGAAATTTTCTCAGCCGAGTCGCTCGAATGCTCAACGCATGAGAACGATTCACGACCATTACCCACCATTCCGTATGGCCGGCAATGCTGGCGATCAACAGTAACCAGCCCATCAGCTGTTGCATGAAACCCACATCCTGTCGTCTAGAACTCGTCCTGAATCTTCAGCAACAACGGAACAAACTTCGCAAAAGCTCGTGCTCGATGACTGAGTCGATGCTTCACCACGGAACTCAGCTGGCCAAACGTCAGATGATATTCCGGGATGAGGAAGTAAGGATCATAACCGAATCCGCCAGCACCGTTGGCGTCTCGCAAAATCCGGCCGCGACACGTCCCTTCACAGGCCACTCGAATCTCACCCGTCGGCGATGATAACGCCACGCTGCACAGATAACCTGCGCCACGTTTTTCGTCCGGCACATTGGCAAGTTCGGCCATCAGCTTCTGATTGTTCTTTTCGTCCGTCGCGCCTTCGCCACTGTATCGTGCCGAGTAAATCCCCGGGCCGCCATTCAGGGCGTCAACCTGCAGACCGCTGTCTTCACCGATGACCCACTGGCCGAGATGTCTGGCGACTTCGGACGCCTTCTTTGCGGCATTGGCGGCAAAGGTCAGGCCATCCTCGTCGACTTCAGGAACGTCCGGAAATTCCGTGACGGGGATGACACGAAATCCGGCCGGCGCCAGAATCTCGGCGACTTCCCGAGCTTTCTTGTGGTTGCGGCTGGCCAGCACAATTGTTCGTGAGGGATTCATCTCAAATCCTTTATTTCAAAGACGCTTTCATCGCATCACGAAAATCTGCGGAAGGTTTATATCCCAGCTGACGAATCGCTTTGTCGATACTGAAATCCAGGTTCAGTCCCAGAAACTTGATGCGAGCACTATTAAGCAGGGGAGCTTCCTTTTTGCCCAGAAGTTTCCAAGTGGATTCCATCAGTCGAGCCAGCACTTTGGCCACTGGTAGAGGCACAACTTTCTTCGGACGATTCAGCCCGGCGGCGTCACAAACGGTATCGATAAACTCACGCTTTGTGACCGCTCGCGGATCTCGAATATTGAAGACTTCACCGACCACATCGTCGCGTTCAATCGCCAGCCAGATTGCTTCACACAGATTGCCAACAAACGTGTTATTCATCAGTTTGTCAGTAGAGCCCAGAAACGCAAACTTCCCGGAACGCAATCGATCCAACAATCTCGGAAGCACCGTACGATCGCGAGGTCCGTATATGAAGCCCGGTCTCAACACAACGGCCGGCAGTTTGCGATTGCGGATGTAATCACAGACCAGCAACTCTGACTCAACTTTAGTCAGCGTGTAACCATCAATCCCGGTTGTACTTGGCAACGTAGCTTCATCAGTACCGTAGTGATCTCGCCCTTCGTAAACACCCAAAGAGCTGATCTGCACCCAGCGAGCCAGTTTCCCAGCCGTCAGCGCGGCATCAAGCAAAGCCCTGGTGCCATCCACATTAACGCGTCGATAATCCTCCGTCGGGCCCCAGTCACCAACGCGAGCTGCGCAGTGAATGACAACGGTGACGTCCTGGCAGGCAGTAGCAAGCGACGCCGGCTGGTCCAGATCGCCTGTCACCAAATCGCAGCCCCATTGCTTCAGCAGGCTCGTGTCTGCTCCTGCTCGTACCAGCGTTCGAACGCGAAGACCTTTTTGTCTGGCCTGTTCAGCGACATGACTACCAACGAGTCCAGTGGCCCCGGTCACCAGAAGCAGATCGTTCGAGGAAAGTTGCACTGCGGGAATTTCCATCAATCAGAGAAGACAGGAACAGCGACGCCGTAATCTAATGCTAACGGCGACAAGTCCGAAGTCACATCGACCGGTTTCCCATCAGAGCATTGAAGTCAGACGCTCAGGAGGTTTTTCGAGGTGTCTGAGGGACGATTCCAGTGGCATTCGTCCTTGAGGCCGGTTTTCACTGTTCCTGGCCTGAAGTGAAAGTCCACGATCGATGATGCTGTATGGAGCTGAAAAATTGGGCGCGGAGTTCAAACGTCCCCGAAGGACTCTTCAGGGCGCAGGGAGTGCCGAAGAAACAAGACGCCAGCCCAGGGAAAGACGTTTGAAATTGAGACGGAAGAAACTCGAAGCTTGCCATGGCGAATCGTATTGCGTGGCAAAAACAATGGCTCCAAAAAAACAATCGTTTGCCTGCAACACCAAGCGGCCCAGGTCTTTATTGGGAAGTTGCTTTCCATGTTGCAACCGCAACAACAGCAAGCACACCAGCCACAACGATCGCCAGCACTATCTGCATCAAATACACAAGGGCGGCACGGCCGAGAGACGTTGGCAACATGGACTTATTGACGATGATTGCGATACCGAACCCGATGACCTGACTTATCGCCTGCAACAAGAGCGGGTCCACCATTCCAGCAGAACCGAGAAAGTTGACGACAAAGGCCACGACGAACGTCAGTATTCCTGTCGCAAGCACGATCCCACAGGCCGAACCAAATGTCGGTTCAGGGATCGGGTCGACACCGCCTGAAAGGTCCCCTTCGATCGTAACCGTTCCCGGAGTTGCATACGGGTTCGATCCGTCGTCCGGCTGTCCCGCTGAATGGGGTACTTCCACGACTGAGCGGACGCCTGAAACGCTGCTTGCTCCCAAAATTCGGTTAGAGAGGCTGATCGCAGCTCGCAGAAAAACGGCGGCAATGGGCAGCACAATGAAAATGAAAACCAACGGAGCGAGCAATATCACTACACGATTCCCTGGAGCAGAATGCACCCGTATCAAACGCCATCAGATCGAGTAATGCTATTTTTACGCCATCACCTCGTCCATCGCCAGCAACCAAATGAGCGGGGCCTGGACCTGCTCCACAAGCGATACGGCTGAATTCTGATTTTCACGCGCGGCGAAAAAGAGGAATCGCTGGAATTGATCCCGCGAGAACTTCGCTGGCCTGGACGTGCAGCTAGTCCAGGAAAAATGATGCATAAGAGTAAATTGGCCTCGTTGGTACGGCCAAAGGCTGCCCGAAAATGAACGGGATTTCTAACGCCTGGCCAGACTCATACACCTGCGCGACGATTCATGAATCGATTGCTGTTCTGAGTGACCATGAAAAACTTCACTACGGCACGAATCAACACGAGGTCGCACAAAATGCGACTCGGCGCACCGCTTGCCCGGGCACAGCACGCCAGGCCTTCAGGCCGAGCTGTTTGAAGTATCTCCCACGGAAAATGCAGCGTCATACCAGCAGATCACTCAGAACCTTGCCCTCATCCGTCGGGCCAATCAGGCGATTGTTCAAGCCCTGATAGAGATAACTGAAGCGATAAGGATCCAGGCCCATCGCGTTCAAAATGGTGGCCTGAATGTCGCGAATCGTGACGGGATTCTCCACAGGGTAGTAGCCGAACTCATCCGTCTTTCCGTAGGCGGTGCCACCTTTGATGCCACCGCCCGCCATCCACATGGTAAAGGCATATGGGTGATGGTCGCGTCCAACAAAGCCCTTCTTGAGTTCTGTGTTGACGTTGTTTTGCATCATCGGCGTGCGACCAAATTCACCGCCCCAGACGATCAGAGTTTCTTCCAGCAGACCTCGCTGATCCAGATCCTTGATCAATGCTGCAATCGCACGATCCGATTGCTGACATTTGATCGGCAAAGTTTCGTCGAGACTCTCACCGGGCGACGAACCATGATGATCCCAGCCCCAGTCGTAAAGCTGCACAAAGCGAACGCCGGACTCCACCAGTCGTCGTGCGAGCAGGCAGTTATTCGGAAACGTCGGATCGTCGCCCTTGTAGAGCACTCGCGGATCATCCGCACTTTCGGCCGGAGAAACGTAGCCCGGCTGAGCCCCATACATCTCCAGAATATGCTTCGGCTCCTTCGAGATATCCATCACCTCCGGAACTGAAGTCTGCATGCGATACGCAAGCTCATACTGTGAAATGCGCGTTTGAGTTTCCGGGTCTCCTGATCGTTCAAACTCCGCCGCATTCATTTCAGCCAGAGTATCCAGCATTCGCCGACGCAGCTTGCTATCCATCCCCGCCGGATCACTCAAATACAGCACCGGATCACCAGCGGTGCGGCACTGCACGCCCTGATAAACCGAAGGCAGAAACCCGGATCCCCACAACGACTTTCCGGCATCCGGAGTCTTACCGCCAGAAAGCAGCACGACGAAGCCCGGCAGATTCTCGTTGACGCTGCCCAGGCCGTAGTTGATCCACGATCCCAGCGAAGGATTTCCCAGCCGAGGCGTCCCGGTATGAATAAACAACTGCGACGGAGCGTGGTTAAACTGGTCAGTCTGGACAGTCCGGATCACGGCTGCTTTATCAACGACCGATGCGAAATGCGGCAACAATTCACTGATCCATTGCCCGCTCTCGCCATACTGAGCAAACGAAAATTGTCCGGCCAGAATCTTTGGAACACCTTTGATGAAGGCGAATCGCTTGCCTTCCAGAAACGAGGCTGGGCAATCCTGCATGTGCAGCTTCTGCAGATCCGGCTTATGCTCAAAAAGCTCAAGCTGCGACGGCGAGCCCGCCATGTGGAGATAAATTACTCGTTTCGCCCGCGGCGCCAACATCGGTGTTCGCGCGCCATTGGGAGTTTCCTTTTCCTCTTCAGCAGCGGAGACTTTATCTTTTGCCAAAAGGGCCTGCAGCGCCATGGAGCCGATGCCGAGACCCGCTGTTTGCAGAAGATGTCGTCGAGTCTGATTGGTCAGTCGAAATAAATCGGGTGTCATAATGCTTCTCGTTCGGAGCGTGTTTGCATTGCTGTTTCCGGCAGGCTATCGCATCACGATTTCAGTGTAAAGAAGGCTGTCAGATCGAGACGCGGGCCCAGTGCAGACTCATGCAGTCCGGCTGACCGGCGTACCAGGCCAGCAGCAAGTCGCCATTACCGAGCGTGGTCACAGCCGGATGCCCGAAGCTCCACTTGCCCATGTCTTCCCAGTATTGTTTGAAGTCAATATTGTCGCGTCCCTGGCTCAAAGCCGCTCGTTCCTCATGCACGTGAATGACACGTTTGTGCTTGTCAGGCCATGATCGCCCCTCGTCCGAGGAAATCCATAACGTCATGGTTCCTGGTCGATCTCGATCAACGACAAACGCCACGAGTCGACCATCGCGCAGGCATTGAGGAGCTGCGATCTGTCCCGGAATGGTCGTCGCCTGGATGGATTGCGAAATCAGCTTGGCCTTGCCACCGGAAACTTCCACACGACCATGCCGAATATGAACGTTCAGATCTCGCTTGTTGGCCAGGTCATGGGTCCAGAACAATGCCGTCCAGCCGCCGGGATCCGGGCCAATACATAACCTCTGATCCCAGTAATACACCTGATGCTCAGGATGCTGCGCGACCTGCATTGGTAGCGAGAATGTTTCGCCTGCGTCCTGTGTCAACATCATCCACGCGGCATGTCGTCCCGGATTAGGGTCATCAAACTCCTTGAAGCTTTCAAAGAGAAATCCCACGGTGCCATCGGGCCATCTCAGGCAAGGCCCCGTCATTGCACAGCCCTTGAGTTCGCCGGTTGAGATTTCTTTCCACTCGCTCCATGTTTGCCCATCGTCCGTCGAGACAGCCAGCAGCTGCTTCGACTTCAGAATGCCTTCTGTCTCGGGATCAAACAGCGGTCGATCAGGTTCGCTGCGATCAAACCAGGTGGAAAACAGGAGGAGTCGTCCCGGATGAGCTTCGACTAACTCTGCCGCTCCCAACTCACCCGGAATACCATTGATCGTTGTCGAGAAACTCGTCGGAACGCGAGTCCATGTAGCACCCTCATCAAAAGACCGGCACAGCCCAATGGTGCTGGTGGCCGCATGCTTCTTTGGACCAATCTGAAAGCCGCAGAATACTGTGCCGGACCGCAGGCGACAGAGCGAAGTGAAAAAAGCGATTCTTTCGTGAGCAGGTAACAGGCTGGTGTCGAGTATCGTGCCGCGGGCTTCCATCGAATTCGTTCCTTCAAGTAAACGGGGCAACAATTGCTCGACCAGAGCCGATCAGAATAGTGTGTAAATAAACGGTGCCGCTCCGGTACCGCTGAGGAAGATCGCGACGCCTGCCAAAAGCAGAACGAGCACGATCGGAGTCAGCCACCATTTCTTTTCTTCGCGAATGAAGAGCCAGAATTCTGCCAGAAGGCTCATAGGCTGCTCTTCACCAGCCTGTTCAAACTTTGTGACTTTGTCTGAACGCTCAGGGGAGTTGTTGTCGGCCATACCAGTGTTCCGCAAGAAACGGCAGAAGTGTTGTCTCAGTATCTTTCAGCGAGAGTCAGCAATGCAACGACGATCGTGATGTCGCACTAAGGTCTTTAATACTGCTGAAAGTATCGTCGAACATTGCTCGGTCCGCTTCTGGGAACCCAGAAAGTTTCGGACTCAGCCGTCATTCGCCGCCGCAAAACGTCTCGCCCAATGATTCTAAACAGCAGAGCCATTGGAAGGAACACGCCCACAAAAATCATCAATAGAATCATTTCTCCGATGATCAATCCAATCGGAAACGAAATAAGCACCAGTCCTAAGAAAACTGGCTTAAGTACTCGTGGCGCAAGAATCCCCAGCAAGCCCAATCCCGCACCGATCAATGCGGCGACTTCAATTGTCGAACTGCTGCCACCCCAAACCCAGGCGATCGTCGGCAACAGTACGATGCAAAGCAATCCAAACTGACGCAATTGGCGAATGTCTGGCTTTGTATTGATACGAAACACGGCCATTGAACATCAAACTCCCGTAGGCCTCTCCTATTGCACAGCAAACAAAAACACCGCGGTCGAACAATGACGTCGACAGCGGTGTTGATTGTCTATCGCAGTAACAAGAACAGTGTGGATCGCCTAGGGCTTTTGGCCGTCCGGCAACACCAATTCATTCCGTTTTGTGGCAGCAACGTCAGGATCGGTTCCTGAGTTCCACGGCTTCGGAACTTCTTTCCCGTCAGGATACAACGATTCCATCGGTTCCCAAACCACGTCCACCTTGTCAGTGAACAGATCACCAATCAACAGGTCCGTCACTTTACCACGCAGATGAGGGAAATTGCGAACGAAACTTCCGAAGTTGAAGCCTTCGTAATATTCACAAACCAAGCGTCGCATCCGGTCAATGCCCTGATTTAACGCAGGACCCCACTTGCCCAGTTGAGCTTCCGAGACGTCGTTCATCTGCAGCCCCTCAACAACAGCATCCGCTGCCATCTCGCCCGATTTCAAAGCTAACAACAGGCCCGAGGAGTACAGCGGATCAAGGAACCCGAAGGCATCGCCCACCAGCACATATCCGTCGCCCGCAACCTTGGTTGAGCGATAAGAATAGTCTCGCGTCGCGAAATGACCTGTCACCTGCTTCGCGTTGGCAACTCGATCACGCACCGCCGGACATCGTTCGACTTCTTCCTTGTAAACTTCTTCGTGTGTCCCGCGACCCTTGAAGAGATAATCAAACGGGGCGACGACTCCCACGCTCACACGATTGTCATGCAGTGGAATGTACCAGAACCAGCCCTTCTTGTTCTCTGTCTGCAGCACAACCGTTGCACCTTCATCTCGTCCGGTGTCACGATAAGCGCCTTCCCAATAGGTCCAGATCGCGCCCTTGTTGAGTTGAGGATCCCAGACTCGCAGTTTCATACGATTCATCAGCATGCCGCTCTGGCCGCTGGCATCCACCACGACCTTGGCATTGATCTGACGAACCTGGCCATCAGGTTCCTGAATTCTTACGCCTGTAGCACGTTCACCGTCAAAAAGCACATCAAGAACTCGCACGCCTTCATGAGCATCAACGCCATGCTCGCGAGCATTGTTGAGCATCATCATGTCGAATTCACTGCGAACAACCTGCCACGTCTGAGAACACTCGTGTGGCTTGTTGTCGTAAAAATAGAACGGAGCCGACTGACGACCATTCGCACTCACGAACTGCACGCTGTGCTTGTGAACGAACTTGCTGGCTCGCATTTTCGGCAGCATGTTGAGCCGCTCAAGAACCCAATAGGTCTCCGGAATCATCGACTCCCCGATATGAAATCGCGGAAACTTTTCGCGCTCGAACAACTGAACCTTGTAACCCTTTTGAGCGATCAACGTCGATGCCGTTGCACCGGCCGGACCACCACCAATCACAACAACATCAGTCTCACTAACCATCTGCGGAGTGTCGTTGAACATGATCGTCTCTCTGAAAGCAATGCCATTACAGGAGGAGCCGGGCCGCCCGTGCACCATCACCGGGCGACAACCATCGGTTTTCGACCTGACTATAGGCGCGTCTGAAATAGTTGTCCAGACAAGTGTTGTTTTAACTGCACTTTGGCGAAAGCCTGGACGTTTCAAAACGTTCAGGGCCGGAAAACAAAAAAGCCCGCAGTAAAACTGCGGGCTTCTAAGCGGAGAGACAGGGATTCGAACCCTGGGAGCCCATTTCTGGACTCACATCATTAGCAATGATGCGCATTCGGCCACTCTGCCATCTCTCCTCACGATCAAAATCTGAGGTTACAGAGTGATTCGTGGGACACATGATAATCGGTTCGCGTTCGGAAACAAGTTCACCTGAATTTTCCCCGTTCTCGATGGTGCCCCTACAACCGTCAAAAAACGATCGCTTCTTGACGGCAGGCAGTCTTCTCTTTAACCTCAATCCTACGGAAACCCAGGAACCGGGGCTGGACACGGGCGATTTTGAAGCGCACTCTTGCTGTGTGGACGCGAAAATCATTCAAGTCTACAACGTTCTTTGTGTCGATGTCTCCTTATAGATCCCGCTTTTACCGTCATGAACATCCCCAAAGATGCTCCTGACGATCCGGTACCCACCCTTACCGCCGGAGTTTGCCATGCTGACAATTCTTGGACGTGCATCGAAGTACTGCGACGGGATTTCTCGTCGAGGTTTCCTGAAAATCGGCGGCTTCTCCATGGGAGCAGCTGGCGGTGTCAATCTCACGAACCTGATGCGAGCCGAAGCAGTCGCTGGCACCGCAGCGACCGGCGCAAATAAATCGATCATCAATATTTTTCTCGGCGGCGGTCCTCCTCACCAGGACATGTGGGATATCAAGACCGAGGCACCACGCGAAATCCGCGGCGAATTTAATCCGATTGACACCGCTGTGCCGGGGATTCAGATCGGTGAATGCTTCCCGAAACTCGCGGCCATCATGGACCGCCTGGTGGTGGTTCGATCCGTTGTCGGATGTGACGGCGGACATGATGGTTTTCAGTGTTTGACCGGATGGGATCGCCGCAGCATGGAATCTGTCGGAGGTCGCCCGGCAATCGGTTCAGTTCTCGGAAAAATCTACGGTCCTCGTGATCCCGGAATCCCAGCGTCAGTTGCGCTGGCTGAAAAAACTTCGCATGTGCCGTGGTCAGAACCAGGTCCAGCCGGCTTCCTTGGCGCAGCTTACCAACCATTTCGACCCAACGGAAATGGGATGGAAGATCTGACACTCAACGGCGTCACACTGGATCGCCTTGACGATCGTCGATCATTGCTTAAGGGACTCGATCAGCTCAAGCGTCAGACTGATGCAACGGGCATGATGGCCGGAGTTGATTCGTTCACCGAAGCTGCATTCGGCGTTCTGACTTCAAATCGTCTGGCTGCCGCCCTGGATATTTCTCAGGAGCCGGCAGAAGTTCGCGCTCGCTATGGTGACGGTAAGCCTTACCAGTTCCAGTACGACGGAGCACCTACCTGTAATGAACAGATCCTGATGGCTCGTCGTTTGGTTGAAGCCGGAGTTCGCTCGGTAACACTTTCTTACGGACGCTGGGACAGCCACGGAAAGAACTTTGATCTCGTTCGCGATCATGGATCAAAACTTGATCAAGGTGTCAGCGCGTTGGTGCTGGATCTTGAAGAACGCGGTATGCTGAATGACGTGACGATTCTGGTCTGGGGCGAGTTCGGCCGTACGCCACGAATCAACGACGGCGCCGGACGCGACCATTGGCCACAGGTCAGCTGTGCTCTGATGGCGGGTGGCGGAATGAGAACCGGCCAGGCCATTGGCTCAACAAATCGACTTGGCGAATACGCAGCTTCTCGTCCTGTGCATGTTCAGGAAATCATCGGAACGGCTTATCACAATCTCGGCATCGACGTGATGAACACGACTTTGTCAGACCCAACCGGACGGCCTCAGTTCCTGGTGGATCTGCGTGAGCCGATGCGAGAGCTGGTCTGACGTTTCCTCAGGGTTGGCTATTCGATCAGTGGTCTCTGCCGCGGCGATGACTTTCGATGAAACTCGTCGAACTCTGCCGGCAGCAGACTCAGAAGTTCCTCTGTACTGAGTGAATGCAGATCCCATGTGAGATCCAGCTGGCTCAGAATATCTGCAAAACGACGCGGGCTGCCAGGGCCTTTCCCGGAAAGCCCCGTTCGATTGCGCCCTTTGGCCGAATCGTAATACAGCCGAGTCGCGGCACCCACAACGGCCTGACACGTGACAAGTGAGGGCCGCGAAGCAATCAGCGTGACCAGCAGTCCCTGTTGCTGCACGGATCCACAAAGCAGCGACAACGCACGCGTTGGATCGTCGCGATGAGCACGAAAGACCTGATACGGGCCAGCCAACAGATGACGACAGGATTTTCGAGGATCCTCGAGGTCTGAGATCCAGCGACTGCGATCGCCGGGCTGCCAGCGTCCATGATTCGAAGGACAAAGTGTTTCAAACCAGCACAGCGAAAGCCAGGTCCAGAAGCCGACATCCGTTCGCAGATTCGTCGCATCCATTCTGAGTATGCGATGCAGATGCTCGGCAACTTCCAGACGCGAATGAAACTCACGCGGCTCAGCATCCACCTCAGCGTCAATCGGTGCCGACGTCGACGCCCCGGTCAACAGTTCCATCGGAGCATCCAGCGATGGTTCCGCCTTGAGGCTGCTGAGGAATGACTCGAATTGAGCCACTCCTTCTGCGGTAAGACGTCGGGCCAGCATGAGCTTCTCAGATCAGAGCCACAGCCATTTCTGGGCAGTGTCGACAACATCACCAAAGCACCAGTAGAACAGAGTGCTCTGCCCACAGTAGATCTTAACCGTCACTTCCGCACCAATACGTTTTTCCGGAAGTGTCTGACCTTCGTTGGCCACGGCATTCAGTTCGAACACTGTTCCCAGCTCGGTATCGGTCGTTGAACGTGTTGCAACTTTCGTCAGATGACATTCGAACTTGGCATCCGGCTGAGTGGCCATCGTGAATCGTCCGGGTAATTCAACGGATTCATTCTTCGCTGCGGCTTCTCGCTGAGCACGCAGGAGATGGCCCATCCGCTTCTCCTGAAGCAACAGTTCCATATGCCATGCTCCGTTGTCATTCATGATGTCGAACAGATGATCGCCCTGTCGCACGGGGCGGTCTTCCAGAAGCTGTCTCAGCTGGAAGTTGGGGATTCGACCATCAGCCTGAGCACGAATTGTGAGCTTTTCTTCTTTTCGAGTCTCCAGGTTAATCACCTGCTGGCGGGCGATCTCAAGATCTCCTTCAATGCCTCGCTGTTCAACTCGCATGCGTTCGATATTGGCCAGACTCTGAGGCTTCTCTTCATCCGACATTTTGGGAATGTTCAGTTCCGACTGCACAATCTCGGCGCGCTTGCCAATCACGAGCTGCTCATACTTCCGAACCGACGCTTTGGCTTCTTCGATCTGTCCTTCGAGTTCGTCATTCTCAAGCACAACCAGGATTTGTCCCTTCTGAACTTCTTCGTCGCCGTTCACTTTCAGACCATCACGAGTAATCACCCCGTCCCAGGTGGCAAAGACCGCATGCTGCTCAATTGGCATCAGCTTGCCTTCAGCCGTCACCGGATAATCCAGTTTGATGAGTGTCAGTGCTGCCGAGGCCACCGCGATTATCGCAAGTACGGCGGTGGTGATCATGAGCTTTCGCCCCTTGAACCACTCCAGCGCCGTGCCCATCAATTTCCAGACGCTCAGTCCGAAGATTCGCCCGTGCTGGCGAGCATTCCACAAGGCGGCTCCAACGTGATCCGCGATCAGTTCGGCTCGCTGTTCCAGTTGTGGCAATGGCTCCGATTCAGCAATCTGCTCAATCACAATGCAGCCCGTCGCCTTAACGCGTTTCTTCTTGCGATCGCGATCTGCTTCCTCGCCCTGCTTTCTCACCATCTCTTCGGTTTCGAAAGTCGGAACCATCATCACCATACGCGAGCCGCTTTCCTGAACGAAAGCCGCCAGCGGTTCCTCGATCTGCGGTGCAAGGCCATCAACCTTGCCGGTGTAGATGAGCGTTTCACCCATTTCAATGACGCGAGTCGCCAGTTTGTTCATCGCCGCAATCAGATTCGCGCGAGGATTCACGCTGCTCTGACCACTGACCGCACGAACTCGTACGCTGCGGCCTTTACGTGTCACCACGCTGACTCGGTCGGCCCCCAGCAGTGATCGAGCGTCACTGGCGGCTGCATCGGCGACTTCCTGCTCAACAAGCGATCTCTGAATGCGCAGTGAGAACTGTTCAAAGTCGGTCCAGAACTGATTCTTCAGATCGGCCTGATCGCCAGGATTGCGACGCTTGCCTTCGATAAATCGAGACCCGTAGCCACACATCTGTTCCAGGAACTGCATGTAGCCGGATTGCGCTTTGATCGGCACATCAGGCCGCTGAAACAGCTCGACAACCCCGACGCACTTCTTTTCTTTGTGGAGGGCAGACAAAACGAGGACATGTTCGGTGGGAAGCTGAGCTTCACCACCATGAGTCAGCGTGCGAGCTTCCCCGGTCTGCAAAACGTCGACAATCAGCTTTTCGTTCATCGCCAGCGCGCCGGGACGCTCGCGAAGTCCGGTTTGTTCAAGGTTCACCTGAGCGACCAGACCCAGCCGATTGGATTCATCAACCAGCCAAACAGCTCCCGCGCGTGCACCAATGGCGGTCACGACACGGACCAGAAACTCCTGAAAGAACAGCGGAGGAGCGAGATCCTGACCAGACATCTGCTCAATCTCGCGCGCAAGCTGCATCACTCGTTCGCGGACTTTTTTCAGATTTTCGTCGGAAGGGACGGGCTCAGTCATAGGGTTTCCGATGCACTCAGGGGTGCCAAATACGTCTTTATCAAGGTCCGGTCGCGGGCATTAAAACACATTGCCTGCCAGTGCAGGGTGAACAATGTACGTAAATCCAGGGACATTTCAGCGCCGTGTTGACGCAAAAATGTGCCAACTCCAACACGCTTTGCCCGAATCGCCGAATCCCCGGGATTGTTTACGTATCCGGAAAGGCGGTCAAGACCGGCCTGATTTCCTCTGTAAACTTGGCCGAGGCAATTTCTTCCAGGGGAACATGCGTGAGATGGGCAAATTTCCGTCCATTGTGCCAATATGGGCTTGAGGCTGAGTATTCACCGCTATTATTGAAGTCTCAAAATGCCTCCGGAGCGTTCGCGAAGTGTTGCAAACGCTGACTTGCGTGGCGTCGTCGCTGTATCTGGTTTTGCCCGGATGTCCTGTTTTTACGGAGATTGCTCTATGCGTTCGATGATTCTGTCCGCAATGTGCCTGTTCACTTGTCTGCTTCCATCCTCATTGCGGGCTCAGGAACCCCAGTCGCCCGGGCCAGAACACAAGGAATTGGCAGAGCTGACAGGAACGTGGGATGCCACCTTGAAGATGGCTGATGGTGCAGAAGTGAGCGGCGAGTCCATCTTCAAAGTGACCTGTGGAGGGATGTGGCTTGAGTCTGATTTCCACGCCGACTTCGGAGGCCTGAAGTTTCACGGCAAAGGACTCGATGGCTACGACTCCGCAAAGAAGCAGTATGTTGCCGTCTGGGTCGATTCCATGTCAGGTACTCCGATGATCATGCATGGAACCAAAGAAGGAAAAGTTACGACTATGGTTGGTGAAGGCGCCGGTCCGCAGGGTGTCGCCAAATACAAGTCCATTACAACGAACGAATCCGCCGATCGCATGTCTTTCAAAATGATGATGGTTGATGGAGACAAAGAACAGGAAGTGATGACGATCACGTACATTCGCCGAGCCAAAAAATAGCCGGCACTCGTTCTCCGCCTGCAACCGCGTTAATCTCTCATGGAGCATGATATGAGTCAGGACTTCCGAGGTTTTCTGCAGCAGATGCAGGGATGTGCCGTTTCTGTGGTGACATGGGATCATGCTCGACTGCTGGGAACTCTGGCAACCGTAACGGATGACTGCATTCGCATGACCGGGGTTGTTCTGCAGGACTCGCATGACACGGGCGGGTGGTCAGATCGATTACTGATCGAAGATCTGCTGGAGGATCGTGGCAATCAATGGCCGGAGATCATTATTCAGCGGAACCTGATCAGTACCGTGACGATGGTAAGCGATGCCGCTCGCTTAGTGCCTGTGCCTCAGGACACTGTTTTGGAATCTCCACGCGATCTTCAGCATCACAGATCCGAACTCAGTGCCGACACAACCCCAGTCATTGAGCATGCTGAAGACGCGGTTTTCAACGTCGAGCTGCAATTGGGCTCAACATTTGCCCCTGTGCATCAGGTCGTGGATGGGAAGAGCACAATGACAGACCGGGTCAGGCTGACTCGACTCTGCCTCGAGCGAAGTCTCGGATTTCAGCTTGAGCCCATTGCCGTTGTGTTAACGAAAGAAATCCCGGACGATCAGTTCCGGGTGCGGATCCATGGTGTTGAAGTCGGGCGAGGAACCATCATTGCCGGAAAGCTTCTCGCACTTGTTTCCGAGAATCATTCCGTGCCTCCGGAAGGTATTGAAACTGTTGAGCCTGTTTACGGACTGCCTGCTGTCTGGATCGATGCCGATCAGCGTCAGCGGGCTGTCGAGATGGGGGCTACCGTCGTTGATGTGATGAGCGTTGTGGCAACAATGCTCGATCACCACATTAAGCGACATGCCAGAGAACTGCTGACCTATGAGGCCGTTTCTGCTGCCGTTGAGAAGCTCAGAGAATCTCATCCGGTTACCGTCGCGAATCTGATTCCTCATCCGGTTTCGCTGCGGAGTCTGTTCGAGGTGCTTCGAGGGCTAGTCGCAGAGGGAGTAGTCATTCAGCATCTCCTGCCGATTCTCGAATCTGTGGGACGACATGTTGAACACAGCGAGTCGATGCCGCAGCTTCTATCGCGCGTGCGTGCAGATATCTCACTGATCATCTGCGGCCGACATATTGATGAGAGCGGGCGATTGCCCGTTGTCGTCGTTGATTCAGTCGTTGCTAAAGAGCTTTTTTCAGAGGTCCCTGATCCTCATTCTTCCCGCGGATCACTATTGCTGACGCTGTTTCTTGATGAAGTGCGAAAGCTGACCCGGAAGTCGGAGGTGAAATCGTTACCGGTGTTGCTCGTCCCACATTCATGTCGTGAGAAGGTCTGGGCGTGCTGTCACTCTGCGCTGGAGGATCTGACGGTTCTCAGTCCTTCTGAGATTCCCTTCAACGTGCGACCGGACGTTGTCCGGACAATTGGAGCGGATTTCATGGAAAGACTTCCCGAGGACCACGAAGATTCGCCGGAAACGTTGTCAGAGTTCTGGCAGCGAAAGCCGCGATAACGGTGTCTGGCGCGGCACTCTTTTGTCCAAACCCGGCGATCAAGTGGACCAGTGCTGGCTATTCCTGTGCCTGAACAGAATTCGATATCCAGACGCACTGATCGTTTCGTCGTCGCATGGCCGGGACCATGACCATGATGATAAAACGCTTCTGCCGCGTGTTTCACTCCCAGTCGACTGGCTTCGTCAAGTTTTCCGAGCCACGCCACGACTCGTTGTCGCGGCTCAGTGGCCGTGCGTACGATTCCACCAACGCCCAACAGGCATGGCGCTGGCCGTTTCTTGTTCGAAATTGTTGTCTGATAAACATGACGCAGCATGCTATCGACAATTTTGAGGTCGCCAGGAGGCGTGGTCGTCACTACCTCACATCTCGCATCACCTGTTGCCACGATCCAACGGATCAGCGACAGTCGGGTATCAGGGAAAGCTGTGTCAGCTCCAGATTCGGGGCCGCTTTTAGACCGGGAGAAACCGGCCATAGTAGAACATGTTGCGCGCCATCCGGTTGGAGGGATTTCGAAGGCCTGTTTATGCAGGACCAGCCCAGCTCACCCGACTCAATTGTAACCGCACCATCAGCTATGGAACCTGCGCCACCGTTGCCTTTGGAATCTCATCACACATTTGTAATGCCAGCAGTGGATAAGCCGTGCCGCTGTAAGTGATGAAGTGCCAGGTGTCGGTGTTCAGTGATCGAGTCCACCAGCGTCCGGATTCACGCTGATTCGCCTTGAGCCAGGTGATCCCCTTCTGGACGCGTGGATCATCCGCACCAATCCCTGCTTCACGCAGAACAATGACAGCCAGTCCGGTCATGTGCCCGTCACTCGGAGGGTCCGCGAACTCCGGTTCAGCTTTCAATTTGGCCGCACGGTTACCAGAGCCCCATGTTTCGGGA
Organism: Planctomycetaceae bacterium; assembly: GCA_044378235.1. Lineage (GTDB taxonomy): Bacteria > Planctomycetota > Planctomycetia > Planctomycetales > Planctomycetaceae > SXXK01. The sequence goes on from JBILXT010000049.1 coordinate 23,810, forward strand.
GCCGCGAAAGTTCGAATCGACCAACCGCCATCCGCTCGCTGATGCTTGACTAACGCGTCAATCAATTCCTGCTTTTGTTCTGCGCTGAGCAGATCTGTCATGCGACTGTTGGCCCACAAAAGCAACGTGCGACTGTAATCATGGGCCGGCTTTTCCGTACGGAGGTAGTTCTTCAGCTTTTCAATACCCGCTTTGAGAGCGGCGTTGTCGGAGGCTTCCGCTTTCTGCAACCAGCCGGGAGCAGTCGCCGCAGCCATCGCGGCCACGGTCGCTTCGTGGTAGGCGTCAGATTCGAACGGAGGCCAGCAGTCGAGTGATCCCCAGGTTCCATTTTCATTCTGAATGGCGAACATCAGTTCCAGAGACTTTTCGGTCTCGGGAGACAACTGCTTCGACACGTGAGCATCCCACTCCGACAATCCAGCCGCGATGTAAATGACCTGAGCTGGCCGCGTTGACTGCTTCAGCCGATCGAGTTTCTCCTCCTGCAGTTTCGACAGTGTTGTCAGAAAGAACTGGCGAGTATCCTCCGGGGGCTGACCCAGCGAGGCGCTGAGCGCCGGGCGAGTGACCATGTAAGTGCCATTGGTATGGCAGCTCACGCATTTTCGCTCGCCACTCCAGGCGAGTGATCCGTGTTCCAGATACGTTTTGGCAAGATCCACAGAAACGGCGTCACGTTTGGGTTCTTCGGCTGTCGCCTTTGAGATCAGGATCTGTTCAAACTTGTACTGATAATCATCTGCCATCGTTTCGGCAGGCTGAGGCAACAAAAACGACGTGACCAACACGGACATGTGACACAGGAACTTCCTGAGAGCAGTCTCTGGATTCATCGCAGACCCTTTAAGATGAAGTGATACAGAATCTTGTGCGGTAAGCAGGAGGTGGCCACAGCAGGGCCAGGTTTGGTGGGCGAAAACAAGCGGCGGTTTTTCTGAAGTCAGCTCTGGCAGGCGGCAATTCCTGCCGATCTGCATCGCGGATTCAGGGATTGGAACCAAAAGCTGTAACGATCACAACGATTCTGTGCAATCTACTACCCAAATCCGTCGATGGAAACACAGGACGAATGGGACGCGCCGAATCCAGGCACCTTCGTCATCGGGAGCCATCTGGCCAGCCGAACTGTCACTGCTGAACTAAGGTAGACAACCGTGAAGACAACCTCAGGACGACCCGGACTTCTGCTGTCACTTGCTGCCGCCGTAGCTTCAAGTGCGCTCTTCACCGGCTGTCAGACGACGATCGGCGGCCAGACGCTGCCATCGCCGGACTATCTGACTGACGACGTGCAATACTTCCCGGCCGGACCGGAGAATAAGTTGACGAATCAGATCGAAGCAGCCAAGAAGCAGGCCGCCGAAAAGAAGAAAATCGAACAAGGCTTCTAAGCCCGACGGGGTTGCGGACAGCGCGATGAGTTCGCGTTTGTTGCGTAGAAATCGGATTGAGGACATGCCGCTTCACTTGAAGATGGTGTGTCCTTTTTTCTTTCTTGACCCGGTGAAAAAGCGGTATGGGGCTCTCGTCTAAATGACCCCATGCAGGGGACCGCCCGCAGCCGCGAGTTGATCAACTCGCCGAGTAATCTCAGGGTCAGTCTCCAGCGGCGGAGCCATATGCGGTTTGACTCGGGCGTCAATCACCAGTGAACTGCGGCAGCCCCAGTGTTTGGCTTCCGTGAACGAGTGAACTCCATAAATATCTGACGCAGGATTGCTGCGAGTAAACGTCATCCACAGGAAGTTGTTGAGCGTCTGCGCACAGAACTCACTGTCATCGACAATAACGATCAAGGGCCAGCCGTTGAGAGTAGAGTCATTGGCCTCAGAGAGCTCTCTGCAGAACCGCTCAACATGGCCATCATCCTCATGAGGCTTCCCTTCATGTTTCGGCCCCTGAATCGCCATGATTCCCGGCATGCAGACGTGTGGTTTCGAAAAGCCCGACGGCAATCTCAGGTCGGAAGAAAGACTTGTTGCCAGCGTTCGTTTGGCATTCCCTGCAGCCGCGATGACCAGTTTTGAACCCGCATTAAATCCGCTGCCGGTGTAGTCCAGAGTATCGATGGTTGTGCGAGTCTGAAAATGCAGGTCACGAGTCCAGTCGACTCGCTGCAGTAGATGCTGCAGGAATGCGCCGATGTCGTGAATGTCCAGCTGCGGATTGTCTTCTTTCGCAATGATCAGCAAATACTTGGCGAGCGACAGTTGCCCCTGCCCCAGGATCGCATTCGCATTCGTCAGCAATTCCTGAGGCTGACGTTCTGACGCATACGGCACGTATCGTTCGCTGCCGATCGCCAGCAGCAATGGATGAACTCCCGCAGCGTCGACGGCATGCACGGCATGAACCCCAGGAAGCACCGCAGGAATCGCTGGACCCGTGAGATCATGAATCAGCGCCCCAAAGATCGTGTCTTCCTGCGGCGGACGGCCAACCACTGTAAACGGCCAGATCGCATCTTTGCGATGATAAACCGCATCCACATTAACAACGGGGAAATCGTGGGTTAGGCTGTAATAGCCCAGATGATCGCCAAAAGGTCCTTCAGGCAATCGCCGGTCGGGATCGATCGTGCCACTGATGCAAAAGTCCGCTTCCGCGCAGATCATCGGGTTGGCACCCTGACGAACCATTCGCACGGCATGACACGACAACGCGCCGGCGAAGGCAACTTCGGGAATTCCATCCGGCAACGGCATCACTGCGGCCACAGCCATTGATGGCGGGCCACCGACAAAGATGTTGACCCGCAGAGGCTTCCCTTTGGCAATAGCCGCCGCATGATGAAACCCGATGCTGCGATGAATCTGGTAATGCAGTCCCACTTCTCTATTGGGCTGATATTCATTGCCACTGATCTGAACTCGATACATCCCCAGATTGGAATGGATGTAGCCGGGGCGATCCGGATGTTCGGTATACACTTCCGGCAACGTCACGAACGCTCCGCCATCTCTCGGCCAGCACTTCAACTGAGGCAACTCCTGCAACGTCGTCCGGCATTCCATCACCGGACCTGTACTGCGAGTGGCACAGCGCATGGAGATCAGAGTTCGCAGGGCCGCAGGAATATGGCCCGGATGTTTCAGCAACCACGCAGGATCTTTTTTAAGCTGAACGAGTGTCTCGACGCCTTTCATCGCATCGCGAAAGATAAACCTAGCGCGTTCAATAGTCCCGAACAGATTGCTGACCATCGGGAAGCGACAGCCCGCGACGTTCTCAAACAGAATCGCCGGGCCGCCACGTTCGCAGACACGCCGATGAATCTCCGCCGCCTCAAGATTCGCGCTGACTTCGCACTTCAGGCGAATGAGATGTCCGTGACGCTCCAGATCACGAACACATTCCTGAAGGTTGCGGTAACCCATGAAAATCGACTCCGACGACACTGACTTGGATTGGGGCAAAAGCGAGATATCATGCAAATCCTGGCCGGATGAATCGCAATTCTCCGTTCTCGCTGCATGATATGCCATCCGGAGCGATTGACCACCAGAAGACTGGGCAACGCCAACGCGACTTCTCGCGAATACGAGATTGTTTTTCCGATCTTATCCGTAATTAGAATGACTGTTTCATGGCTCCCCCGCGGAAAAAATCCGTTCCCACTCCCGAAGCAACCGCCCCGATTCCGGAAGAGTGGCTGGGAAAAATCCATCAGGGCGATTGCGTTCAGACGCTGTCCCAGATCCCGGATGGCTGTGTGCATCTGGCTTTTGCGGATCCGCCATTCAACATCGGTTACGAATACGACGAATATGACGATCGCCTGGACAGCGAGAAGTACATCGAATGGTCAAAGGCCTGGATGGCGCAGATTCATCGAGTACTCAGTCCAGTCGGTGCGTTCTGGCTGGCGATTGGCGATGAATATGCCGCGGAGCTGAAGATTGAAGCTCAGAAACTTGGTTTCGTCTGCCGCAGCTGGGTCGTGTGGTATTACACGTTCGGAGTGAACTGCAAGATGAAGTTCACTCGATCGCACGCTCACATTTTTCACTTTGTTCGCCACCCGGATTGCTTCACGTTCAACGGCGACGACATTCGAGTTCCCTCCGCGCGGCAGTTGGTTTACAACGATAAGCGAGCCGAGAGTAAGGGCCGCCTTCCGGACGACACGTGGATTCTGCGTCCTCAGGATTGTCCCGAAGGATTCAACGCCGATGAGGACACCTGGTATTTTCCTCGCGTGGCCGGAACGTTCAAAGAACGCGCCGGGTTCCACGGTTGTCAAATGCCCGAACAACTCCTGGGACGCATCATTCGAGTGTGCTCCAATGAAGGCGAAGTGGTGCTCGATCCATTCTCAGGAAGTGCGACAACAATCGCCGTCGCCAAAAAACTGAATCGGCGGTTTCTGGCGTGCGAGTTATCCAAAGAATACG
>JBILXT010000341.1:0-7851 GCA_044378235.1 Planctomycetaceae bacterium
GTTTGATTTGAATTTGCAAAACTCGAAAAGATACGAGCGAGAACATTCTCGCGGCTGAACACTCTGCAGTTTGCCGTGAAACGAAGTGCTGCAGAATTCGGGACGCGATTCTTTGTCGAGCAAGGATGAGTCCGCTGTTCTATGCCGTCGTTGTTCGGATGCAATCTTCGCATGGGATTGCTCTAATTCCGGCTTCTGTCATTTTGCCGAGAAGTCTGATCGCCACGATTCCAAGGGCAAGCTTCTGTCTGTTGGGTTTGCGACAGAGTGTCTCGGTCCCACCTTCCCATTGCTCACCATTGGAGGATTACAGTGAAAATTCGGTTGTTTACAGCCTTGGCCGTGATGATGGCGGCGGCAAATGCTCAGGCGGCTCTTAAGGTTCCGAACGTGTTCGGCAATCACATGGTTGTTCAGCAGAAGGCTCCAATCAAAGTCTGGGGCTGGACGAATCCCGGTCAGGAAGTCACCGTTTCTCTCGCCGATAAGTCGGTCTCTGGAAAGGCCAATGCGGATGGTCGGTTTGACGTGTCGCTGCCCGAACTGACCGCTGGCGGGCCTCACCAGCTGACAATCAAAGCCGACGAAACTGTGACCTTCGACGATGTCCTGGTTGGCGAAGTCTGGATCTGCTCCGGACAGTCCAATATGCAGTGGAGCATCAACGCCTCCAATGATCCGGATCTGGAAAAATTGACGGCGAAGAACACCAACATTCGCATGATCAATTTTCCTCAGGTGGGTTCACAGGAACCGATCCTGACTCACGATCGCCAGTGGCAGGTCACAAGCCCTGAAACTGTCGGAACGTTCTCGGCGGTTGGCTACTTCTTTGCTCGTCAGGTTCAGGAAACGACTGGCGTTCCCGTAGGCATGATCAACAACGCCTGGGGTGGATCCGCGTGCGAAGCCTGGATCAATCGCGATGTGCTGAAGGCTGACGAAAAGTACGCTCCACTTCTCGAGCGTTGGGCCGGAATGGAAGCTCAGTTTGCGGAGTTATCAGCAAAGACTGAACTGACGGAAGACGAAAAGAAAGCTCTCCAGGGGCTCAAAGGACAGATGGGGGGAAATCATCGTCCTTCAAACATTTACAACGGCGTGTTGAAGTCTCACCTGGGCTACACCATCAAGGGAGCGATCTGGTATCAGGGCGAAAGCAATGCCAGTCGAGCTTACCAGTATCGTGATTTGTTTCCGTTGATGATTTCCAACTGGCGAAGTGAATGGGGTCAGGGCGACTTCCCGTTTTACTGGGTCCAACTGGCCGACTTCCGGCCGGAGAAACCACTTCCGGACGAAAGCGACTGGGCGGAACTGCGTGAAGCTCAGACGATGACGATGAGCAAACTGGCTCATACCGGCGAAGCGGTGATTATTGACATCGGCGAAGGCAAAGACATTCACCCAAAGAACAAGGTGGATGTGGGACGTCGTCTGGCTCGTTGGGCTCTGGCCAATGAATACGGAATTGACGTGCCGTTCCATAGTCCTCAGTACAAGAGCATGGAGAAGCAGGACGCAAAGATCGTCTTGACGTTTGACTATGTGGCTCAGAGCGACAAGGGCTGGCGTCCGTTTGATGTGGCAGCTCCTGTCGGGTTTGCCATTGCCGGCGAAGACAAGAAGTTCGTTTGGGCAGATGCGAAGATCCTGCCAGATGGCAAGATTGAAGTCTCCAGCAAGGATGTTCCGAATCCTGTCTCTATTCGTTATGCATGGGCTGACAATCCTGTCTGCAACATGTTCAGCGCTGCTGGCCTGCCGCTGACTCCGTTCCGTACGGACGACTGGCCGGGTGTGACGATTAACAGCAAGTAGTTCGGGGATACAGGTGTGGAGTGATTTCCGGGGACACTTTGTTGCCCGTGTCATTTTTGCCTCGCTTGTTTCCGTGAGTACAATCAGAGCCCGACGTCTCACTGGCGTCGGGCTTTTGTTTTGTTCAAACTGCTGTTTCCGAATTTCTTCTTGCACACTGGCGAGATTATTTCTTCATGACGCAACTTCGACAAAACACACCATTGAATACCCGCCGCAAGCTCTGGGTGCAATTGCTGGTGTTTGCCGCACTGGCGTTGCTGTTTTATTTGAAGCCTCGTATTGAATCGTGGGTGCAGGCACAGCAACGCGGGGCGACAGCCGCCGAAACCACGGCTGCCGAATCGACAAGTAATCAGGATGAGACAATTGAGCCAGATGCTTCGACTGCGGAGACGCCTGAAGAGAAATCATCGGTAACCGATGCAGACGCTGGGGCGAGATCCGATTCCGAATCAACGCGAGAAAGCTCGAAGCCGGTGATTGTTGCGTCGGCTGAAGAGCAAAAACCGGCAACCACAGAATCAAAGCCCGCCGCTCCGAAAAAGAAAAACAGTGGCAGTTCTCCCATCAAGAAGATGGAACGCACGCCGGAGAAGAAAAGGCCGGAGCTCTCATCGCCGGAGAAAAACAACCCGCCTCCCGCCGATGAAGAAAAAGAGAAGTCTTCTGACCTCGGAAAACTCAAAGAGATCGAAGACAACGTTTTTGAATCGACAGCGGGGTTGTTGTACGTGCCAGGCGGTGCAGAAGGTCACCGGCTCAAACACGTGATGCAGCACGCGAAAGATAATCCTTCGAAACCTGTTCATGGGGTGTTTGATGGTGATCGCGATGAAATTCTGGCTGTCATTGATGAAGCATTCATGAAAACCAAAAAGGGCGGTTCCGACGTACGCAGCGAAAAGCAGAACGGTCGTCGAGTCTACACAGTCAATCTTCGCCGCCGAATTGGTCAGGTTGGCGGAAGCGAAGGCGAACGTCAGGGCCATCCGGATTGTCGCTTCGTGCGAATTGTTCTGGAAAATGAAAACGAAGTGATCAGTGCTTATCCTTCGAAATCGTTCTGATTGGCCGCTGGTTGATACGGCTCCGAATGCCTAAACTGCAACGGCGGGGACCTAGGGTCTTTCTCTGATCGGTACGGCGCTAACGGACTGTTGGTTTGGTCGTTTCATCAGCCGCCGGGCGTTAGCCCCCGGTTGTTTCTCCTGAGTTTCTGGGGCGAGAACCGGACGCTAACGCGTTCCGGCTAATGAATCCGCTAAATCAGCAGCCATCCCGATTCCCCTCACCAAGTCCCCCCCTTTGTTTTGAAACGGCGTGGAGTCGTACAAGAAACCATGGATGTCGATGGAAAGTAACAGGATGAAGACGGAGACACAGGAGCATCCTTACGGCAAGGCCGTGGCGACGCTTATCGAAGAATTTGGACATCTGCCCGGAATCGGCCGTAAGTCGGCTGAGCGTCTGGCCAATCACATTCTCTCATGTACAGTGGCAGAAGCGAATGCACTGGCGGATGCCATTCGGAATGTGAAGACCAGCGTCAAACGCTGCAGCATGTGCTTCAATCTGACCGAGGACACTCTGTGTCGTATCTGCCGGGATCCTCGCCGGGATCAGCACGTGGTTTGCGTTGTTGAGCAGCCGAAAGACGTGGTTGCTCTGGAATCATCAGGCGCCTTTTCTGGTCTATATCATGTGCTGGGCGGGCGAATTGCCCCTTTGGAAGGTGTCGGACCTGAAGATCTGACGATTCATCAGCTTGTGCATCGAATTCGAAAGCAGGGCATTACGGAACTGGTGATGGCCACCAACCCCACTCTGGAAGGTGACGGGACAGCTCTGTACATCACCAATCTTCTGCAAAACGATCCGGTCCGAATCACTAGACTGGCTCGCGGAATCGCCTCGGGAAGCGTGCTGGAATTTGCAAATCGTGAGATGCTGGCGGACGCATTGAGAGGCCGTCAACAGTTCTGATTGGTGTACAGACGCTGTCGTGTGTAGCGATTTTTCTGGTATCAGCTTCGACAATGTGAGGCGTGGCGGGCAATCCCGTCGACTTAGACGGACGTAATAGAGTAGATTTCAGCAGGTCAGGTCCCACAAATCGTAATTTTGGTGTGTTTCGGTCCAAATCATGCATCTGAACATTTCCCAGCAGATGAAGATGAGCCAGCAGATGAAGCTGGCTCCGCGGATGATCCAGTCGATGGAGATTCTGCAGCTGAACATGATGGCACTGAACGAACGTATCGAGCAGGAGCTGGTCGAGAACGTTACGCTGGAGCGAGTGGAGAAGGAGCGGGATACTCCTGTCGCCGAGCCTGATGCGGCCGATTTTTCGCCGCCTGTTGATGACCGTGAAGCCAGAGAACTGCGGAAGGATGTTGAGAACCGCGAGCTGGTTGCGGGCAACGAAAAGAATAACGAGTCTGATTTCGAACGCCTGCTGGAGATTTCTTCCGAGTGGCCTGAAGACAATGTCGGCTTCGGCGGCATGCAGCGTTCGTCCAATCAGATCAGCGACGACATGGACCGCCAGCACGATGTCATGTCGAACATGACGGCTCGTCCGCAGTCGCTTCACGAATATCTGCTGGAACAGTTTTCGTTCTTCAGCATCGATCCTGTGCAGCGGCAGTTTGGCGAGTATCTGATTCAGCACCTGGATCACAATGGCCGCCTTCAGAGCATGTTGCCGGAGATTGCTCAGCAGTTTAATCGCCTGTACGAACATCAGCTCACCAACGAAAAAGCGGACGAAGTGCTGAAGATGATTCAGCATCTGGATCCGCCCGGTGTCGGCGCGAGAGATCATCGTGAGATGTTGCTGCTGCAGGTCGATGAGCATATGCCGTTTCATGAAGTGGTCGAGACGCTGATTCGCGACCATCTCGAAGACGTGGCGTTCAACCGCTTGCCTCTGATTCAAAAGGCCACAGGATACTCTTTGGATCTGATCAAAGTCGGCATCGAACAGATGCAGACTCTGAATCCTTATCCTGGACGCGGCTTTGAACAGCGTCCGGCTCAACGAGTGACCCCGGATCTGGCTTTGGAGCAGGATGATACCGGTCGGTATGTCGTGCGACTGCTGGATGAGTACGTGCCGGAACTGCGAATCAGTCCTCGTTATGCCAAGATGCTGAAAGAGAATCCGACGCCGGAAACGCGGGACTGGATTCGTCGCAAGATCGAGTCTGCTCGCTGGCTGATCGAATCTATCGAACAGCGATACAATACGCTGCGCAAGGTGGCTCAGGAGATCATCGATCACCAGCACGAGTTTCTGGACAAAGGTCCGGAGTTTATCCAGCCGCTGAAGATGCAGCAGATTGCCGATCGCGTTGGCGTGCACGTCACGACGGTGTCGCGAGCGGTGGATGAGAAATGGATCCAGACGGCTCGCGGATTATTCCCGCTCAAACGTTTCTTTGGCGGGGGAACTCAATCATCGACGGGCGAAGATGTTGCGTGGGACACGATCCGCATCAAGCTGCAGGAACTGATCGACAAAGAAGATAAGAAGGATCCTCTGAGCGATGATGCTCTGGTAGATGCTTTGGCCGCTCAGGGAATTACTCTCGCTCGCCGCACGATCACCAAGTACCGCAAACAAATGCAGATCCCGAGCTCCCGCCAGCGGCGTGAATATTAGGTCGATCTCAAGAAAATGCGACATGGGTCTCAGACGCTGGCCGTCATGGGCACACAACGCGCCTGATTGCGATCCACTGACGGTGAAGAATAGCCGGAGCCCGCATAGACCCCAGTGACCAAATCGCGTTGGAAAGTTGCGCTAAGGCAAGAGTCCGCCGGACTGTTCACTTGCTGCGTCGTTCATGCGGCGAAGTGTGAGGTTGATCCGGCGAATGCGAGACATTCCGAACCAGAAAATCGGCAGCGGCAGGATCGCAAAGAAGTACACACCTCCAAAGCCACGTCGGACAATCGCATTGGCCGGGTCTTCGGGATCGTACCAACAGGTGATTGTCTTTCCGGGCAGCCACGAGTCCATTTCTGCTTTGCTGGTAACCTGACCGCCAATGTGCACTGATGTTCCGGTTTCGTATCCGGATGTGATGACTTCCTTTCCATCGGCCATGAACTTGAACGCAAACTCGGGCGAGCGCGTCGTTGATGTTTCTCGTTCCGTTCGCCCGTTGACCTTTCTCCTTTGCCCGGTCGACGTGGTAACCACTTCGCGGCGGTCCAAAATTGTTGCCGGAGCCTCTTTCCATTTGGTCAAAGTCTTATAGTCACGCCAGGCCAGACCTCCGAAGACAAGCAGGAACGCGGAAGACGCCATAACGACGGCCGTGATTCCAAAGGCCGGCCAGCGACGCACTTCTCCTGCCATTCGGCTGGCCAGCGGATGCTGAGAGACCTGACGCAAACGCATCCGAATCCAAAAGAACAGGAGCCAACCCGCGAGAATCCAGCCGAGGAGCCAAAGTGCAGCCGGATGAACTCGGACTTTTCCAATCATCCATCCGTCTTTTGACTGCTCGGATGTGATGTGTACGGTGGCCTGAGAAAACCACTCAACCTCTTTCAGAAAATTTCGAAACTCAACATCAGTGTTGAGTATGCTTCCAGAGGCTGAACGTGATGCCAGAATATCGAATGTGAATCGAAATTCTTCCCCGGCTTTCAAATTCAGACAGGCCGTTACCTCACGATCCTCGACGAGATGTTTTAGATCGGGCAGGTCATCGATTCGAACAAGAAACCCGGCCTGTGGAACATTGATTCGCAGGTCAGTTCCTTCTGAATCCTCGTCGCCGCTGTTCTTCAGGATCATCTGAAACTTCACGATCTGTCCGGCCGGAACAGATTCAGACGCGACTTCAATCCGGCATTGGCTGAAGTCCGGGCCGGCCGCATCCAGATCGCTTGCTAAGGACATCGTCCACAACGCGACAGCGACAAAGAGTGCTCGTGATAACATGAGATCCCCCGAAGAAAACCACACGACGAATTCATGGAACCGAAATACACCGTGTGAGAACGCCGTAAACCGACCGGCGCTGTGCTTAAGCCGTGAGCAAGGAGAAACCGCTGTGACGTCTCCATCAACGATCGCCGCGCTGCTTTTCAGGAAGAACGCAGACGAACTCAATAACGAACAGAAAATTTCCCGAAGTCGAATATTCCTTATCGGAGACTTCCGGCGCCGCGTACCTTTCGGTCGGCATCTGTGGAATTGACATGTCGAAGTGGAGGCCCAGTCAGATCGCGAGCAAGTCTCCTTGCGGATGTGTTTTACTACTGCGAGGTGTTCTCAATTAAAGCCCCGGACTCCCGGGAGTCCAGATTTTTGAACCGATGGATCCCTCGCCTGATGATTTTTCCTGACGAGCCATTCGACGCGCCTTCATTCGTACGTAAGGCGGAACAAATCGTCCGCGGTAGCCGAAATGAGTCACATCCACCTTGTAATCTGCTCGTCTGGGTTCTCGCAGATCCTCAATCACGAAGCCACTGACGCACAAATCGCCTACGATCTGCTCCAGCCGATGCAGGTACTCAGTCGCACCTGTTTCTCGATAGGAAGTATCCTGCTGCTTTGGCAATGCGCCTTCGTGGTAGTATTCGACACCAATCACAAACTGGTGCCGTTCATTGCGATGACTAATCTGCAGACTGACTGGCTGCTTGTGCTGACTGATGTAGATTCCATGGTCGCGAATGACTCGAGAGACCTCTGCGTAAACCGGCTTGAGACTCGGCACATAACATGTGCTGACCGGTTGATGCACGATGTCGAATGATTCGTCCCCAAGCATACTCAGGTCATCCATCGATGTGTGCACCGTCTGGATTCGCAGGCCACGACGTTTGGCTTCCTGATTATCCAGTTTCAGCATGGACTCGCTGAGATCAACCACTGTTACGTTCGCGCCGGCACATGCGTAAAGAATCGCCTGCCATCCTCCGCCGGAAGCCAGACACAACACATTCAGTCCTGCCACGGATGGAGGTAACCAGCCGCGACCGTCCAGCGTTTTCAGAGGCTGC
>JBILXT010000342.1:0-7821 GCA_044378235.1 Planctomycetaceae bacterium
AAAGCACGACGGTGAACCCGGCTGGCAATCGATATGGACTGGCTATAAAAAGCTTCACGGCAGAATCGAAGGGATGAAATTATTGATGCCCCGACGTTAGTCTTTCGTGGGTAATGACAAGGGCTAAAGCCTGGGGCTACCTGCTGCCGCCTCTACGAGGCGAAATCAGATCGATAGTTGTCCCAATGAATCTCGTTGCAATGCCAAATTTTTGACACCTCAGATCAAGCCCCATAGTGGCAAGTCGGGCCTGACCACGCCACCGGGTTCACCCCGGTGGTCTAACGGCTTCTGCACCAGTTCGTCATTCTGATCGAAGCGACTACTCTTCCTTCTCTTCCGGTGGCAGCGGACGAACTCGCACGTTCTTCAGACGTCCGGTCGTGGAGTACGTTGAAAAGCCAAACGGTTTGGATCGATCAACTTCAAACCGAGTTCCGATCTTCATGTCCGTCGTATCAACGTCAACAATTTTGGCGTCATCCAACCAGGCATGCAGATGCTTGTCTCGCACAACGATGCGAACTTTGTACCACTGGCCTTTTTCGAATGTCTGATAGCTGGTCGTTTGATTCTCTGAAGCGTCCATCCCGTTGAGGCTGGAGATACCACAAACGCCTCCGCCCCAGCCGCCCAGAATTAAAGAGCAATGACTATCCTTCACTGGAAACGTCAGCCCCGCAAAGAAGTCGCTTCCAGCGGCGCGCTGAGCTTCGAACTGGATTTCATAGTCGACTTTTGGAATTTCCTGCTCGGTGTGAATGCCAGAGAGGTCGGCTCCCTGAGTAATCACGACTTCACCATTCTCGACATACACTTCGCCTTCGCCGCCGAAGTTGGTGATCTTCCAGCCTTCCAGATCCTTGCCGTTGAACAACTGTTTCCAGCCGTCCTTGTCGGCCTTTTTCGAATCTGATGCTTTAGGCTTCTCTTCCGTCTTTTCTACAGCGGGCTTTTCAGTCTTCACGTCGTCCGCTTGAATCAGTGATGATCCTGCAACGGCCGCACACAGGGCAGCAGCAAAAACGGGCCTTCGGCAGAAGAGATTGAACGGGGTTGTTGACATCGGCGGGACTCCTGAATGAAGGAGGATTGGAAATTTCCATGAATCGCGGGCCATGCAGAACAAGCATAAACACGATTGCTCAATGAAACATTGCTATCCAGCCATTTTCTGGCGAAACTGAGATTCGACGACGGAAGCAGGGCATTCTTTGGGCACGACCACCGTGCAATTCATCGCGGCGATGTAAGCCGGTGTTCCCGCATGGATTTGAATTCAAATGCCAGCTGAAGCTGGCACAACGAGGCCATTTGAGGATTCGGGGAGTTGGCCCCGACCGCTTCCCAGCCCCGGGAAATCCTGACGGAGCCTATCGAAAATCGCCGATCAAGCCTGCCAGAAGCAACACTACGCGGTAGGATTTTCGGGCAGCTTCCGCTACATCCAAACCGGAAACAAGTGAACATTTAGGCAGTATCAACGATGACGATCTCAATGACTGACTACTTCCGGACTCGCCAGTCTGACCGGAAGAAGGAAACTCGTTACATCAACGTCATCAACAAGGACAACTGCACGTCGTGCAATTCCTGCGCGACGGTGTGTCCTGTTGACTGTATTTATGAAGTCGTCAGCCCAGTTCCGTCTGAGAGCTATCATCAGATCGACACCAGCCGCTGCATCGGCTGCCAGATGTGTTACCGATCGCCAAACGACAGCAGTGAGTTTTACCAACTCACAATCTGTCCGTGGAATGCGATCGATATGCTTCACAATCCCAACGTGAAGCCGGACGACAATTCCGTTCTGGAACCTTATTACCGCGGAACCGGCTCCAAGCTTCCATGGCCAAAACTCGAAGAGTACGGCTACCAGCTGTTTCTGGACGGTGAAGTGTTCCTGCCAACAGCCGAAGAAGCTCTGCACAAGTACTTCCACATTCTTCAGGAAGAAGCATGGATGTACAGCGAAGAAGACAACATCCGTATCGTCCAGGCAGAAGCAGAATCCGGCGAAGGCTTTATTCGATACCGAGCAACCGAAGAAGGTCGTGACCTTCTGGACTGCATGTTCCGCGGCTACAAGCGGATCTTCATGGACTAGTGCTCCGTCAGGATAAGGAATTCGAGTTGGAAGTAGTGGATCTTGCTAAAGATCCCTTGGCTGCAGGACCTTTGGCAAGGTCCACTACACGAAACTTCAGTGTTGACTAAGCTCTAGCCCTTTGTGACGGCGATGGTTTGAGGTTAATCTTTCCAGTTACGAACGCGCGCCTGTGGTTCCGGACCATACGCCAGCGTTTTCAATGGATGCTATGAACCCTCAGATCGAATCATCACAAAGCGCAGGTCCTTATGATTTCCATTGATCTCAATGGCAAAGTCGCAGTTGTTACCGGAGGCGGGCAGGGACTGGGCAAAGCGACAGCCACGATGCTTCACAAAGCCGGTGCGGCCATTGTGATCAACTATCTGAACGACTCGTCAGGCATCGGCAAACGCGTCGCCGAAGAAACCGCAGCAGAACTCGGCGAACGCTGCCTCGCGATCGACGCCGATGTCCGATCTCGCGATGATCTGCAGCGAATGTTTACAAAGATCGAAGCGCACTTTGGTCGTGTTGACTTCCTTGTGAACAACGCCGCTATTCTGCGCGACCGCACCATGAAAAACTTGTCCGACGCGGACTGGGACGATGTCATCCAAACCAATCTGTCGGCGGTCTTCAAAGTCAGCCAGACGGCCGTTCAGTTTATGAACGATGGAGGACGCATCGTTAACATGGCGTCCATCTCGGGCGTGATCGGCTTCTTCGGCCAGGCCAATTATGCCTCAGCAAAAGCCGGCGTGATTGCACTCACGAAAGTGCTCAGCAAAGAACTGGCCAGTCGTCAGATCAACGTCAACGCCGTCGCACCGGGCGTCGTGCTGACCGAAATGGGCAAGTCCATTCCCGATCAGGCTCGACAGCAAATGCTGGCCCAGATCCCGCTCCGTCGCTTCGGCGAACCCGATGAAATCGCCAGCACGATTTTGTTTCTCTGCAGTCCGCTGTCGTCATACATCACGGGCCAGACTTTACATGTCAACGGCGGATGGTGGGCATGACGACGCCTTTGACGAACAAGCTCTGTTCGGCCGACGAGGCCGTTCGGCTGATTCAGAACGGCGTCACGGTGGCTTCAGGAGGTTTCGTCGGAGCCGGTCATCCGGAAGCTCTCACGGCAGCTCTCGAACGACGTTTTCTTGCTGAAGGCAACCCGAGCAATCTGACGCTCGTTTATGCAGCCGGGCAGGGCGATGGGAAGCAGCGAGGTCTCAATCACCTGGCTCATCCACGTTTGATTAAACGCGTCATCGGCGGTCATTGGGGATTGATCCCGCGATTGGGCTCGATGGCTCTGGCTGGAGAGATCGAAGCGTACAATTTTCCTCAGGGCGTCATCTGCCAGCTGTTCCGTGATATCGCCGCTGGACGGCCCGGCTGTGTGACTCATGTGGGTCTTGGCACCTTCATCGATCCAATTCACTCCGGTGGTCGCCTGAACAATCGCACAACGGAAGAGCTGATCGAACGCATTCAACTGCGTGGTCAAACCTGGTTGCTTTATCATGCCTTTCCCATTCATGTGGGATTGATCCGTGCTACGGCCGCTGACCCGTTTGGCAACCTGATCATGGATGATGAAGCCGTGATCGGAGATGTACTGCCCATCGCTCAGGCCGCCCATAATCATCACGGCATCGTGATCGCTCAGGTCCGGCGAATTCTGAATAAACCTGCAGCACCACAGCATGTGCGAGTTCCCGGCAAGCTTGTTTCGAAGATTGTGGTCGCCGCAGAGTCAGATCATTGGCAGACTTTTGGTGAACCTTTTAACTCAAGCTACTGCCAGCCAGCTGCAATCAACGATCCCGCGGCCCAGCCTTCGTTACCAGCAATGCCTCCGGATGCCCGACGCATCATCGCCGCACGAGCTTGCGACGAATTGCTGCCGGGGGCGATTGCGAATCTGGGGATCGGACTTCCTGAAGGAGTCGCTCGCATCGCCGCAGAGCGAAAGCTTTTGCACGACGTCACCTTGACACTGGAGAGCGGCCCCATCGGTGGAATGCCGGCCGGTGGTTTGAGCTTCGGCGCATCGGTGCATCCGGAAGCGATCATTGATCAGCCCGCCCAGTTTGATTTCTACGACGGCGGTGGACTCGATTTCGCCGCACTCGGCGCTGCTCAGGTTGATCAACATGGAAACGTGAATGTCTCTCGTTTCGGGACTCGATTTGCCGGCGTCGGCGGCTTCGTCAATATCTCACAGAACGCGCGAAGACTTGTCTTTTGTGGAACACTGACAACTGATGGCCTGGAAGTGGCCGTCGAAAATGGCGTGCTTCGCATCGTTCGCGAAGGCCGTGTTGCGAAATTCGTAAGGCAAGTAGAGCAGGTTTCATTTGCCGGTCATTTGGCACGAGACGCCCAGCGTGATGTTCTGTTTGTTACAGAACGTGCCGTTTTCCGACTGCAACCGGACGGCGTCGAGTTAATCGAAGTAGCTCCGGGGATTGATCTCCAGCGAGATATTCTCGATCAGATGGAATTTCTGCCGCTGATGCGTTCTGTCGCCGTCATGAAAATCTGATGCGTTGGGCCGCCTGTCGTTCGGCCAGCCATGAACCCAGTGTTTGCTGAAGCGGGTCACTCGTCAGCACTCGTCGACAATCGATCCCGATCGCGCCGCATTCTTTCTGCAGCGTACGAGTAAACTCGTTGTACTGCCGCAGGTACTCTTTTCGCAACCGAAGCGGATCTACAAGCAGTCGCCCATGATCGGCTTCCAGATTGTGGAACTCGGTCGGTCGCTCGAACGGAAAGGTTTCTTCTTCCGGAGCCGCGACGCGAAAAATAATGACCTCATGCTTCGCATGCCGACAACGCTGAAGAGCCTTCGTCAACACATCAATGTCGTCGAAGCAATCACTGATCAGAATCAACAGGCTGCGTCGAGTCATCCCGGGAAGAGCGGACTCCAGAACAGCAGCAAGACTCGTATCAGCGCCCGGCGTGGTCTCTTCGAGAATCTCCTGGATCCTGCGAAAGCCATCTCGATTGCTCGACGGTTTCAGCTGAGCACGTATCGCCGAATCAAACGTAATCAGTCCGACAGAATCGCGTTGCCCAAGCAGTAGCCACGCCAATGACGCGGCCAGCATACGTGCATACTGAAACTTGGAAATCGATCGACCTGCGTAGGACATGCTTCCGCTGGCATCGATCAGCAAATGAGCGCGGAGGTTGGTCTCGTCTTCGAATTCCTTGACGTAGTAGCGGCCTGTTTTTCCATAAGCCCTCCAGTCGATGTGTCGAATTTCATCGCCGGGACTGTAATCGCGATGCTCGACGAACTCGACGCTGGAACCTTTGAAGGGACTTCGATGACGGCCCATCATCAGCCCTTCGACCAGTTGCTGAGCAATCAGCTCCAGCCGCCCCAGCTGTGCGAGTTCAGCCGGGTTTTCGGGCAGCGGGGTCACGGAGGTGAGAACTCCTGCATCAGATGGCGAGGAAGTTGCGGAGCAGGTCGTAACCCTTCTCCGTTAGAAAGCTCTCGGGATGAAACTGCACACCATGCACCGGGTAATCACGATGCTGCAAGCCCATGACCTCAAATGATTGCCCGGGATCTTCGACCCATGCGGTAATCTGCAGGCAATCCGGAACAGTTTCGCGAGGCACGATCAGACTGTGGTATCGAGTCGCCTGGAATGGATCCGGAAGCCCGGCGAACACGCCCTGACCAGTATGAGAAATCAGCGATGTCTTGCCATGCATCAGTCGATTGGCCCGCACAACTTTGGCTCCAAACACTTCAGCCAGACACTGGTGACCGAGACAAACTCCCAGCACCGGCAACTTTGGGCCAAAGTGAGCAATGAGATCGCGAGAAAGTCCGGCTTCGGCAGGAGTACACGGACCCGGCGAAATGATGATTCGCTCCGGCTTCAAGTCCTCAATCTGCTCCAGAGTGATCTGGTCGTTTCGTTCAACGCGAATATCGGCCGTAGGATCAATTTCGCCGATCCGCTGGACCAGATTGAACGTGAAGGAATCGTAATTATCGAGCAGAAAAATCATGAACAGAACCACCTCTGAGGAGTGGAGTACAGTTATTGAGAAGCATCATAGCTGAAAATAGTCGTGGTCCCCGGCAACTTCAATTGATGAACCATGAATGCTGGTCAGCATTGAGAAAATAGGGGAAGTGTGACGGAGTTTTCACGTTGTCCCGAGTCCGGAAGACTGATCTGATGGCCATTTTTTGATTGTGTGTAACCAGGACACGGGAAAGGTCGAAGAAGATAAGGAACCCTTCTGTTTTCTCATTGCCTTCCGACTTTGGTCGGCAGGAATTGCCGAAACAGAGGGCTGCTGACTGGGAGGTCAGCCGATCTGGATATGCTTCCGTCGCTGAGTGGATGTCGCCATGAAGAAGCTTGCTGTTCCGTTTGCCCTGCTGCTTGCAGGAGCATTGCAGGGTTGCTCTGCGGGGCCACAGTTCTTTGGGCACAAAGATCCGACCAGCTGCCATGAGCCCGGTTCAGATGGATGGTGGGCCGAGAAAGGCACCTTACCTCCCGGCGTTCGTCAGAAGTACAAGAAGGGCAAAATCTGGCCCGCTCGTCCGCGCACAAATCTGCCGCCACAGCAGTTTTCACACACATACTATTCCGAGCACTACTGGCCGCTGCCTTATGTGTGTCAGGACCGCGAATCCGTCGCCGTTCTCATGGATACGCAGACCTCGCTGGGCTGGCAGGAAGAAACCACTTTGTACGATCGGCACTTTGATCCGATCAATCAGACTTTGACACGTTCCGGTGAACTTCACCTGCAGTACATCCTGCACGTTGTTCCTCCGGAAAGGCGAGCGGTCTACATCCAGTCGACGTACGATTCTGCACTCGACGTCCTGCGAACAGACGCGGTCAATCTGGCTATGGCGAAATGCTCGCAGAATGCTGGCGAAGTCATGGTCACGATTCGTGACTGTCAGCAGATTGGACGGCCGGCTGCTGAAGTTCAGGCTATCAATGAAATGTATATGTCGACGATTCCGGCGCCGCGTCTCGGGTCAGCCTCCTCGGGCGGGGCAGGCACCGGATCGGCGAGCGGTACCAGCACCGGATCGACACCGTAGCGTCTGTTTGCTGGAAGAAATGGCCTCTGGAAATACTTCCGGATGAAAACTGCCGAATCATGTCATTCGTGCATGAGGGCTGTTTAATCAACTGTATTGATGCGCAGTTCCTGCTGAAGTTGTGGCTGGCCACAGCCGAAAAGCTTCAGAGGACTGCATCGTTCCGCGGGAACTCTGGAGAGCTTCCTGCTTTGTGAATGTTCGATCAGCAGTCGTGACTTTCGAGCCACCAAGGCTCGCGCACATGGAGGTGCGACATGAAACGACAATCTCTGACAACCCTGCTGCTTGTTGCCGCGTTCGGCACGTCAGCAGGCTGCGCGTCGTCCGGGAAAAGTCATTTCTGGGCGAAGCCATTTGCATCAAATCGAACTGCCACGGCAGAAGAAGTCGTCGAGAAAGAATCGGCGCCCGTTGAGAAAAAAGAAGAGTCGGCGATCGCCGCGCTGAAGAAAAGCTTCTCTCGCAGCAAGTCTGAGAAGGATGAGCTCAGCCCGGAATTCATCGCTGCTCAGAAGACCCTGAAGAAGAATCCAGAGAAGACTCTTCTGGCGTGGGCACGTTACCAGGAAGATATCGGCGAATACGCAGAAGCTCGTCGTAAGTATCGCGAAATTCAGATTGC
>JBILXT010000343.1:0-7811 GCA_044378235.1 Planctomycetaceae bacterium
GATCCTCTGGAAGTCGCGAAACTCGGCATAGAAAAAATGCGACCGTTCGTCGAGTAATCTACCGACTCATCTTCAACGTAATCCATAGGCACACCGCGGCATCCGCCGCATCAACATTGGTGAATTCAAAGTGACGAGCCAAAACGTAGCACTACAACATCTGAATCAACGAGCCGATCATTTGACGACCTTCGCAAAATCTCGCGGCGAAACGCTGCGGATCAGTGCGAAGCATTTGCCGAATGCCACGTTGCTGGACTTCGGAGTCAAAGCCGAAGGAGGTCTCGAAGCCGGGCTCTTTTTGGCCAGAATTTGTCTGTCGGGACTTGCGCAGGTCGACCTTGTGCCCGGCGATAACCAGTTGCCAGCAGTTCCGCAGATCCTCGTCAGAACCGACCATCCGGTGGCGTCGTGCTTGATGAGTCAATATGCCGGCTGGAAGATTGCTACTGACAACTATTTCGCGATGGGGTCTGGCCCCATGCGTGCGGTGGCTCGGAAAGAGGAATTGTTTCACCACCTGCCAGAAACTGAAAACGGCAAAGTCGCCGTCGGGGTGCTGGAGGCAGGCAGTTTGCCGAATGAAGACGCCATTGCCGTCGTTCGCAAAGCTCTGCCGAGCGATTGTCGGCTCACTCTGGCGGTCGCACCAACGGCATCGCAGGCGGGGTCGATTCAGGTTGTTGCGCGGTCGATTGAGACCGCTCTGCATAAGCTGCATGAGCTGCAGTTTCCCCTGGACGCGATCATCAGCGGGACGGGGGTTGCTCCGTTGCCGCCCGTCGCGAAAAACGACATGCAGGGAATCGGCCGCACGAATGATTCGATCCTGTATGGTGCCACAGTCAATCTGTGGGTTCGTTGCGAAGACAGCCTGATTCAGGAGATTGGGCCGAAGGTCCCGTCGAACTCGTCGAGTGCTCATGGGCAGACATTCCTGTCACTCTTCAAAGCCGCGAATCATGACTTCTACGCGATGGATGCGGCCTTGTTCAGTCCGGCGGTCGTCGTGTTTCACAATCTGAAGACTGGCAAATCATTCTCATTCGGGTTGAAGGTTCCGGAGCTGCTGCGGCAGTCGTTTGGAATGGAATGATGCGTACTTGCGAATGATGAGCATCCCGGAGAGACTTCGGAAACGACAGCTGTCAATTCTTTCCTTCTTCTCTCAGTGATGCCCTATGTCAGACGCTCAGCCCGTGCATGGAACTGCCCCGGATTTTCAGGAGCTGCTTCCGGAGTTTGAGCGATTGTGTCGTATCGTGGCCAGGCTGAGATCGCCAGAGGGTTGCCCGTGGGATCGTCAGCAGACGATGAAGACGATTAAGCCCTATACCCTGGAAGAGACGTACGAATTGTTGGAAGCGATCGATTCGGACGACAACGCGGCCATTCAGGAAGAGCTGGGAGATGTTCTGCTGCAGGTGGTGCTCGATTCGCAGATTGCCGCTGATGAGCGCCGATTTGAGCTGACGGCTGTTGTACGGCAGATCGCCGACAAAATGGTTCGGCGGCATCCGCATGTGTTTGGCGATGTGGAAGCTGCCACCACTGATGATGTTCGCCGCAACTGGACGGCCCTCAAGCAACAGGAGAAACCTGCTCGCACATCGCAGCTGGAAGGGATTCCCGTGGCGCTGCCGGAGCTGGCTCGAGCTGCTCGGATAACCGCGCGGGCTGCGGCCGTGGGCTATGACTTTCCGGATCGGCGGATGTTGTTCGACAAGCTGAAAGAAGAATTGGCAGAGTTATCTCATGAGCTGTTCGGTTCGGCTGAGATTCCAGAGGTTGCCGCCACCGTTGATGCCGTGCGAGTTCCAGACCAGCCGATTAGCGATCTCGGAATTCGTGAGCGTGCCGAGTCGGAGCTTGGTGACGTGTTGTTTGTGCTGGCCAATGTCGGACGACGCTGGGGCATCAATCCGGAGGAGGCTCTCCGCAAATCCAACGCCAAGTTCACTCGCCGATTTCAAGCCATCGAAGCCGCTATGAAGTCACTCGGGCGAGACATGAGGGATGCGACGCTGATCGAGATGGAAGAGGCCTATCAGGCAGCTAAGGCGAAAGAAAAATCTCATCAAGTCTGACGGCAGGGCCTTTCTGAATTATTCCCGGCGTTCGAGCCCGTGCTGGGGCCCCGGGAATTTTTGCGTTGTGCGCGGTAGTGGCTAATCGCATGTGGCAAAAGGTCATCGATAGTACGGAATCTTCTCTTGGCTATCCGATAAGATATTTTGGTATTGCATTGGATACTATTGTTTTGCTGCCTGAAATGTGATTTAGTTGACATATGTTGCGTAAACTCTTTGTGAGAAATGACTTGCGATAGTGTTTTAGATTTTCTTGTGAACTGGCACAGAGCCTGCTTTGTCACATCTCATCAATCAACACGACAACGAGATGGAATCGAAAACAGGAGAATCTGATCATGGCCAACAAGTCGCTTTTCAAGTCTTTGGTGGGATTGTTAGCTCCAAAAACTGATGCCGTTAACGAAGCTGGCGGAACAGCGTATGAGTTCTCCGCAAAGCACAAACTGGCTCAGTATGCGGCAACCGGATGCCTGAACAACACGTTCTACGTTTCCTCCGAAGATCAGCTCGCAACGATCCTGGAGCTGTGCGGGGCCAATGAGCCGGAGTACATCACTCAGGTGGCGTTGTTCGCACGAGCAAAGGGTTACATGAAGGATATGCCTGCACTTCTTTGTGCTGTGCTTTCGGTTCGCTCTCCGGGTTTGCTGGCCGAGATCTTTGATCGAGTCATCGATTCGCCCAAAATGCTGCGTAACTTCGTGCAGATTATGCGATCCGGAGTGGTTGGTCGAAAGAGTCTTGGAACGTTGCCAAAGCGATTGATCCTGCAGTGGCTGGAGAATCGCTCGGACGAACAGTTGTTCTCCGGTTCTGTTGGAAACGATCCGTCGCTGGCGGATGTGATCAAGATGGTTCATCCGAAGCCAAAGGATGCTTCACGAGAAGCTTTGTATGCTTATCTGATCGGACGATCTTTTAATGAAGAGTCGTTGCCAGAGATCGTGAAGCAGTATGAAGCCTTCAAGCGAAACACCAATCCCGGCAAAGTGAAGACTCCTGATGTTCCGTTCCAGATGTTGACGGCTCTTCCCCTGAAAAAGAAAGACTGGCAGCAGATTGCTCGGAATGCATCATGGACGATGACTCGCATGAACCTTAACACGTTTGTGCGACAGGGTGTGTTTGAAGATAAGGATCTGGTCGGTGTGATTGCGAACCGGCTGAAGAATGCGAACCTGATTGAGAAGGCTAAGGTCTTCCCTTATCAGTTGCTGACAGCCTGGATCAGTATTACCGACGAGGTTCCTCGACCAGTCAAGGATGCTTTGCAGGATGCGATGGAAATTGCGATTCGCAATGTGCCTCAGATTAGCGGGCAGGTTTATGTGTTCCCGGACGTGTCCGGATCGATGCATTCTCCTGTGACGGGTCATCGAGCAGGTTCAACAACGGCCGCGAAGTGTATCGACGTGGCCGCTCTGGTTGCCGCCGCAGTGATGCGGAGCAATCCGGACACAATTGTTGTTCCGTTCAGTGACCGAGTCACACCTTGCAAGCTGAATGCTCGGGATACGGTGATGACAAACGCTGAAAAGCTGATGAAGTTGCCATCCGGAGGAACCAATTGCAGCCTGCCGTTGAAGCACCTGAACGAAACGAAGGCGAAGGGTGATTTGATCATCTACGTTTCCG
Organism: Planctomycetaceae bacterium; assembly: GCA_044378235.1. Classification (GTDB taxonomy): domain Bacteria; phylum Planctomycetota; class Planctomycetia; order Planctomycetales; family Planctomycetaceae; genus SXXK01. The sequence continues at coordinate 3,729 of JBILXT010000343.1, forward strand.
ACAACGAATCGTGGATTGATTCAAATCGACACTACGGCTACGGAACTCAGGCGACTGAAACGATGAAGGAGTGGATGGCGTTCAAACAACGCAATCCACAGGCGAAGATGATCTGTATCGATATCCAGCCTAACGGGACAACTCAGGGCAAGGAACGATCAGACATCATCAACGTCGGAGGATTCAGTGACCATGTGTTTCAACTGATTGCGGACGTCGCTGGCGGACGCTTTTCAGAGAATCATTGGGTTAATGAGATTTCTCAGATGAGAATTTGAGAGTCGCAGGGTTTTCAGTGTTCAGTTGACAGTGTTCAGAAAACGCAGCGGCAGAACTTCCGCCGCTGCTGAACACTGAAAACTGAACACCGAACACTTAAATCGAAACACAGATCCGAATGCCGATGGGACTACATGGGCTCAGGGGGTTGCGGGTTCGAATCCCGCTCGGTCATGCAAATGGTCGGTAGCTCAATTGGATAGAGCACCTGAAAAACGTCTCGTCAAAACCTTGTCGGATCTGCTCTTGATTCTCGAATTTCAGATCTCAAATTTGAAATGTGACGGCCTGAACACTGAACACTTTCCTCAAACACCGTTCGAATGCCAGTAGGACTACATTTAACCGTTGCGGCGCAGGTTCGAATCCTGCCGGAGTGCGAAAGCATTCTGTAGCTCAGTCCGGTAGAGCAAACGACGTCTTACGAATTCCTTGTCGAGCGATGTTTGAGGAGAGTTGGCAGTTGATATTGAGCAGTATCTCAAATTTCAAATTTGAAATCTCAAATGCTTTCTACAGACGACTGCCTGCTGAAGACTTATTCCGAAACCTCAAAGATCGAATGCTGTTGGGAGTACATTTACTCAATGTCGCACCTCTCAACGATCCCTTGTCGACCTTTGGGGCTTTTCATTGTGAGCATCAGCCGGGGATGCCATCGGGAATACATTGGCAACCAGCGGGTTCAAACCCCGCCCCGCGAAAGCGGAGAATTCTCGATACCCTTCTCGTCCCCTGTTGATTTTCATCTTCATCCTAATCTTAATCTTAATCTTAATCTTAATCTTAATCTTAATCTGCGACTCCCCTGAATAGTATCTGAAAACACCGCATTACGAATGCAGATGGAACTACAAGGCTGTAACCCTCGAGGTCGTGGGTTCGAATCCCACCGGCTCCATTCCCTGAAGCAAGCAATCGCTCGCTTCAGCACCGGGGCCGTAGCTCAGTCCGGTAGAGCGCGCAACGTTTCATCGATTCTTGTCGTGATCGGCGTCTTCATCCGGCGAGCGGCCGGGCGTCAGCCCTCCGTGTGCCATTCGTCTCTGTGCTCCCTGTGCCCTCTGTGGTAAACCTGCCGCTCAACCAAGAACCAAGAACCAAGAAGAATGCTCGGAGGGCTGACGCCCTGCCGCTCGCCATAAGAAAGAAAGATCATGGCTTACGAACTTATCAGCACCGGCGAAGCCACAGCGATTTTGCCGACGACCGACTCAAACACAAAACTGATCACAGTCATTGGAACACACGCCATCCGCAGCACATTTGATGAAGGCTGCCTGAAGCAGGCTGTGAACTCGCGGCTTGCGCCAGGAGTCACTGACCTCGTGCTGAATCCGGATGCTCACAGCGGTTACGGAGCTCCTGTGGGTTGCGTGATGGTTTCGCCAACACACATTTATCCGGGACCAGTTGGTGTCGACATTAAATGCTCAATGAGCCTTTTGCAGTTGAGTGTTCCGGCTGAAGAAATCAACGATCGGCGTGTTCGACGAGCACTCATCAATGCTATCTGCGAGCGAACTCCGACCGGAGCTGGCCGCGGTCAGCAGAGTGCTCCGAAATCTCGACGAGTCGACGAGACACTTGGTCGCCAGTTGATGCTGGAAGGCGCTTCGGAGTCAGTTTGCAATCAGCTCGGAATTCCCCCGGAATGGGCTGAGCGCTGCGAAGACTCTTTCCACGTAGGCCACGATGAGACTCGTGATGCTCTGGGAGCACGCCTGGATCGTCATATGGAAGTCGGGATCTTTCGCCACAAGTTTCCAGGCAAGATGAAACAGCTTGGGTCTTATGGTGGAGGGAACCATTTTGGCGAATGTGAAGTCGTTCATCTGGAAGATAACGAGCGTGCTCGCAAAGCTGCTGAGGTCTTCGGAATGAAAAATAACCACGTGGCATTCTTGTCACACTGTGGATCACGCGGCATCGGCCATAACCTGGCTGACGGTCAGTTCAAGTCTCTGCAGTCGAAGTTCGCGAAGTGGGATATTCCGTTGCCGGGGAACGATCGAGAACTCGTGTATGCACCTCTGGGAACAGAGGAAGCCAACGCGTATCTCGACGACATGGCCCTGGGAGCAAACTTCGCAACGGCCAACCATATGTTGATTAACGCATTGGTGCTGGAAGCGTTTCAGGAGATTATTCCTGGAACTACGGGACAGCTTGTGTACTTCATCAGCCACAATATTGCTCGCAAGGAAGTTGTAAACAACAACGTCGCGTGGGTTCATCGCAAAGGGGCAACGCGAGCGTTTCCAGCCGGGCATCATTCGCTGAAGGGGACTCGTTATGAAAGCACCGGACATCCGATTCTGTTGCCAGGGAATCCTCAGGCAGGATCGAGCGTCATGGTCGCCGACGAAGGTGCCAGCATCAGTTGTTACAGCGTTAATCACGGTGCCGGTCGAGCTTTGGGTCGCAAACGTGCGATTCGAGAACTGGACCAGAAGTCGATCGATCAGTCGTTTGAAGAGCACGACATATTGAGCAACTGCCGTCAGTATCCAAAAGACGAAGCACCTGCCGCGTACAAGGATTTCAATGAAGTTCTGCGGTCGGTCAAGTCTGCTGGTCTGGCGACCGAAGTCGCAAGACTGAAAGCTCGCTTCGTGATAAAGGACGGCGATCAGGCAGATGATTGATGTTGCCTTCCATGTGATGGCCGGTCTGTGACCGAGCCTTCCTCGTCGACCGTAGGTCTCCCTTGTTCACAATTGCGAGCCAAGTGGAGACCGTCGGTCAGCGATCGTGCGAGGTCGGAGACCTGCGCACAACTTGCGGCTCGCTTCGTGATCAAGGATGGCGATCAGGCGGATGACTAAAGACTTCCAAAGGCAAATCAGGGGTTCAGGATAGATGAGCATTTCCTTTGAAGATCTCGGCTTTCGGCACATCGGGCGGACAAAAATTCCGAATAATTGGCGCGGCATTTACCGACGTGCCGGCTATGACTTTAGGCCAAAGGATTTGCTACGCCATTCTCTTCGCACTGGAGAAGGGAGTTGCTTTCCGACGATCGCGTTAATACGTAAAGACGAGACAGCGAAAGGCGTGGCCGCAGTGTCAAGAAGTCTTGTCGAGAATCGAATCCGGGCAGACGCTCTTGGTGTCAAGAACGTGTTTTCCTCGACCTCAGTCCTGGAAGATCTGATACGCGAAACTGCGAAGAGTGATACATCAGATCCGCGTTTCCTCCACATGTGCAACAATGCGCTGGCGCTCGCCACCCGTCCTGATGATCTGACGTATCTCATGAATCAAGTGATCCTTCCTGCGTTCTTCTCTCGATTTCCCGCGGGGCAGATGCAGTGCCTAAGCTCAAGCAACGTCATTGAAGAAATAAGAACGATCGTGACTTTGCAGTATAGTGCGGAGCATCACAACATCTGCCAAGCTGATGACATAGCCGGTTCGATGAGAAAATGGCATTCCGCAGATTCTGAGCAGTTACTCCGAGGAATCCTCGGAATGGCAGGCTTTCTGTGGCCCCCGTACGTTACCAGCTACGTTACTGGAACGTATCAATCGCCGATTATTGTCCAACTCGATCCGCCTTCTAAAGAAAAATTCTCACCATTCGGCCATGTTTGGAGTGACTATCTCCGACATGGAGGCGAGTTTGCGGCTGAAGACCTTCCGCTATCTGATGCTTTCACGTCTCTTGAAGGGGAGTTACTTCCAAATGTTGTGTTCAGGGAGAATTTTTCAGGCGACGATTTCGGTATGAGTTGTAGGGGATTTGGTGGTTGTGGATTTGAGTTCATCAGCTGACTGTTCGATGACGCCGTCGATGAAACG
>JBILXT010000344.1:0-7759 GCA_044378235.1 Planctomycetaceae bacterium
GTTGACCCAGTGTAATAGGGAGGCTTCAGTGTGAGTCAATTCATCCCGGTTTTTTCACCATTTTTTCGGTCGCCCCGGGTTTGGGGATAGGCATTGTGAGTCATCTCCCTTCTCGAAAGGCAAAAGGCAAAAGATGACTTTGGCTTCGGCCATCGAAGATTGGTTCGGAGAAACAGAAACAGGGCGTTGCTTATGACAGCGAATGAAACGACACCTCGGGGATTTAGACTGCTCAAATGCGGCAATGACCTGAGATGTTCTTAACGCCTGACAGGAATCATCATCAAAGCCAACCCCATCCACGTCGACAAGATCAGCAGAGTTACCGTGTTGCTGAATCGACTGCTGAATTCTTTGCCGGGAGTTCGCAGTTTGTCGATGTAGTCGTTGTGTTCCTGCAGAATCTTAATCCAATCTTTCGCCACAGCAGCATCAATGTTGGGCGGGATATCGATCTTCAATGCTTCGCCGACTTTGCGTGGAGCAAAGGCCTTTTCCATTTCAGCAGGGATTGGTGTTGGTTCGGGAGTACTGATAGCAATCTCAGAGAAGTTCCACGCTCGGTAGGTAGTCGTCAGACAAAAATACAGCACCAGCAACGTCCACGCGGCGGCGGCGAATTTTCTCGGGCGTTCCTTGGTGCCGGTGGTGGTGATCACAGGCACGGCCAGTCCCAGATATAGGGCAGCAACATACGTGCCGTGTGAAAGTATCTCAGGCAACCTCAGTGACTGATACAGGAACAGAATCTCGCACGCCAAAGCCGCCGCAACGCATGAACCTGTGGCGATGGCCTGAACCTTCTCTTCGCGATTCAGCGCCAGTCGACCAAATGGATTCAGCATCAGGACCAGGTTAAACAATGCCGAAGATGTCCACGACATCCAAACAAACAACAGATACGTCAGCATCAGCGGGAAGGCAAGAAACTCCAGAAACGGCACCGACTCGACGGTCGTCTGGAGTACTGACTGTGCGATCGGCATTCCGATCAGAAGCAGCAACCGCGTTTTTGGTGGAAAGCGTCCGATCCACAGAAAGAATCCCAGCATCATGCGGTAGATAAAGAAGCGAGCCTTCATCGCTTCCACAATGCCGCGTCTGGCCCATTCCATGTTCGGGTCCAGTCGCAACGCTTCGCGAAAGTGGACCATCGCTTGTTCCGGTTGGCGAACGTGCAGCAACCGCCAGCCTTCATTCGCGTGAGTAAACGCGTTCTCGGGATTTCGTCGCAGAGATTCCTGAATCGTCAGCCCGGCTTCTGATCGTCGACCAAGTGTTGTTAAGGCTGCGGCTCGCAGGTTTTCACAGGCTTCATGTTCCGGCTCAGCCTCGAGACCTTGCTGCGCCGCTTTCAGAACTTCTTCCCATCGCTCGCCGGCCGCTTCGATCGCGCCGAGCGTTGCGAAGTAGTCGGCATTCCAGGGAGACAGCCGCAATGCTTCATTGATGGCTTCGCGAGCTTCCCGAGGGCGATTGCGTTTCAGCATGACTCGTGCGAGAGAATAATGGGCCATCGGATCTTCGGGACCATGAAAAATCGCCTGCTGAGCTTCCTCGGTGGCCGCATCCCAGGCTTCTCTTTCAACGAGACACAAAGCCAGCATCGCATGAGCTTCACTGTGTGACGATTCCGAAGCCAGCACCATGCGCAGTTGCTCTTCGGCCAGCTCCATGCGGTTCTGGCTCATCAGCACTCGGGCACGCAGCAGATAGGAGTCTGTGTTCATCGACTCAGCTTCAGATACTTGAGGATTTCATCGTACTGCCCGCCTTGATTGGAATACAAAGCATAGTTGCGAGCCGAGCTGAACCAGTCCCGAGTTGATGGCTGAACTTGTTTGGCCGCGGCCAGCAGATCGCGAGTTTCAATCGGCAATGGGCGACCGGTTTTCATCGCTTCCTGCAACTTCGCTTCAACACAAACATCGACGACAGCCTTCAGGTCGGCCCCTGAGAACTCTTCCGTCTTCTTCGCGATGGCATCATGATCGATCGTGCCGGAAGGTTTGCCCTTCAACAGCAGTCGTAAGATTTCTGCTCGTCCTTCGCGATCCGGAGGTGGCACAAAAATGATGCGATCGAAACGCCCTGGCCTGCGAAAAGCCGGATCCAGATGCCAGGGTGCGTTCGTTGCGGCCAGAATCAACACGCCTTCATTTGATGATGCCACGCTGTCGGTTTCTGTCAGAAACTGATTGATCAGATGGCGACCTCCACTGGTTTTCATATCGACCCGCGAAGCTCCCAGTGCGTCGACTTCATCGAAGAACATAACGCACGGTTTGTTGGTTCGAGCCGTCTGGAACAGCGCATGCAGGGCTTTTTCACTGCTGCCGATCCACATGTCCAGCACATCGTGAATGCCGATGTTCAGAAAGCCCGCGCTGATTTCTCCTGCCGTCGCGCGGGCCAGATGAGTTTTCCCGCAGCCGGGTGGGCCGTACATCAGAATGCCGCCGCCAATGGCTTTTCCGTAGGCTTTGAACATGTCCGCGTGTTGGATCGGATAAATGACTTTCATGCGAATCTCTTCCTTCAGATTCGCCATGCCGCCAACATCGTTGAATTTGACCAGCGGACGTTCGAAGTCTGCTCGTTGAGTCTTCGCGGGTTCATCCTCGCCTTCCCACGGCGCGCGAACTCGCCCCTCTGACACAGGCGAATTCGTCGGAGCCTCGATGCCCAGCTCAGCTTCCAGGGCGGCGTCTCGCAATGCGGCATCTTCTGCAACGGCGTGCTTGTACTCGGTGATGGCGAACGAGGTCTCACCACGCTGCATCAGGAGGCGAGCATGCAGCAGATAAGCTCCGGCAGGAGTTCCTCGCTTCGCAACCATATCCTCCACAATGACCAGCGCAGGAGAGAACTTGCCCTGTTGGAAAAATGCGTTGGCAAGATCCAGACGAGCTTCATTGTCGTCCGGACGCATCTCGACGAGCTTACGAAACTCCGCTTCGGCGTCTGCCGCCTGTCCCTGTTGCATCAAGGTTCGTCCGAGGAGTTTTCGCAGCGCAACATTATCCGGCGAAATGCTCAACGCTTCACGAAGCGATTTGATGGTTGAATCGTCTGCCATTGATGTGGAATAACTCCCGTGGAAACTGTGACGATGTCGACTCGCGCGGCAAACATGGATCGTAAGCGAAGGCCAGGCCGAACTACCGTACACCTGTCGCTCCGTCGAGAGGATTCCTGCCCTCTCTTTACTAGACCAAATAATTCGCGCATCGAGTCGTTGCTTTTGCAGATTAACAGTCCCCACCAAGCCTTCCATTGATCGTCTGGAGTTTTCAACAAATATGCAGTGAAAAAACTCCAGATTGAAACCAGCCGGGTTTGCTCAGCAGGTTCGAATGTTCTGCATCGAACATGCTCTGAGAACAACAGCACTGAGTCAGCTTTGTAGAGCAACGAGCGTCCAGTTGTCTCTGGAGCGATCGTCGCGGACCGATAGTCTTTCGACTCCGAGTTTCGGGTGACAACCAACACTGCCAATGTTAACCTGCTGACAGCCGCCGAGTATTCGCGATAGATTACGCATCGTGTACGTAATTCAGAAAGCGGACAAAGTTCATTCTGTGTTTTACGCGTCGGCTAACTCTCTGCCGTACAGATATTGGTTCGTTTCGTTAACAGTGGCAATTCGATTGACGATCACTTTTGGAGTCCAACACTTTCGTTCGTGCCATGAGTCCCTTAAGCGGCTTGATTCGCCGATTTTCATATCCGGACGCCTGTTAGTTGAGCCGACAGGCGGTTGGCTGTACGACTTGTATTGTGAAGACTGCATTGCTCTTTGTGACGACCTTGCGTGTATGACAATCTGTCTGGCGGTTTCGGAGACCGACGTTTACCTGAGGCAGGCATTGCTCCAGGCATTTCTACGGCTGGGAGCATCTGGAGCGGAAATTCATACCGTGTATTCGGTTCATTTCTTTGAGCAAGATCGAACGGGTTTCACAAGGTGGGGCGAATCTTTGAACGTTCGTCCGATTCCACGAGAATATGACGCCTTTAGATAGATAAAGATAATTCCTTTGTGACTGTGTCTGAATCGTTCTCGGTCCCCAACATTCGATCTGCAGCTGAATGGGGGATTGCACTCGCCATCAGAGCCTCGCGACAGATTCCGCTTGTTCAACCTCGGCTACTCGAAAGCCACATTGAGGAAACGCAATAGCCTTGTGATGATCGAAGCTGGCTCCACAGTCACTCGCACATGGCCGGTTGAATATAAACGTGGCGGTGAGCTGCCTTCCGGAATTACGGCCTGACAAACCACCTGCCAGCGTCGAGTGTCCTCGCCGGGTTTGGCGGCTGTAAGCGGCGGCACGAGACCGGCGGCGGTGAGTTCCTGAGGGATCTCCGTCGATTCCAGCGTTGGCATTTGAAGGATCGTTCCGGAGAATTTTAGTTGAGGATTGCCCGTTGGCTGAAGCTCCACATGCTGACCTTCGCGAAGAAGTTGTCTCTCCGCGGAGTTTACCGGCAGAACAAGCTCCACAGTCGCCTGATCGCCGACCGTACCCAGCAGTGTCCCTTCTTCAATAAACGCGCCGAGATTGTGTGGGTCGAGAGGACAGCCGTGCAATTTGTTGAGTGAACTCTTGTCTTCGGGCAACGGCGTTGCGCGAGGTGGCATCAGGAGTCCGTTGGTCGGCGAAGTCGTGGCCAATCTCTTCAATTCTGCTTCAAACTGGTCGACTCGCCGCTGGGCAGAATCCAGCATTTTTCGAGCTTCCGGAAGCAATGCCGATTGCGTCCCCGTGCGGTCAAGTTCATAAGCTCGAACTCGCGTTTGCAGAAGCTTCACTTCACCCTGCAGATGTGCTCGCCCCTGCAGCAACTTGAGGTCGCTGGTGACAGCAAGAACATCGCCCGGCGCAACAATCTGGCCGTAGACCGCCGATGACTTCAACTCCCCGGACATCGTGGCATAGATCGGCCGACCAACGGGTTCGACAACGCACGGCACGATGACCGAATGCGGCAGAGGAACAAACAGGCCAGCCGCAAGAAGTGCCAAAATGAAACAGGATCGCATCAGCAGATATCCTCGTTGCTTCTGATGCAGAATCTCGGCCAACAAGCTACTGAAAGAGCTGAACAACGGCAGAGCGATCATGGATGCCGTTGCCATTGTTGTCAGCGCGAGGCCAATGATTCGCAGGTTCCAGTGGTCGAACAGATGATAAAGCATCAAGAGAATCGCAAGGCTCAGCGAGATTCGATAAATCCCGGAGCAGATGCCGTAGGCCAGCACAAACGGCGGTTCTCTGTCAGCGCGGACTTCTGTGCGGCCCAGTAACAGGAACGACCAAAACTGCTGCAGGCGATGAGACGCACGCTGAGAAAGATTGGGAAGTCCTGCGAAGTCTGTCAGCAGAAAATAGCCGTCGAATCTCAACAGGGGATTCCCGTTGAACACGATTGTTCCGACGGTACACAGCACCATGACGTTCGCGAGCATCGCCTTGAAAATTCCGGGCGAGGCGGCAAACCACAGAATCGTAGCGACAGAGGCCAGAGCCAGCTCCACCAGCATCCCCGCCGCCGTGATCATCAATCGACTGCGACGGTCCAGAATCCATGCGTCCGTGACATTGGTGTAAAGCAACGGAGTAAACATCATCAGCATGACGCCGGCTTCATGGCACTCCGCCCCGAATCGTCGAGCCGCGAATGCGTGCCCCAGTTCATGCAGAGTTTTCACAATGACAAATGAAGCCAGTAACAACAAGAGATTATCTGGGCCAAAGAAGTCCCACGGGCCGGGCAGGTTTTTGGCCAGTTGATCAAACCGCAGAAATACGATCGCGAGTGCAACAACAACCAACACCATCAGCGCGAAACCAGACTCTCGGGAAAACAGCCGACGGATAATCGGCTCGAGTCGATTTAAGTAAGGAGTCGGATCAATCAGACGCAGCTGAAATCGAAGTAAGCTGCCGATTCGGAAGCCTGCCTTTGCGGTGGCCGGTATGGTCGTGCGTGTTCCAGCCGGAATGCGACCTGTGGATGTTCTGACCACGAGTTGATTCTGGATGAGTTGAGCAAGAAAGTCCTCGACGTCTTCGCGAGTGAACTCACGCTGAGGCCATGCGGAGTTGAGCAGGCCGAGCAGATCGGCGATGGATCGAGTGCCATCCACATGTCTCAGAATCGCCATTTCCTGCTCACTGAGCATAGTGTAACTGAGCGACAATGGATCCTTCACGATCCAATAACCCGAATCCTGCGGACGTATGATCAGATCGCATCGCTGACGCCATTCAACCGGCGGCGATTCGTGTCGCTGCTGCGACGATGGTTGCAGGTTGACTCGGGGCTCAACCAAGAATCAAAGTCTCCGTTTGTTGTTGGGGATTATTTTCAGCGCAGCGACAAGAAGCACGCCATCAACGCTTCGCCTTTTGCGTCCCACCATCGACAGGTTCTAATTTCGTGGCTTCGACTTCCATGGTTGTGACGAGGCCTGGTCGAATGCGTTTTTCCGGGTTGTCAAACTCTGCCCAGATTCGAACCTGCTGATTGACCGGTTCGACCTCGGGGCTGACAAAAGTAATTTCGCCTGAAACAGGTTCGACCACGTTTCCAGGAAACACGATCTGAACGCGTTGGCCCGGTGCCATCAGTACGGCCTGGTCCGCCGAAACGAAACCTTCGACTCGCAGACGATCCAGTTGGATGAGTCGCAGAACCACAGAGCCAGGTTCCAGCCACTCGCCGGGTTGACGACTCACCGCAACAACCGTTGCGGCAAACGGAGCTTTCAAGCGTCGGCGTTCCAGTTGCAGTTTGGCTTCGGCCAGTTCTGATTTGGCGACTTCGAGATTCGCCTGGGCCACCTGCTGTTCCTGTTCTTTTTCGGCTGCCAGTGATTGAGTTCTCGCGATCGCTTCTGCTTGTTGTTGAACAGCGGCCAGGTCGGCTTCGGGTTTGAGCACATTGATGGCTCGATCCTCTTGTGCTTTTTCAATCTCCAGCGTGCGTTGATCAAACAGGACAGTCAGGCGATTGAGTTCTGAATTGGAGATGCTTCCGCTAAAGGAATCCTTGGCCTTCTGAGCGCGGTCTAATTCGTACTTTGCGACATCCTTGCTCTTCTCGGCGAGGCGAACGGCCACATCACTTTCAGCCTGTTTCTGGCTGATGCGGGCAGCGACTTCGAGTTTGGCTTTTTCCTGTTCAGCTTCACGAACCATCGCCCTGGCGGTTTCGACAGGCAGCGTGTTATCCGCTTTGAGTTGCGCGATTTGCACATTCAGTTCGGCCTGTCGCACGGCAATTTCCTGCAGCTCGTCATCGAGTGTCGCGAGGAGTTGTCCTTCGGCAATCGAGTCGCCCGGCTTGACGGACAGTGATTTCAGAACCCCAGGTTCGCGAGCTGCGATCTCGGCATGCTGAATCAGCGCCGTCGTCATTGACGGCACTGTGATCGACGTCGCAAACTCGTCCGCTTCTGCGACACAATGAGCTAACGCAAGAAGAGACAGAGAGATCACTATGCGACTCTGTCGGAAGATCGTGCGACACGCTGTCATTTTCTTAACTCCCATTCTCTCATGCTCGGACAGCAAAACAGACAACACTTACTGAGCCTGAGGCGCTAGCCGAGTTCGCCGCAGAAATTCGGCTAGCGCCTCAGGCTCATGCGCTAAAGCCACGTAAACCGTTTCCTTTGCCAGAACTCAACGACTTCTCGAAACCACACGAACGCCAGAGACTTTCTTCCGCACCGAATTCGAGCTGACAC
>JBILXT010000050.1:0-27908 GCA_044378235.1 Planctomycetaceae bacterium
TCAGTCAGGATACTCATTTCCTGCAGGAGTCGCTGTCCGTCTTCCGAACCTGCCAGATTACACCCGTAGAACAGAATGTCCGCTTGTTCCGACATCGAATACTGCCACGCACTGATCGCGTTGCGATAGATGTCGAGATTGTTGATGGACAGCCATGTCGATCCCAACTGGACCTGCCCGGTGCCGCCATGCGAAACAATGTGCATCCCATCGATGCCGTTATATCGCAATAAGGCGGACGTAATCTGAGCGATCCCGTCCTTCGAGGAATCAAGGACAACGAACTCCAGAGTTCGCCAACTGTCGTGCTCGTTCATCGCCCGCAGATCGGTCATCATCTGGTCGAGATTTGAGATCGATGAGTCCAAAAACACGAGTTCGAGCGTCTGCTCGTCTGCAGTGACCTCGACTGGTGACGACTGAATCTCAGCCCCGGCCGGAAGAATGGTATCCGCAATAAGATCCAGCATCTGCTGATCAGAAATCGGGAAGAGATCGCCTGATGAACCTGAACCGGCTGCGGGTTCCGCAAGCAAAGACGCGACTGAAGCCCCTGCATTCGCCAACTCCGCCGTGACGGGGGCAATCGCTGAGGCACTGAACAGGATCCGCTCTTCCAGCCGTGAGGCCTGAACAGCCGGTGCATATCCCCCATCAATTTGCGAGGCGCGAGTCATATGCAGACCATGCTGAATCAGCATTTGCGTCTGCCGTAGAAAACTGCGCAAAGACATTGGGGGAATTCCCTGATGACACCGCCAGGGCACTCCACCGCAGACGTCTCTGCGCGCAATGAGTACCCGAAATGTAACCGTTTAAACCTACGGCTCATTTCGGCAGAGATTGCCGGTCAGGAAATCCAGATGGACATAATTGCTTATAGCCAGAGTAAATCTCGGCATGTTGGGGCATTCGAAACGCCAGCAGCGATTGCGTCAGATGTGCCGGAAAGTCGGATCGAGCCAGTATGAATTGGGCAGCAGCCCCCAGAGGCCTCTGCTCAGTGGCTCGAGCCGTCGGAACGCCCCATGGCATCCCTTAGCCCAGCTCTCACGTCATCATATTGAAATTCAACGTTCAGCGAGGAACGCACGCGACTGATCACCCGGCGATTGCCGCTTCCTCGGCCGGACCGTGCTTTAGATGACTCCGTCGATGAAGAGGCGTCGAAGACGGGACTTGGCGCTGATGCGAGTTCGGCAAGAGTCGAGTAGTAGGTTCGGCGAGTCACGCTGTTTGCAGCGACCACATTCATGACCGGTATCTTTGGTAACTCTGAACGGTTCGCCACAGCATTCACTGTCCGAACAATATCATCCACATGAATCAGGTTGAGCCAGTCATCCGGGGGAGACGTGATTGGTATGCCATTCTGCAGATCGGCAATCCGCCGCAGGAGTCTGTTCGGACCATAGATGCCGGCGAGCCGCAGCACTGTGACAGCATGCCCGGTTCTGGTGGAGTACTCGTGAAGGATCTGCTCTGCGGCAAGACACGCTTTGCCTCCTTCAGAGTCAGGGCAAGCGACAGTTTCTTCGTCGACCTCTTCGCCTCCGGAATCTCCATAGACTCCCGTGCTTGAAGTGTAGATGACTCTGCCATGTTCTGTTCGAAACTGAACACGACTTAACAATTCACGAAGTCCATCGATCCAGACCTTCGTGCGATCCGCACCAGCACTGCGATCAAATCCGACGCTCCACAGCAGAACATCAATCGCTGGCAGCTCCGGCCATTTCTCAGGCGAAGAGAGATCCATCAGGACCGGACGAATGCCCTCAGCCGCCAGCTGCTCGGCCTTAGCGGCATCACGAGTACACGCGAATGGCTCAACTCCTGTGGCGGCCCAGCTCTGGGCGACGCGATGCCCAACATAGCCGCATCCGGCGATCAGGGCCGTCTGAATTCGCTGGCGATTCTCTGATTCTGAAGACATGAACCGTGATTTCCTGACTGAGTTCCGGGGGAACTCGATTCGTAATTTGAGAAGGGCGATGAACGTGGCTAAACTGGATGTATTGCTTCGGCGCGATGAGCGTCGAAATTGTGGGAGACCGGCGAGTCATCGCGATGGTCCCCGGTTTTTTCCTGACATCTCCTGAAAGAGTATTCCTTATGACCACTCCGTTGTCACGTCGATCGTTCCTCGCGGCATCCGTTGCCGCAGCCGCTGCAGGCTCAGCTGCTTCAGCAGCGTTGGTTAAGCCCGCTGCCAAGTTTGAGATTTCTTTGGCTGAATGGTCGCTTCACAAGACGATCAACGCCAAGAAACTGGATAACCTCGACTTTGCTCTCACTGCCAAGAAAGAATTTGGCATTGAAGCCATCGAGTATGTCAATCAGTTCTTCAAGGACAAGGCTCAGGATAAGGCTTATCTGGCCGAGTTAAACAAGCGTGCCGCCGACAATGGTGTCAAGCAGTTGTTGATCATGATCGATGGAGAAGGAAATCTGGGTGACCCAAATCTGAAGAAGAGAATTCAGGCCGTCGAGAATCACTACAGATGGGTCGAAGCTGCGAAGACTTTGGGCTGCCATTCTATTCGCGTCAATGCGGGAAGTGCTGGCACCTTTGAAGAACAGCAGTTTCGTGCGGCTGACGGCCTGCGAGCCTTGTCAGAGTTTGCCGCAGAGCATGGCCTGAATGTGATCGTTGAGAATCACGGCGGTCTGTCTTCAAACGGCGAATGGTTGGCCGGAGTGATGAAGAAAGTTGATCTGAAGAACTGCGGAACTCTGCCTGACTTCGGAAACTTCCGTATCAAAGACGAAGATTGGTATGACCGTTACAAGGGCGTAACCGAACTGATGCCGTTCGCCAAAGCCGTCAGTGCGAAGTCACATGATTTTGACGCGGAAGGCAACGAAACGAAGACCGACTACAGGAAGATGATGAAGATCGTTCTTGATGCTGGTTACAGTGGCTTTGTTGGTATCGAATACGAAGGCAGCATGCTGGACGAATTTGCGGGCATTAAGGCGACCAAGGCTCTGCTGGAAAAGGTCCGCGGAGAACTTGGCTAAAACCGCAGCCATTCCGTTTACCGCCCAGACGAAGGCGCTGGCCTGCACACAAGCCGGCGCCTCCGGCTGGGCGGTAAACAACGAAATAGACGCCCCTGGCCAGTGCCATTCTGGTTACGCGCACATGACCGCTTTCGATTCAAAACGAAAGCGGTCTTTTCATTTCTGCTCATCAATCCTGAGCCGCCAAACCTCCGGAGAACGAATTCCGGGGCGAACTTCACCGCTGGCCAGCACAAAGTCGTCTTCAGTTTTCACCAACGGCGCGGTGACGCGAGAGATGCTCAATGCAATCTCTGAGGTCCATCGATCGGCCACCGGATCATAAACCAGCGCGGTCATGGAGAATCCCGGATGCTGTTCCGGAGGCTGAAAGCCAACATGCGAGCCAGCGTCACCGCCGAGGATGATCATCTTCCCTGAACTGGTGACTACTGCCGGAGATGGCGCAGCGACCGCAGCGAACGGCAGGTCTGCTCGACGCTCCCAGATACTGCGAGCTATGTCAAAACGCCATGCATCGCGGAGATAACTTCGCACGGGCTTTCTGTCATTCCCGGGAGCCAAAGATGCGCCGCTAAACATGAAGATCGATTTCTCATCGGTTGCGGCAACCGACAACATGCGTCCTGGACCGGGTAAGTCGGGGAGTCTGTTCCATTGTGGTTTCTTAGCGGATAAATCCAGCGAAAAGAAGCTCGACGAAGCTTGCGTGGATGTCGGCGATTCGGTTCCTCCTATGATGTAGACCGTGCTGCCGGCACGAACTCCGCAAGCATTCGCAATCGGCATGGGGAGATGTGGCAGGCTCTCGAGCTCAATCTGCCCTGCTACGAATCGCATCAGAAAAACATCGTTGAGATGACTTTTCGAATCGCTGCCGCCAACACAGAGTATTCCCTGCGACGTTTGAAATGAAATCCCATAGGCCGTCGGTTTCGGCAGCTTTCCGACGATTCGCCAGCTGTGATCGATGAGGGCATAAACGTCATCGTGCCAGATTTTCGTTCCGTTCTTCCATGGAGGTGCATCCGGGAAGTTTGCTCCACCCGCAACTAACAGCGCCTCGCCACTGATCCCCACAAATGGACTTGCGACTCCGGGAGTATTGGGGAGTGATGGCAGTGGAGTCCATTTCAGCTTCACAGACTCATCCGTCGGACATGCGTTTGTTGCATTAACGACGCAAAGCAACGGGAAGAGAACTGACAGTAAACGCATCATCATCTCGGGCCTCTTGGAAACTCTGCAGTGACTGCGGCGAAGTCCTCTGACAGACTGTTGATCTAATCCTAACCCGCTGCGTCAGCGAGGGATTGCTGTTGAAAGCGCGGCAAGATGTCTCCTTCACTGAGGTTTCGGGTTGTGAAAACCCATTAGACCAACATCCTGCTAAGCGGTGAGACGATGAGCGATCAACTGAGGCGACGGCCTATTCTTCGATCACCAGAGTCACTGACAGCAATCGTCCCGAAGTATGGCTTGCGGCGATGGGAACCTGCAACTGAAGCACGTTAAAAGCTATCATTCGTCCTGTGACGTCAATTTGCAGCAAGCGATCTGACGGTTGGTTGCTGCTGGAGATCGACAATGATTGCCCGTTAAGCATCACCGCATTCAACGCTTGCGACCAGACGCAATTCTCCAGTTCAATCTCGATCAAAAGTCGAGTTGAACCATCGATACCGGTGGGGCAATGAAACTTCCGCGACAACAGGATCGTCTCACATTGAGAATCCGCCTCTTTGGGGACAAGGTCGCTCAATGCCAACGGAATCTTGCAAGTCGATGATGCCGAAGCCGTCTCCGCAGATCCGACAGTTCGATGGCACAGCTCCCACGGTGCAGCAAGTCGAATTCGGTGCAGCCCCATGGAGGCGATCTTTCAGAAACGTACTTCCGTGCGGGCCGTTTTTGCTTGCTGCGATTCTCAGGCAGCAGCCGGTAATAGTTCTGCGCCGACTGCATCAATGTGGGCTTCAGTGATCTGAGACAGCTGCTCTGCATAACCGACCAGCAGGGCCATATCGCAGAGTCGATTAATGCGGCGAGGATTTCCCGCGGTGATCTCGAACAGCCGGTTTAAGGCCTCAGGAGCAAAGATGTCATCTCGCCCGTTGACTCGCTTCAATGCTGTTGTCACATAGTCAGAGGTCTCGGCAGCCGTGAAGCCGGATAGCGGGGTCGTCACCGCAATTCGCTCACTGAGTTCTCCCACCTTTCGCAGTCGAGAAGACAGGGTTGGCAAGCCCAGCAAAAGAATTGACATACGAGTTGAGGTGTCTGATTCGGACATGTTCAGCAGCGGCTGAACGACATATTGCAGAGCATCATCGGACAGCAGATGAGCATCATCAATGCACAGCAGAGGTTGCTGACCTTGTTCGGAGTACTGTTTCAGGCTGTGCTGGATCTGTCGCAAAACTGCGTCTGTGCCAGCTCCATCAGGAGTTGCGTTGCCGCAAAGTTCAGCCGCGATCAGTCGTAACAGATCTTCGCAACCCAGAGCAGGGAAGACGACATGAGCGAATGGGCGAAACTCGGAGTTCTCTGCCGCAAACGTCCGCGCGAGCGTTGATTTTCCGGTACCAGACAAGCCAATCACCAGTCCGGGCCCGGGGAAATTTTCGAGTCCATACTTCAGCCGCAGAAGGGCCGCGTGATGCGACTTGCTGCGATACAACTGAGCTGTCTCAGACCGATGAGAAAATGGTTTGCCACTCAGCTTCCAGAACGATTGATACATGGGACTTGTCTGCAGATCTAGTTGAGAGGCTGAATCCGACCGGTAAACCGCACTGAGCGCGGAATGGTCGGAGGTGAGTTATCTGAAGATTGCTGAGCAGGAAATTCCAAACTACCGTTGGACTCAGCCTGCATGGCTGACTGGTTGCGAACATCACCGATGCTTTCCTGCAACAGGGGATGCTCTGCGGTGTGACTTGAGAATTGGGGTGCGTCGGATTCCATCTGCGGAATTGTCAACGGGAATGGATCCGCGGCAGCGACTTCGGCTGGTTCGGCGGGCTCTCTTTTCGGTGTCACCTCGATCGCATCAAACTCATCCAGCATCAGTTCTTCCTCGGCCGCGTCGGCCTGAGCAGAATCGCTGTCAGCCGAATTCATGCTGGCTGAGTTCGACCCGTCATCGAACCAGAACACTGCGATACAAGCTGCGATGACGATCGCAGCAGCTTGACGGCGATGTTCCTGAATATACTGCAGAGGACTTCGTCGCGTTGCTGGCGAATCTACAACCGGGCTCGGTTCGAGAACTTTCGCCGAAGGCACAGGTGTAGAAGACTCCTGTGTAGTCGCTGGCGGGGCAACGGGGACAATCTCAGTAGCGGCCGGGGCGGGAACACTAGACTGTTCCGCCTGAGGTTGCTCTGGTGTGGTGAGCTTTTGAAGTGCTTCTCCAAGAATGTCAGTCATAATTCAGCCCTCGATGCTGAGCGTCACAAAAACAGGATGCGTCAGAGGAGTTGATGCCCGACACTTGATCTGAAGGTCTTCGGCCATTGTGCCCTAAGCAAAATAGACCCCGCAGTATCGATCTGATCGACGTCCATTTGGCGCAAACTTTACGGTTCTTCCGATTGTAAGTCCGGCCGACGGCGAAAGCGGTGCGTGAATGATCGGCAACAATCGCCGTGGGCGGGAAATGCAGATTTGCACCGGCAGCCAGAATCTGGAGCCATCGAATGGTCGATTCGCCGTGTTTTGCCTGAAGCTGGCCTCTGAAAACACAATGCAAATGATGCCACCGGGACATGAGAAATGCGGGGCTTTGCGGCGGCCATATCTGCCGAAACTCGACATGGTCGGGGTTAACAATCGTCCAGAATCGCGGACTCGTTTCCATGCGCCGGGAAGTCGGTTAGCATTCAGCTGGGGCAACGCGTTGAAGGAAGCGAGACGTTCGGCTCTGGTGATGTGCGTTGCGGAATTGGAACTGGCTCTGACACTCTTCGGGGCAAAGTGAATAATGGGACGGCTTGTCCCGTGGGCCCTTGTGAATCTCGGCATCGACAGGAAGGAAACGCCATGACTGGTACAGATGAGAAGAAGGCGGAACAGGCGAAAACACAATTGGCCACTTTCGGGGGCGGCTGTTTCTGGTGTACGGAAGCCGTCTTTCTGAAGGTTCGTGGTGTGAAGAAAGTTGTGAGTGGCTACACCGGTGGCGTTAAACTGAATCCGACATACAAGGATATCTGTACCGGAACGACGGGGCACGCGGAAGTCATTCAGATCGAGTTTGATCCCGCCAAGGTGACGTTTGAGCAGCTTCTGGACGTCTTCTTCCATACTCATGACCCCACGACAAAGAATCGACAGGGGGCAGACGTGGGAACTCAGTATCGTTCTTCAGTCTTCTTCCATGATGAAGCACAGAAAGAGACGACGAAGAAGGTCATTGCCGAGCTGGATAAATCCGGCGACTTCGACGACCCGATCGTGACGACGATCGAAGAGATGAAGAAGTTTTACCCGGCCGAGGATTATCATCAGGACTACTTCGCTCAGAACCCCGACAATCCCTATTGCCAGGCCGTGGTGGGCCCCAAGGTGGCCAAGTTCCAGAAGCGATACAAAGAGATGATGAAGAAGGACGGCGAAGAGTAACTGGCGGAGGCTAATCCCACGGAAATCGAATCTGGTTGAACCGTCGATCCGTTCCGGGGCGTACGACCACGACCTTTGGTTGTGTCTGACCGCTCTTATTCAATAGCCATGCAACGACGAAACCAGCGACAAAACCGCCGATGTGTGCCCACCAGGCCACACCGGCGGCTTCGGTTGCGCCGATGGAAAACGTCCCCTGTAACAGCTGCATCACGAACCACAGCCCGAGAAAAATCGGTGCGGGGATGACCATCATCTGAAGAATAAACAAAAGTGGAACGAGTGCCATGACGTTGGCGTGCGGATAAAGCACCAGATACGCACCCATGACTCCGGCAATCGCACCACTGGCGCCGAGGGTCGGGATGTCAGAGTTCAACTCGAACACATAATGAGCAAAGCTCGCTGCGATTCCACAGCCCAGATAGAAGATCAGATAGCCCCAGTGTCCAAGTCGATCTTCGACGTTATCGCCGAAGATGTACAGGAACCACATGTTACCCAGCAGGTGCATAAAGCTTCCGTGGAGGAAGATACATGTGATGGCTGTCGTCCATGCTGGAAGTGCAAGAGGCGGCACTTCGTGGTGAATGATGACTTCACGAACGCCGAACGGTGTTTTGACGATCTGGTGATCTTCAACGACAACTGGTCGATCAGGTTTTGTGATTCGCTGAGGAATCATGCTGTATCGCAGCGTGAACGTCCCGTCTGTATCAACAGATTGCATCAGAAATACCAGCACGCACATGATCATCAACGCGTAGTTGACAACCGGGGTTGTGCGAGCCGGAATATTGTCACGCAGTGGAATCATGGTTGAGCCTCTTTTTTTGCAGGCGTTGATTCAGCGGAATTCTGAGCAGAAGAATTGAATCTGGTCAGTTGAAATGTCGCCGGATCGAACGCAAAAACAGAGCGATCCGGAAACGTTTCGGACAATTCGCGGATCTCCGCTTCCGTCTCCGGACGCCGACATACCAGAACGTCACTCGACAGATCCGGTGGATTGATGATGTAGCTCAGTTGCGGATCGGCGCTTCTTTCATCAACCAGAATGAGACATGGGTGTTGAACGGCTGGCGAACGGACCAGTCGATTGAACAGTTCGAAACGAACTCTGGAAAACGCCTGTTCGCTGACCGCCTGAGACACTCGAGACGGTCCCCAGAATGATTCGGCATTCACCCAGTTCGGAAGCAGACAAGCGCAAATCAGGGCCAGCAGCCACGCTCGCATCGGAGTCTTTATCCTGAGGGCACCCATAACATCTGCAGCATTTTGGAGTCCGACAGCCGCCAGCATCAGCAGCAGAGGGGCTGTTTCAAAGACATAGTGCCAATGCATAATTCCATCGTACCAGTACGGAATATGGACCAGATGGAGCGAGACAATGGACAGGCTTGAAAGGCCGATACGAGAATCGCCGCCAGACCAACCGCAACAAGACGGCAAACCGCAGATGACTGTAAAAAGGAGTGCAATGATTCCCAGCGACCACTGGCCGCTTGCGATCGTTCGGTGCCAGACGTTCTCCATCGACTTGCGGAGAGTCAGGTTTGTTGCCCAGCGATCATATGCTTTCAACGTTTTTGGTCCGGCCGCGGCCTGGCCTGTCTCGGCGTTATTGAATCCAAAGCGATGTGAAGGTGTCCATGTGTCTGTGTAATATTGATAGGCTGACCGATTCCACTGCCCGGTGATGGATTGATTCATGATCATGAGCAAAGCGAATCCGACAACAATCGGTCCGCCCATTGCGAGTACATGCCTGAATCCAAAGGCTTCTATCAGTGCAGGTGACTGGGCTTTACCTGAGCTTCGTCGAGCAAGCTGAAGCAGGAACCACGCGCCAAACGGCAATGCAAAACCTGCTGCCGTCATGGGACGCCCCAACATTGCGAGCGTAAGAAATACTCCTGCAAGTAAGGCGTCCAATGCTCGGCGGGAAGTCATCAATCTGAGAAAGGCCCACAGAAAAACTGACAGCGCCAACATAGTGGCATGATGAGCCAGCAGCAAATTGCTGAAGACTGCCAGACCAGGGCTCACTGCAATCAACAATCCGCCAAGAACCGCTGATCGAAATGGCAGGAGACGCAGCAGGCTGCGAAAGAAAAACACACAGGAGAGTGCGCCGGCAATCCACTGACCAAGCCAGGGGACATCATATGCGACAAAGGGAGCCAGCCACGCCCCGGTCAATGGAAAGTATCGACTTGCGGTTGTCGGTTCATTCAGCACGTGAATCTGATGAAAGAGATCCGGACGCACTGTCATTGGTGGCCACGAGAACCGCCCCGCAAGGAACGTTCGTGCCTGAAGCAAATAACTGAATTCATCATGGTAGGCTGGTGGCAGGCTGGCGAACCTGACCGAGTTTGCACTCTCGCGCTGCCCCATGGCGTTGCTGACCGGAATTTCTCGAAACCCGATCGATGCACTGCACAAGAATGACGTGAGAAACAATCCCAGAGTGACGAGCACATGCCAGCCGGGACCATTTGCCTGGTCCGTTGCTTCAACGGGATTTACCGACCTCGACAATAGCTGCCAGACAGCTGGCCTTCGGAGGCCACGAGCTCCGTAGAAGACGATTGCGGGAAGCAGCAGCAGCACCAGGAACGGAAGAGTCGTGTCCGGATTCCAGTCAGCAAACCATCCCAGTGGTCCAGCAGGACTGCTAATCGCAGCCCTTAAGCGAGGCGACTCGAACCTTAAGCACACGTACAAACTACTTAACCATCCTACAGTAACAAACAGAGATCGGAAGGCCAGGGAGTTCAGGAAACCGGAATAGTTTGTACGGGCTGATTCGGGACGACTCATAGGCTCAGGCCGCGAGCGACTTCACATCGTCCGTTTTTTTTTCATAGCCGGCAAGACGACTGAAGACTCCAAGTTTTCCTGTCGCCAGCAGCATCAACAGTGATGGAACCATGATCGGGCGAATCACAAAGGTGTCCAGCAGCACACCCAATGCGAGTGCAAATCCCAGCTGATCCATGCCGACCAGGCTGCCTGCCATCAGGGACGAGAACGTACCTGCCATGATGATTCCGCAACTGGAAATAATGCTGCCGGTTCGTTCAAGGGCCACCGTGATCCCCTTGACGGGACCGTGGATCTTTTCTTCTTCCTCGATTCGAGCCATCAGGAAGATGTTGTAGTCCTCACCAACAGCGATCAGGATCGTGAACAGGAACATTGGAACCTTCCAGTCGAGCCCTGCAAATCCTTGTGGATCCATCGCCCAGAATGCGAGATAAGTGATCCCCAACGTGGCCAGGTAACTGTAGAACACGGTGAACATCAGGTATCCACAGATCCCAGGACGCTTCAGCAGAACTACCAGAATCAGATAGACGCCCAGCATCACGAGAGTATCGATTCGGATCTGGTCAGAGTCGGTCACGTCTTTCAGGTCGCTGATGTCAGCCGTATTACCGACAAAGGACAGCGAAGCATCTTTCAGCCCCTCCGGGAGATGAGCATGGATCTTGTCACGCAGGTTGCGGAAATCGCTGATACTGTCTCGGGAAAACGGGTCCTGCTTGAAGATCAGATCCACTCGAGTTACTGCAGGGTTGACCGAGCTGACAAAGTAATCACGAGCATGTTTCTTAGCGGCCTGCCGAACGGCCAATGTCATCTTGCCGGTTTCGCGTTGCCCTTTCGGGGCATACATGGAACGCACGGCATGCAATCCCAGTTCGTCCTTCTTGTCCACAAGGTTCTTTGTGAACTGCGTCACCATTTCAAATGGCTCACCCTGAATCGGGCTGAAGTCAACAACCGGGGCGAAGAGACTGCCGGTCCAGACGCCATCCTTCTGGATGAGGGTCAGATCGTAGTCACGATCATCCTGGTTCCATTTTCCAGCCATTGACTTTCCGTTTGCAGCAACTGTCCCCGAATACTTCGCTGATTTCTGCGGGATTGCGAATTCAAGGCTCTGCCCGGCAACGGGGGAAAATCCTTCAATCGCGAACGCGTCGCCACCTTCACCCAGACTGACAACCTGCCATGTATTTGCATCTTTGGAGTCAGCAACAGGCTGAACGCGGAACTGGAATTCACGAGAACCAGCATCAACGAGAACAGTCAATGGAGCAACTTCCCCGGCCGGGAAATGTCGCTGCACAGCTTCAGCACCGTAAACGCTGGCTGCTGTATCCGGAAGTTCAGAGAGCAGGCCATAGCTGAGGTTGCCAAAGTAGACGATGCCCACAATCGTAAAGGGCAGCATCATCGCCATGCTGCCGATCCATGCCGCCCAGGCACGACGTTCAATCAGGCTGCCAATCCAGTGCCAGCCAGCCGAAAGCAGGTTCTTTTTCTGCAGACGAGTCACAAAATCGGAACTGCTTGGAAAGCTGGCGTCTCTACGAGAAGCGAGCGATGGCACATTCGGCCAGAATGCCCAGCGTCCAATCAGGCGAAGAATGGCGGGGGTCAGTGTTAATGCCGCCAGCAGGCAGACAGCCAGGCCGAAAGTAATCGCCAGTCCAGCCTGACGAAACTTGCCGAACTCTGCAAAGATCAGCATTCCGATTCCGCACATCACAGTTCCGGCACTCGCGGTCAGAGCGGCTCCGATTCGATGCAGAGTTCCGGAAATTGCGTCTTCAATTGTCTGGCCTCCGTCAATTTCTTCGCGATAACGCGCGATCAAAAACAGACAGTAGTCAACACCAGCCCCGTAAATGAGCACCGTCACATACGTTTCAATCCCGTTGAACAAACTGATGATTCCGGCTGACGCTGCAATAGAAAGCAGAGTCAGTGAAACGGCCGTTGAAACAGCGACCGTAATCAGAGGAATCATCGCCAGTGCCGGAGCGCGATAAATCAGAATCAGCAGCCCCACCACCAGAATGACCGTCCACTTCTCTGTCGACTTCGCGCTGTTTTTGGCCTCACGAATCATGTCGCGACCGAACGTCGCGCTACCGCTGATGGAGATCTCCAGGCCAGCAGGCAACGACGTTTCCTGTCCAGCCGGAGTTCGGGAAAGCTGCTCAACAAATTTCTCCACCTGATCAACAACATCCGTATTCTGCTGGTCAAGAAACTCCGTGCTGAGGCCCATAACAATAGTGGTCGCCTGTTTGTCTTCACTGATCAGCAGGTCGCCAATTTTCTTGTCCGCAAACCAGGTGATTCCCTGCACAATTTTTGGTGGCGCATTCTTATCGGTATTTGCTGCCGCAGGGCTCATTGCAGCGATGGCGGATTCAACACCGGCATCGGCCGCCATTTGATCTTCAGGCATTGGCAGTTGGGCGATCTTGTGGATCTGCGGGATGACTCGACCTGTCAGATAGTCGTAATCAGACTTCAGCAGTCCCTCAGAACTTTCTCGACGTACCAGCAGTACGAGGGTGCTCGCGAGCAGATCATTCGGGAATGCCTCGCGAAAACCCTCAGTCGCGATACGGCTGGGCGCATCTTCCGGCAGGAAGGCAAACTCGCCGTTCTGAACCACGTCTTCCCATTTTGGTGCCGTAGAAATACACACCGCCAACAGCGCAACCCAAGCTGCCAGAATCAGGAAAGCGTGTTTCGCTGTGATGTCTCCAAGACGTTTAAACAGCATTGAAAAGGCCTGATCACCAAGAGAATTCTGAGGAAAGACCGGGAGGGACGCCTGAGCGACCATCAATAACCGGGAACCGTACAAACAACGGCTCTTGAATTCAATCTTAGGTGGTATCGGCAATTCATTCAGCCGAACAGAAAAACCAGGCAACTACCTCTGTCTCAGCCCAATCGGAAGAGTTTCTCAGAGATCCACTTTTCATCCGCAAATCGAGTCAGGACCCATCGCAATGCGTCGCGAGGCTTTTCCAGTTCCTGATCCGAGGGGCTGTTCCCGTTCATATCCCGAAAGCCTTCATGAGTCAGCAGCACATTCCATTGTTCGCGAGCCGCAAATTGATTGACTCGGTCCTGTATTCGTCTGGCCCACACCAATCCGTAGAGATCCTGGAAAAGTGACCACGACGCATCAACCAAGTCCGATTTTGTTTTTGCCTTCTCAATATCACGAATCCTGAGCCGGATTGACCTTAACGCCAGCCCGGTACCGCAGAGCAGCAGGAGAGGGATCAGAGATTGCCATGGAGAGTTGAGGTCCATCCATCCCATGGCGGGACACAGCCCAAGAGAAACAGACGAAAGAAAAAACAAAGAGGCAGCCGTCAGGGAAGTCCCGAAGCAAGTGCTCATGCTCATCATAAGCACAAGGCAGAGTCCGGAGAAAGCCGGAACACCTAACCTCAGCGGCTCCTGACCGCGACTACTGATGAGATCGCTCAGGCCAGGCCACAATAGAACAATGATCAATGGGATGACAACGAACACCTGCCATGTGGCGACCCCGGGATGTCTTGCCCCCAGGGTAGAGACCGACGGGGTCAGCAGCAAAACGATCGAGACGAGGTGCAACAGTGAACTGGTGGCCGGAGAGGTTTCGAATAGTTTTCCCGACATAACGACAGACAGTAGCAGTGATGATGCGGCTACCAATGACCATCGCCATGAATACATGACGGTGAGTCCTGCAAAGAGACTCTGCGATCTGGTCAGCGTCAGCAACAGAGTGAGGCAGGAGATCAGAGAAAACAGATTGATGGCCAACATCATGGGTGTGCGTTTTTTGCAAAACGGGACTGGAGTTCGCCCCAGAGTGATGTCATGAACTTTAGTCACAAGTTCACACGATCCGTAAGAGTATCGGAATTCTGGTGGATATACGATTCGCGCCAATTTTACGAAAAGGATCAATGTCCGCACCTGTGCCGATCCGATGACATACCCGGAGAATGTCCATATTCAGGAGATTGATGTGTGGACCTATCTCAGCGATTGAACGGATTGTGCAGTCGTTGGCTGACTCAGGGGAAATTGAACTCGATCCATTAGCGGGATGATTCCAGGCGGCAATTGCCGGAATCGGATTTCCGCAGTGTCCGGGGGGCTTTGTAACTGGTTTGGGGGATCGCCGAACCGGACAAGGAGTGGGGGATTTCGATGAGATTTCGTCATCCATTGGTGCTATTGCTGGGCGGGCTATTGTCTGCCTCCAGCGTCGGATGTTCAGCGGTGACGGCAGTTATCTCTGACACGCGTCCCGCAGCAAAGCAGGGTCGCGGCTCGGCAGATAAGTATGCTGCTATTGCCCGGGTTTACGAGAGTCAGGGGCGATACGATCAGGCAGAAGCCATGTATCGCAGGGCGTTGAAGCAAAACCCTGGTAACGCTGAGGTTCGCAATTCCCTGCAGCAATTGGCGAGTCGCAAGGCTGGCCGTACTTTCGGAAACTCTGAAAATACGGAAGCAGTTGCCAAAGCCAAAGACGTTCAGAAGTCTGTCGTTGAAGCGGCCGTTGCACTCAATGCAAAGGCTCCCGAAGTTCCGGCAAATCTGAAAGCGACTGCGGAGACGGAGCTGAAAACTGCAGCTCTGGCTATCGAAGATGCAACAAATTCGCTCTCGAAAGAGATGGCGACATTGTCTCCAGTGTCGTTTGAAGAGTCAGTAACAGAGTCAACGAATGCAACCGCGTCGGTGGCTGAGGTCTCGACCACTGAAACAGTCGTCTCTGTGACGAACGAAAAAGCGGCGATCGAGAAAGCTGCCACGATTGTCAAAGCAGAATCCAGCGCAATAAGTCTTCCGGCAGAACCGTTGGTGTCGGCGGAGCAGGTTCTGGCTGTCGTTGAAACTCCGTCAGAGCATGCAGAGCTTCTCCTGAATGGATTGAAGCACGGTGACTCTCTTGAAACTCAATGCCTTGCGGCAACTCTGCTTGGAGATTGTGATCGATCTGACAAAGCAATCTGTGAAGCTCTGAAGAAAGCTAATGAGGCAGCCACAGACGCCTATCTGCGACTTGCAATCTGTGACTCAAGAATCCAGCGTGGAGAACACGACATCATCACCGCGAAGTGCCTGATTGGACTTCTAAGTGATTCACCGCTGGAGTTGCGGGTGCAGGTCTGTTCATCAATGCATCATTTCGTCGGAGGCGAATCAGAGTCTGCTTGTGCCGAGGCTCTTGAGGCTGCCCTTGCTGACGAATCATCTGATCTTCGAGCCAGTGCTGCCCTGGCGTTGGGAGATTTTCCTGGTCTGAAGGAGTCAGCGAAAGCTCAGCTTAAGAAAATATCTGCTTCAGACGCTGTGCAGTCTGTCCGGGAAGCGGCCGAAGCATCGATTGCCCGCTTTGAAAACACGGACGTTCAGAAGACCAGCTCGATTATCGTAATGCCGAAGAATCAGGGAATTGAATTGTTCAACGAGTAGTAAAGACCTGGATTGCAACCCGCCCTGGGTAGTAAACCCGCGGGGGGTGGATCCTCGTGAAGAATCACTCTGATCGATGGCTCACCAGCCACTCGAGCAGGGGGGCATCGCCCCAGTAGAAAACAACACGAAAAAGCCAGTGGCTTGAAAGCGAACTGACGGTAGTCAGTGAGACGGGGACCAGACCATGATTCGCAAATCTGCAAAAGCCTGGCTTGCATTGCTGCTGATGTCATCAGCAGGATGCAGTGCCATTCAGGATCATTTCATTACGTTCGAAACCAACACCAGAAATACGGTCTTGGCGGAGAAGGGGTGGATGAACTGGGCATCCTGCTACGAGAATGTCAACTACAAGCTGCACTTCGCCAAAGGGTTCAAGGAAGGTTACACAAACATCCTTGAAGGCGGAAAGGGTTGCCAGCCCACGTTGCCGCCTCGCTGCTACTGGAAACCACATTTCCAGACGCCGGAAGGCCGTGCCAAGATCAACGCCTGGTTCGATGGGTATTCCCATGGAGCGGTGGCCGCACAGCAGGACGGCTTTGGCAGTCTTCAGCAGTTGCCTATCTCACCAACCGCTCGCGCCAATTTGATGGCTCGCCAGGCTCCACCTTCGGCATCGTGCTTTGCCGGGATGAATAAGCCAGAAGAGAATGAACCAGTTTACCATCCGGAAATGCACGGCGAGAATTCCGTGGAAGAGCCGCCAATGGAAATCCTGAAGACACCAGAGATTGAGATGCCGCCAGAGTCAAACCCTCCGGAACCCGTTCGGCCCTACGACGAAGGAACGACTCCGGCAGAGAAATAGGATTATTCCCGGCTGATGCCTACGCCAGGGAAACTTGATTCGTCTCGAAGTGGGGACGAATTCGAAGAGCCAGCTCAAGACGTCTCGCACAGACGCATTCCGGGATTCACGGAGAAGACTGCAATGTCACGAATACACAAGTTGCTCAGCAAACTGTCAGACCGAAAAACAACCGGTGTAAAACACGTTGGAATGATGGGGCTTTTGACTCTGGCGTCGCTGGTTCCAGCGGGTTGTCAGACTATCAATGCCGTTCCTGTCGCTCGAGTTCCGGCAGAAATTCTTTCTACCGAGCTCAAAGACAACTACAAAGATATCTCACTGCTTCGGCTCCGACAGGATCCTCCTGACACTTACTTGTTAGGTCCCGGTGACGTGCTGGGGGTTTATATCAAGGGCGTTCTTGGGAGCGAAGAAGAACTGCCGCCGGTGCACTATCCGGAAGACAGCAATCGCCCACCAGCGATCGGTTATCCGGTGCCGATTCGTGAAGACGGCACACTGGCCTTGCCAATCGTTGATCCAATCAACGTCAAGAACATGTCGTTAGTTGAAGCGACGGAAGCTGTTCGAAACGCCTACACGTATCCTCGTGAGATCGTGAAGAAGGGCGAAGAGAGCATTATCGTGACGCTGATCCAGTCTCGCAAAGTTCGAGTTCAGGTAATTCGCGAAGAAGCCGGTGGTACTGAGGGCGTTTCGAAGCGTGGTACGGGAAAAGTTGTTGACCTCCCGGCATACGAGAATGACGTGCTGCATGCACTGAACGCCACCGGCGGTATGCCAGGCACCGATGCTAAGAATGAGATCCTGATTTATCGGGGTTTGTTTCAGTCGGGCGTGGATGCTGACACGGTCCTGAATCAGGTCTGTCAGAGCAATTGTGACGATGATTGCTTGTGCAACGAAGCACCACTGCCGGATCCTCCGAACGTGACTCGCATTCCATTGCGATACAACCCTGCGAATCCTCCATCATTCACTCAGAACGATATTATTCTGAATGACGGTGACATCATTATCATTCGAAGTCGTGATCGGGAAACGTTTACCACCGCCGGTGTCCTTGGCGGTGGAGAATATCCTCTGCCAAGAGATAAGGATTTGGATATCCTTGGTGCGATTGCACTGGCCCGCGGTCCTCTCGGGCAGTCAGGGACCGGAGTTGGAGCTCTTGGCGGGAATGGTGGAGGTGGTGGTGGAGGCGGTGGACGTGGAAACGTGAACTGTCAGCCGTCCGAAGCCATCATTGTCCGCGAACTTCCCTGCGGTAGCTCAATCGCCATGAAGGTAGATTTGAATCGTGCACTGGAGAATCCATCGGAGCGAGTACTGATCCAGCCCAACGACGTCGTGCTGGTGAGATATACTCTTGCAGAAGAAGTGGGGAACGTTCTGTTGAACGCATTCCAGATCAATTACCTGCTGGGCAGCGGAATTAATAACTGATTCGGAGCTGAGGCCGGACAAAAAGATGACTCGTCAACGAACCCGCCGTTAGTGGCGGGTTCGTTGCATTTCGGCCGAAGCCTTTCGCCTTCACGAGACCAGGTTTGGCTTACTGCACAACGCTCCTGACAAAAGCCAGACCAGTAGGTGCATCCCCGCAATTAAGCCAGTGTCTCGTCGTTTTCCGGTTCAGCCAAAGAACATCGCTGCATCCGATCACCAAGCTGATGCCCGGCCGCATAACTTTCAAACGCGACCGCAACCTCCAACATACTTCGAGGACGATAGCTCGGTTCACGATCGAGCATTCGATCCACGAATGCTGCGATACTGGGCGGAACATCCGGGCAAAGACTCCGAAGCCTGGGAGGGCTCGATTCACGAATTGCCATCATCAGCTTCAATGGACTGCGACCAGCCTTCTGAAAAGGTGTGATGCCCGATAGTAACCGAAACGCTGTTGCGCCCAGCGAATAGATGTCTGATGAACAGTCAACGTAATGAGAATCTGTGAGTTGCTCCGGCGACATATAGTCCAATGTTCCCAGTGTCTGTCCTTCTTCAGTCAATGTCGTGTCGCACTGCACCCCTCGACTAATGGCCACACCAAAGTCCAGAATCTTGACCTGAACCACCCCGCCCTCTGGTTTTGT
Source organism: Planctomycetaceae bacterium (assembly GCA_044378235.1). Classification (GTDB taxonomy): domain Bacteria; phylum Planctomycetota; class Planctomycetia; order Planctomycetales; family Planctomycetaceae; genus SXXK01. Next base: position 18,880 of record JBILXT010000050.1, read on the forward strand.
AAGCATCAGATTGGACGGCTTCACGTCCCGATGGATGACCATTTGCTCGTGCGCTGCACTAAGTCCGATGGCGGCCTGACGGATAATCTCACTCACATCCGCGAGGCTCATCGTCCGTCCATTTGATACCAGCGACTTTACGTCTATTCCCTGAATGATGGGCATCACGAGGTACGTCGACTCATTGGTCATTGCCGAGTCGACATACTGCACCATCGCCGGGTGATTCAGCCGGCGGACGCTGCTGATTTCTCGTTGAAATCGAGCTTTCGTCTGGCCCCCGGCACGGCTCATATCCGGAAGCGTTTTCAATGCATACTCGTCCCCGCTTTCGCTATCCCGTACTCGATAGACAACGCCCATACCGCCGCGCCCAAGCGTTGAAAGGACCTCATACTTCCCAATGCGAGATGGAGGGGCATTGGCTGGCGAGCGATCGATATGGCTGCTTTTATCAAAAGCTGTTGTCGAACTAAATCTTGCTTCGACCCGAGCCGTAAAACTGCGATCGGCTTCGTCCTGGCAGTTAACCGCAGAACGAAACTCTGCGGCAATGTCATCCAGTTCCTTTTCAATCTCCTTTCTCGACTTCCCGCACATTGTGCAAGCTTCAACCTTAACCGAATGCGTTGTCTGAATCAGCCCGGTTAATAGACAGTCCTGTGTTGTCGGCAACCCACAAGAGCTGGATCCCATCGTGGTCACATTTGCTCTCCGCTGAAGGCTTTACCAATAACCAATAAATTCACGAAGTCTGGAAAGGACACGAAACCTCGCCTGGCGAATTGCGTTCGGTGTCATGTTCAATCGTACCGAGATTTCTGCCGGGGAGAGGTTATCAACGATCGACAACCAAAACGCCTGCCAGGTATTCTCTTCAAAATCCCGACGAATTATCTCCGCCGCCCGCATCAGCACTTCGCCACCTCCTTGCGGCGCGGAATCGTCACGAATCCAGTCCGGTAGCTCGCTCATCCTTTGCAATGCGTCGGTCCCTCCGGCAGATATCCAGCCATTACGCTTCGATTCAAAGTGCCTCGCGAGACAGCGTCGCGTTATGGTCCACAGCCAGCCACGGAAACTATGATCCGGCCCAACGCTCAACCCCGAAATCCCTCTGCTCACGGCCCGAAAAACGTCCTGACAAATATCCGCAGCATCTGCTTCCTGAAGGCCAGCTTTCCGGCACCAGCTTGCGACCAACGGAGTATACAGGTGCAGAAATCTCCGCCAGGCCGTATTTCCTCCGCTCCTGAGTTCACCCAACAGAGTCAGGGAAGTAGACCATTGAGATTCCATTGACCACCGCAGCAGACAACCATGGCTGAAGATCACTATAAGTAGAGTATCGTGGTGAACAGTACCGTTCGTCCATCGACTTTGCACGAGTTCTTCGGAGCGGAATTTTGCCCGGAGTGGCCCCTTAAGAGGTCATGAACGGCTCTTCACTCAGGCGGGCAGCTTCCATTGATCTCAATAGGAACCACAGGCTGCAGCAAAGTGAAACAACTTCGAGACTGCTTGCGCCTTTTCCTGTTCGGGAAAACGGGGGTGTGGACGGGGCTGCGAGTGCATTGCATTCCGGTCTTTCATCGGGACTCATTGCCTTATCTGATACGACGAACATCTGCGTCGAATCCGGACATGTACCAGACGCAGGAACTTCGCGGTCAAGGACATCCAGTCAATCGGCTCACTCAAGTCCGCCGTCGGGCGAAACGGCCTGGCCGAAAATACTGTTCTCGAAGAAGTTCGGCAACGACCCGATCTCAATCATTCTGCCGGAGCAACCTTGCTCGCAGCGTCAACGGTCTGTGTCGTCGCCGTTGCTTCAGGCTTTTCTGCAATCTTGGGAGATTCGCCCCCAGGCTCTTCAGAAGCCGATGCTGCCGGAGTTAATTCAAGGGGAGTCGCCGGTTTTGCTTCCGTTTCCGTAGTGACCGGGTCAACGGGTTCGGCAGTCGGGGCCGCTTCATCAACCTTCGGTGCTGGTTCTGTCAGCTTCCGCTCTCGCAATGTGTCGCCGAGCTGCAGCTTCCAAACGCCTTCCTGGTCCTTTAGCGTGACAAATCGATTTGTCACGGTGACTATTTCAGCGTTGATCTCTGAAACGGATAGCTTTTCTCCCACCTTCAGGCGGTCCGTTTTCCCAGTCCCTTTGTTGCGGAACCACGCATACCAAACATCATCCTTGGACACGGCCGCGGACAGCAATGTCAATGCGGCATTGTCGTCCTGCACATCCAACGCGATTTTTTGAGTAGCAGATTTTGGTTCGTCTCCTGAATCCGTCACTTTGATTTCGACGTCATACTTTCCTGGTGTAAAGGTACGAGCTGGCGTCCACTTGAGCTGTCCTGTCACTGCATCAATCGAAAGGCCTTCCGGGGCTCCTCCTCCCAGAGAGAACTTCAGCAACTCTTTTGGACCATCGTCGGTCGCGGTCGCTGTCGCTGTAAACTCCCGACCAATCACCACTACTGCCGATGCCGGAAGCGTCAACATCGGCGACAGGTTGTCACTCTTGATCGTGACTTTGAACTTCGAATTCAACTTGAGTTCCGGATTTCCGGCCTGAGTCAGCAGCACCGTCGTTGTATACTCGCCTGCCCCCAACGCTTCTGCGGGCTTCCATGCAAACTCTCCGGTGGCCGGATTGATCGACATGCCTTCAACAGGTTCACTGAGGGAAAACTGAGGTTCACCAAGTTCGGGATTAAAACTCTCCGCGCGAGCTGTGAACTTCAGTTCTTCACCCGGTTTAATAGTTTTGTCGCTCACACCCGCCAGACGAGGATTCCACGTCTTCGGAGGTGAAGGAATAACAAAGACGGAGCCCTTCACGAAGTCGGCGTACTGTTCAAGAGTTTTCTCCTGACGGTCCCACGCCACCGGCAATAACTCGACTGTGGCCTTTTCCGGATGCGCGGCGGCTTTGGTTCCGCTGAACGCTCGCTGAACCTTCCACGCTGAACCATTGACGGCTTCAACTCGCAACAATTCACGTTCCACGCGAACAAGAAACGGCCGGAACGGATCCTCAATGATGATCGCCTCGTTCGGCACAACATTGACATCCGTCGCGCTCTCATTCATCGCGCTGGTGATCGTCGTTCTTGGCTGAAGTTCCGTTTTGTCTTCGCTGCCGACAACGCTCATTCCTTCTGCGGTGAATGACACCAGCAAGCGAGGATTCCCCTGAGCGCCGGGGCTGTCGATTTTCATCGCAGAAATTCGCTGCAGCATGTCCGCCTGGTCGAACAGGAACAGGAACCGAGTCAGCCCCTGGAGATCTGTCTCCGCCTTCTTGACTTCAACTGCGACAGTGCCAAACTCTTTCGCCTGCGATCGTGCGCCAGGAGTCACTTCAAAGCCCGGGCCGCTAAAGCCACACTGACGAGTCAGCTCGTGAATCCATTCCCGATAAAGTCGCTGAGCGTCGTCCTGATTCTGAGGCAGGCTGATGTACTTCCAGTCGTCCAGATTCTTTCGCGCGACCTTGAACTTGATCTCCTGTAGTTTCAGAGATTCATTCTCGGCGTTCGCTATATTCAGATTTCGCTGCAGGTCGCGGATCGGTTTCATCAGAAATCCGTCCAGCGTCGACCTCAGACTGTAAACGGCAATTACCGCCACGAGCCCAGCAGCCAGAATCTTTGTGCGTTTCTTTTCGTCCATTTTGATTAGCCCGATGCTGATTCCGGATCCGCAGGCAGCGACACTTCCAGAACAATCTGAACACCATAATCCTGAGACACAGCAGAAGCTCGGTATTCCGGCTCAAACGGTTTTACGCCGTAGCCTGCATCGCGAAGCTTTCGAGCCAGCTCATTCACGTCTGACTCCGACTTCGCAAAGCCAACCAGCTTTACACTTGGCACTGTTCCACGCTGAATTGCATTGAACTGAAAACTGTCGATGAACATTCTGTCCGTCGCCGGAAGAATGGACTTCAGCCGCACCATCTCATCCAGCCACTCGACATCTCGCCCGACCCACTCCGCAACACTTTCCGACTGAGTCATCTCCTTGCTGCCCGCTTCCAGCATCTCCTTGATCTCAGAGTTCTCACCATCAACCAGATACTTGATGTCGGCCAATTCATTGATCTTTCCCTGACGCCAGAAATATCCGCCAGCCAGAACAACAACGCCAGCCAACGATCCGAGCAGAACTCTCAGTCGTCGCAGATCTTTCTTCACGGGGGCTCGACGCGGATTGATCAGATCCACGACCTCAACGCCAGACGCGACATCTCCCAGGATCGCCCCTGCGAGAGTGACCACATCAGCCGCGTTGGTTCCCTCCGGCAATGCGCCGGACAGGAAGGCCTCCGCCGGGTTAACTCTTTCGATTCTCGCTCCGTCCAGGCGAGTAGAAATCTGATCGGTGACGGCCGATGTGACTTCCGGAGCACCAATCAGGATCACGCGATCGATTTTGTGTTCGCCCAGAATCTCTGCGGCCGACATACGAGCTCTTGTCAGCTCCGCACGGATCGTCTTCTCAACCGTCTCAAGAGATGTCCAGGAACTTCCACTGTGTGAAAAGACAACCGAGGTGCCTCGAACAAACGTCAGTTCGATAAAGTCTCGCCGCATCACGGCGACAACATCGACCTTCTCCGGATCTATCGATGCCCGCAGGAATCCAGCACGAGCAGCCGCCTGCGCAACACAATAAGCACTGACGCGGACTTCTGATAACTCCAGTCCCGCATCGTTCAACGTTCGCCGCGCGACAGCAACCTGATCGTTTGGAACTGTGACAAGAAGCACGTCCCGAGTCGCACTGCCGGGTTGAACTGGAAGTGGTGTAAAGTCCATGCACACGGATTCGACAGGTACCGTTAACCGCATCGAAGCCTGCAGCCGAATCATGTCCGGAATTTCGCTGTCAGGCACCTGTGGCAACTGGATGCGATGAATCGTGACCATCTGCCGAGGAAAAACGATCGCAGCAGAAGCCCGCTTACGATCTGTTCCGACGGGAAACAACTGCTTCAGCTGATCAACAAGCACCAGCGTGTCGTTCGAGTCGGCCTGACGTTCAAGGATCTTGACCAGGCGAAACTGAGCTTTCTCGCCCGACGCGGTTCCTTCTGCGACCACCAATCGGTCACGATCCCATTCGATAAACTTGTCGACCATATTTCGGGACCTGCGATCTACTGACGCAAAAATGATCTCTCTGAGTTCAGAGCCTTTTTCCCAATGCGATTTCCGCCTGAGTAACGGACTTTGGTCACATTTCGGGGTAAACCGAATCAATTACCCGTATATGAACACCACAACCGGCATGGTGGAGCCGCTGTTCGGAAGAAACAAGCGTAGGTTCTCTATGTTAGCGGTTCGACGTTGGAATTTGCTGATTTTTCCAATTTTCCGCCCCGGAGTCGACTCTCCGTACGCCATCTTCGGGTTGCCTCTGGCCGAATTCAATTTGGCCCATTGGCTGGGAGAAGTATTCGTCCTGGCATTTTCGGAGTCCGTTTCGTTCGACGGCCGGCGTTTTGCCCGAAGTCAACACTGGCATTCCATCAATGGCAAAAGCGAGCAACCGAGGGTTCCGAGTTCTTTCTGGAACTCCCTCACAAATTCTGAGCACCGCGCCCCGGAAACAATGTCGACAGAACTTACTGACGGTCACCTTCGTCGTAGACCCGCTTCTTCAGGAAATCATCCTTGCGGAGAATTTATCGTTTCCGGTGGAGTTGAAGTCGGCGGATCCACTCAGCGTGTCTCTTTTCGAACGGACCGTTTCAAATCATTGATGTCGATCCGCAGGAAGTCTTCAACGTAATCGGCGGTCTCCGAATCAGTTCCTCTCTGGTCCGGCGTCCTCTCTGGCTTCATCCCAGTCGTTTTCTGCCTACGACTATTTCTCGCACCAGGCGGTCTATCCAATTCGGTCGCCTCAAACTGTCGCAAGAAGTCTTCGCTGTCCATGCAGCGGGCTTTTCGGCGTGCGGCTGCTTTGTGAAGTCGATGATCGCTCGACACCACCAGAACCTGCCGAGGGCTGCTATGAGTTTCGAGAATTCGTTCAATCTCTTCATCGGCATCACGTCCATCCCGGGAAAAACAGACCAGGAGAGGTGACGATTTGGTCGGCAACGCCTCCTCTGTTAACCTCGGAGCAGACAGATGGGCATCGAAAACGACCGTCGCATCAGCTGCGACACTTTTGTCCAGTACACCGGCAATCTGATGCAGAAGTCGGTTTCGATTTCGTTCCAGTTCACCGGGCCCGTATTCGGAACGCCCAAGGCCAGCCGCATGCATCAGGTTATAGCCATCGATCACCAGAAACAGTCGAGCCATCGAAGAACCTCAGATCTGCAGCGACAGCCATTTCGTTCCGAGAATCATTGCGATCACAACAAGCCAGGCAATCAGGAAACCAACAGTACCGCCTGCTGTCGGCCCCGGAAGCTGAAAACCGTAGAATGAGACCGCAGGAACTAACTCTGCGTCTTCGGGAGGAGTGAACTGGTCCGCATATTCGGATTCTTCCGGGGAAACACATGTGCGGATCACACGATAAAAATGTTCCAACTGATCATCCTGCTGAGGATCGGTCAGGATTGACGCGATGATCCCGCTGGCCAGGCCACCGGTAAGAATACACGCGATCTTCCACGCGTCGATCATGACCAGTCCTCCAGGCTCCTGCAAAAACATCAGGTCTGAAAAGGCTGGAAACGTCCTTTGGATCTCCTGAGGATAATACCCGCAAAGGATCCCCAGGAATGCTGACGTGAGTGTTGTCGTCCATACAGAGATTGTATTCCAGCGAACCCACACAAGCCCCATCCACATACTGACGCCGATCACTGCGGGCGTCTTGATCACCAGCTTCAATACGTCCGTGATGTCCGTAAAGGTGGTCTGAAGCATCAGCGCCACGGCCACCAAAACCGGACCACAGAGTCGTCCCACCGCAAGGTAATGTGAGGGTTCGTAACCAGGAGCGACGTGATGTCGGTACAAATGTTCGGAGAACAAGCCACTGCCAACAATCATCTGTGTCCCACAGTGACTGACCACTGACGCCAAAACCATGGCGGCCATGGCTCCCATCAGCCCGGGCATTATTCCCGGCAGAATATCACGAGCGGCATAGCCCAATACTCGATCTCCGAACGAAGCGTCTGCAGCACGAGCCTGAGCAACTTCACTGGGTGACATTCTTGTAACATCACCAGAGGCAATCTGGCTCATTTGAGCCAACAGTTGGGACTGTTCGGGAGTCGCAGTGGGTTCGCGAAACGGACTTCCTGGGCCAAGATACCAGATGATACAGGCCAACCCCATGAAGGCCCACGCCACGGACATACACCGCTTCAACAGACTGCCAAAGGTGAAGCCGATCCGCGAGTCCATTTCTGTTCGACCCGCGCCGCACATCATGATGATATGAGGCTGCACGATGATTCCTGCCAATGCGGCGACGGAAAGCATGAAAAGGTAAAACGGAGTGAAAGGTTCGTCTCCGACTTCCACACGAGCGTTTGAACTGGCCACAAAATCCAGCATGCCCGGTTTCAGTGACTCCATCGTATGCATGACGCCAAAGCCGCCGATTTTTCGGAACAGGATTGGTAGCATCAGGCAAGTGAGGCCAATTCTCAGAACACCCTGAAAAGCGTCAATCACAATCGCTGATCCCAAACCGCCGATGACTCCAGCGACAATGAGAACAATCCCAAGACAACAGGCCGCAATGTCTTCACTTCCAACCTGACGCCAGACAACAACCGGTGGGCGATCCGCTGATGGTGGTTCGATCGCGGCCGCGATGTCAAATAACGGAAGCTGTACATTTACTGACTGAGACAGCTCGCTAAAAAACGGGTGAGTGAGAGTAACGAGCAGCCGGGCGCCGCCAAAGAGTACTCCCGCCATCAACACGACCGAAATAATCATTCCATAGACGGAATAAAGCGCGGCAGTACTTGGACCAAACCGCATCGCAAAGAAATCCGCCGTGGTTATGGCACGCAGGCGTCTCAGCAACGGAGCCACAATCCAATAGAATGGAGCGATCGGCAACCAAAGAAACTGCCACCAGAGTCCCGCAAGTCCGTAACGCCATGTGGCAGCCATAACCGAAGATTGAGTGTCGCTGCTTGTCCCGGAGCCAAAGGCAAAAAGAATCAGCAGCCAGCGACGCACTCGACGCCCCGACGTAAAATAGTCGTCTGGTGCGCGCATCCGCAGGCTCATGACCACTGGAATGGCCAGAATCAAGAGCAGCGAAACTGCAAGAACGATCCAATCTGCCGTTTTCATGCACTCACTATATCTGCAGTCCACTCTTTGGATTGTGGATGCATTGACGAATATCAGCCCCGGAAAAGCTCAACTCCGCAAATTCAAGGCCCTCATTCTAGGCGAGACGAATCGTGCTGCACAGCACCTCTGTGACGCACAGGCCGCGATTATCGAACATGCGGAATGGCTACAGAATGCAGGAAAACCCAGTCTTTGCCGGGCAATGGCGTTGCCAGGTTTGGCAGTCGAAACAGGCTCCACGTGAACAGGCTCAGGATTGTGCGTTGAAACTTCTCAAGCGTGTTCGCAGCTCAAACACCGGAAGCACACGGAACCTGAAGAAACGTTCAAAACCAATGCCGATCATGCCACGATTGCCGGATAGAGGAGTCAATTCGGTCCGAACGAGCAGCCAAATGCGGTAATCCCTGCGGGTTCAGGGTGATGGGTAATCCAGTAAAGGTTTGCGCGATGGCGGGTCGATTCACAGCAGCATTCCATTCTATCATTCTGCCACGAAAGCCTGACTCCGGCATGAAGACCACCGACAATGAAAACCTCGATTCTGCATGGCATTTGCAGATTTTGAGTGACTGCGACGACATATTGAGGGGGCTGACTCGAGTCATTGGAAATCTTCGAAAGCAGCGCAGACATGAATTTCGGACGGTCAGGAGATTGGAGATCTTTCAGGAGTCCTGGGCATCGAATCAGATGCCGACGGATCGGTATGACCTCTCCTGACGCATGTTG
>JBILXT010000345.1:0-7741 GCA_044378235.1 Planctomycetaceae bacterium
GCCTCCCCTTGTCGTGAATAAGCCCGCTTCGGCCGCCGACATGACGCGGCCGACAGAAGCCATCATCAATATCGGCCTGAATGTTGCAGCTCTGCTCTCAGTTGTTGCGGCCGTATTCATTGTGATCAATACATTTCAGATCTCGGTGACAGAGCGACGCAAGCAAACTGCGCTGATCAGGATCGTGGGAGCGACCACCGATCAAGTCAGCGCCTCAATGTATCGCGAAGCTTTTGTGCTCGGCACCATTGGCACACTCTTCGGAATCATTGCCGGTGTCTTCGGCAGTGCCGCTTTGTCCAAAGGAATGGATGGGATCTACGGGTTTGATCGCCCACTGACAATTCCGGTTCACCCCCTTGCAATTCTGGCTGGGATGATCTTTGGGCCCGTGGTGACATTGATTGCGGTGTGGTACCCGACAAGAATGGCGTGTGAGCAACGCCCGCTGGCTGTCTTAAAATCGGCCTCGGCGCCGCATCGCGACTTTCCGTTCCGTCGCGTGATGTGGCTGGGAGCGATCATACTGACCAACGCTTTACTGATGTTCGGCTGCGCATCTCAGAACATAATGCCGGATGTCACGTCGATCATCGGGATTGCCTCCGTGCAGATCGCGGGAGTTGTGTGGCTGCCAGCATTGATCAGGCCGGTATCGTCGGCTCTCTACGGCATTCTCGGACAGTTCTTCCCGGTCGAAGCTCAACTGGGGCAGCGACAACTGCTGGACAATTTTGGCCGCACGTCACTCACAGTCTCGGTGATGTTTATCGTCTCGGCCACCAGCATCAGCGTAGGGAATACGACTCTGGCGATTACTCACGATGTCCAGTCATGGCTCGATCGAACTTTGACGGCCGATTACCTGCTGCGTGCCAGCAAGCCGCGAGTTGACATGTCGGAAGCGGCTCCTCTTCCTCCAGCGCTGGAGTCACAGGTTTTGGCGATTGAGGGAGTTGAATCAATCGACCAGGTAGCATTTACACTTGCTTCGATTGACGGGGTCTCCGCGACACTGATGTCCAGAGATCTGAGCGGACTCGATGTGCTGCCCATCGACCTTGTTGACGGAGATTTCTCTTCACTCAAGGCAAAAATGAACGCCGGAAAGGCAGTCATCGGCACCGTTCTGGCACATCGGCTGGATGTCCAGCCAGGCGGGGAAGTACGTCTGGAAATCGGCGGGATCAATCATGTGTTGCCCGTCGCCGGGATTGCGCGGGAGTATACAGCAGGCGGCTTGATGGTCATCATGGACTCAACCGCAGCGGCGGAGCTGTTTCCGATTCAGCCGGCTCAAATCTTCGGAATCAAAGCCAGTGCAACGGCAACCGATGCCACCGGCGTGCAGCTGGAAGAGTTCTGCCGCGAACATGGCCTCATCTATCAATCGTATGCCGATCTTAAAGAGCTTGTGCAGTCCCTGATCCTTGGGCTGACAGACCGACTGTGGATGATTCTGATTCTGGCCCTGGTAATTGCCGGATTCGCCATCGTCAACACACTGACCATGAACGTCATTGAGCAGACTCGATATCTGGGTCTTCTTCGAGTCGTCGGGATGACTCGAACACAGGTCATCCGGATGTTTCTTTTTCAGGCCTTTGTCCTGGGAAGCCTGGCCTTGCTACCGGGAGCCATCACCGGAATTCTGATGGCGTGGCTAATCACGGTTTCTTACGTCGGTGTGATCGAGCATGCCGTCAAGTTCTCAGTCGATTTCCGCCTGCTTGGCGTGTATCTGGCGGCGGGAATCGTACTTTCGATCCTGTCCGCCGTCCTGCCCGCTATCCGTGCCGGGCGACTAAAACCTCTTGAGGCGATTCACCAGGAATAGCAGCGACAGCTCCGCCGGATACCGATGATTGCGAGCAATTCCTCGGGCGGCAAGCGAGATATTCTGGCGGTGTGCTGCTAGCATTCGGCGATTGTCAGCAAATCACTCTTTCCACATCACTGATCCCCGTTGCCTCCATGTCACAACGAACTTTGCGAATCGCCACTCGAACCAGCGCATTGGCGCTTTGGCAGGCGAACTATCTGGCCGACCGATTGCGAAGTCTGCCGGAGTCTCCCACTGTCGAACTCGTACGAATCGTGACGACGGGCGACACCAACCAAACCGATGCCCTGAGACAATTTGGTGGCACAGGAGTCTTCACTCGCGAAGTCCAAAAAGCTGTGCTCGACCAGCGGGCCGACATGGCAGTCCACAGTCTGAAAGATCTGCCGACGCAATCGGCTGACGGATTGGTTCTGGCCTGTGTGCCCGAACGAGCCCCTCGGTTTGACGCGTTACTGCTCCCAACAGGAGCCGCGCCGATTCAATCGCTCCGTGATCTGCCTCAGAATGCACGACTCGGAACCGGAAGCCCTCGAAGGCAGGCGCAGCTTCTGAATTTGCGCCCGGATCTGCAACTGCTGGAGATTCGCGGCAACGTCGATACTCGGATCCGAAAGCTGGATGACGGACAATATGACGGCATCATTCTGGCTGAAGCCGGCCTGCGACGCCTTGGCCTGGAAGCTCGCATCTCCCTGCTGTTGCAACCGCCCGAGTTATTCCCGGCCGTCAGTCAGGGCGCGCTGGGAATCGAATGCCGCACAGATGATGACGACACAATACAACTGTTGAGTGCCATCACCTGCCCGACAACTCACGCCGAAGCGCTGGCCGAAAGATCACTGCTGCGAACGCTGCGAGCAGGCTGTCACGCTCCATTGGGAGTTTGGTGCCAGATCGAGAACGAAACGTTACGACTCACGGGCGTTCTCCTGAGCCTTGACGGCACGACTCGGATCGAAGAATCGGCAGAAGGACCTTTGAGCTCCCCTGAAGCCATAGGCTCACAAGTGGCCAGCCAGCTGCTGGCTTCTGGCGCCGAGTCCATCCTTGGGCACGAAGAACCGAAGAACGCCTGACGAAAACAACTTAGGAACTGTCCCAAAGTCGTCTCCGTTCGTTGAAAGAAGCGTCAGGGCGCGAACCCTCCGGTTTCGCATCACCGGTCTGCTCGCGCCGTTCCGCTACATCGGGCAGCTGACTCCATCAATCTTCTCGGGGCCTTGTTGCCAAATCGCGTAACGCGGTATTACTCAGCGAACTCCCACGCAGTCCTGTAACTGCCGTTCTGTTCAATCCAGCCGAGCAGCGTCTTGAAGAAGTCGTTAGCCCCCAGAGTCGCACTGTCACCAACAAGGATCAACTTGCGTTTGGCTCGCGTCAGGGCCACGTTCATGCGGCGGGCATCCGAAAGAAACCCAACCTCGCCGATTTCATTGGATCGGACCAGCGACATCACGACCGCTTCTTTTTCGCGGCCCTGAAATCCGTCGACCGTATCAATCTCCAGATGATCAAAGACCGCATGTTCTCGCAGCCAGCGAACCTGAGCCGCATAGGGTGCGATCACGGCGATGTCGCGAGGGCGAAGGCCGGCTTCGCATAAAGCATTCACCTGCTTCATGACCAGTTCGCCTTCCTGCGGATTGCGTTTGCTCATCCCGTCCGGTTCGATTTCTTCCACCCAGCCGGTGCCCGCCGTGTCGATAAACGTCACGGGATCATCGCTCATGCGATCACTATGAAACCTTGGCAGATCCGACAACACATGCTGTCGCACGGATTCATCGGCGATCAATGTGTTGCCATAGAACGTCTCGGAGGAAAACGCCATGATCGATTCGTGCATGCGGTACTGCACGGTGAGCTGTCTCGTGATCAAATCCCCATAATGATTGACCAGTCGCTCCATCAGACTGACGGCAAAACCTTCTTTGCGAGCTTCGTCCGACAAAATCGTCGGCGGCAGCTGCAGATGATCACCCGCCAGAATCAGCTTATGAGCCTTCTTCAGAGGAACCCAGCAACCAGGCTCGACACTTTGACAGGCTTCATCAATGACCAGTACGTCGAACTTCAGATCTTCCAGAATGGAATCATCAAATGTTGTTGTGGCACAAATCACGCGAGCATCTCGAAGGAGCTCCGTGACCACCTGCTGTTCCAGAACTCTGGCGTGGCGTTTGAGTTCACGAGCTTCCTGACGCTGCTGGCCTCGAAATCCCGCCGGTGGGCGACCTCGAGTATACTTCGCCGCCTTTCGTTCGATCTGCTCCGCCTCGCGCATCATCTGATGCACAATCATCATCGACTCATGCCGACCAGCCAGCACATCCAAAGAATGCTGCCGCAGATCCTCAGAGACTCGCGCGGGATGACCGAGCCGAATAGCGGGTTCGCCAATGGCCAGCAGTCGTTCCAGCAGATTGTCCACAGCGGTATTACTTGGAGCACACGCGAGAACTCGTTCTCCGCGCGCCACCATCAGACGAATCGCTTCGACCACGGTTGTTGTTTTGCCGGTTCCTGGCGGCCCGTGAACAATCGCCAGATCATTCGCGGCCAGCACATGCTCGATGGCCTGGTGCTGCGACGCGTTCAGACGCTGTGAAATCGGGCCGGGAATCTTTACGTTCTTCTGAAACGTCGGCTCACGCTCTCCCAGCAGGAGATCACGCAGTTGACCAAGTCGCCCTGAGGCATTCGCTCCGACCTGCAGCGCGGCGGATTGACGCTTGCGTGAGATCTCATCCGGTGAGAGGTCCAGTCGAAAACGATCACCGGACGGCCAATCATCCACCGCCACTTCCAGCGTATCATTCCGCTTCGCGCTGACGACGCCCTGCAGAGATTCACTGTCCTCGTCCGAGTCATCAGACAACAAGATCGGACTGCCAACCTTGAAGCGATGCCAGGGCAACCGATCGGGGGAACGACGCTTGGCGAGAGTGATCAGATAGCGTCCGCCAAGTCCGGTCGTATGATTGCGAATAATCAGATCCAGCAGAGTTTCCCCGGTTCGCTCGGCCGCTTCTGATGACTGAATCTTTCGGCGTTGAGCCAGCCTCTGCCGTTCCGCCTCGCCCTCCATTTCGAGCCAGCGATGCAGTTTGGAAAAGTGCTGATCAGCTCTCAGCGCGGTTTTTCTAACGGTCATTAAGTCGAGTTTTTCTGGGCTTACTGAGCCTGAGGCGCTAGCCGATTGATCAGGAGAAATCGGCTAGCGCCTCAGGCTCAGTTCTGCGGGGTCCGACAGGCGTATGACAATAAAGAAACGAAACGTTACTTCTTCTTCGGTGGACGATAAACGTGCGTCGGCTGCCCGAAGACGGCTTCGGCAGCTTCCATCAGAGTTTCTGACAATGTTGGGTGAGCGTGAATAGAATCCGCAAGGTCGCGAGCTGTCGCGCCCATTTCAATGGCGATTACCGCTTCTGCAATCATTTCACCGGCACCGGGACCGACGATACCGACTCCGAGTACTCGCTGCTTGACGGGTTCGACGATGATCTTTGTCAAACCTTCTGTACGAGCGATGGATTGTGCTCGCCCGGACGCCGCCCATGGAAAACGATGCACGGAAACTTCGCGTCCCTGAGCATTCGCTTCGGCTTCTGTGATTCCTGCCCACGCCAGTTCCGGATCGGTGAACACAACGGCCGGAATGGCGATGTTGTCGAATTCGACTGGTTCGCCGAGCAATGTTTCAACAGCAATCTTGGCTTCGCGAGTCGCCTTGTGAGCCAGCATCGGTTCGCCAGCGACGTCTCCGATGGCCATCAACTTCGGATCAGCGGTTCGCTGGTTCTTGTCGATCTTGATAAAGCCCTTTTCGTCGACGACCGCTTTCGTGTGTTCCAGCCCAAGCCCGCGACCATTCGGACGTCGACCGACCGACACCAGAACTCGATCAAACACCTGACGCGGCTCAACGCCTTCGCCTTCAAGGCTGGCGACGATACCTTCCGCCGTTGGCTCCAGCTTCGCCACTTTGGTGCTGAGATGAATCGCGGAGAATTGATGAGCAAGCCGCTTCTGCAACGGCACAACGAGATCGCGATCAGCTCCAGGCAACAGGCCAGCTGTCATTTCTACAACAGTCACGGCTGAACCCAGAGCTGCATACACCGAGCCCATTTCGAGACCGATATAGCCACCACCGATCACCAGCAGACGCTTAGGGATGTCCTTCAATTCCAGTGCGCCGGTCGAATCCATGATCCGGTCATCACCGAGCGCAAACATTGGCGGCATGGCTGGCTGTGAACCTGTGGCCACGATGCAATGATCAAAACTGATGGTACGAGTTGTCCCGTCCGGAGTTTTGACTTCCAGAGCATCGCTGCTGACAAATGTCCCGCGAGCCTTAATCAGCTCCACACCGCGAACTTTGCAGAGGCTTTCGATACCGCCCGAGAGATTATTCACCACGGTATTCTTGAACGATCGCAACTTGTCGAGATTAATCACGGGCGCAGAGAACGTGACGCCGCAATCTTCGGATTCAGCCGCTTCGTTGATCAGTTTGGCAACGTGCAGCAGCGCTTTGGAGGGGATACATCCCCGGTTCAGGCAGACACCGCCGGGCTTCACGCCTTCGTCGATCAAAACGACCTTCATGCCGTGATCAGCCGCCGCAAATGCCGCCGGATAACCGCCCGGACCACCACCAAGTACGACCAATTGTGCGTGTTGATCAGCCATTGAACCAGAACGCTCCGGATAGGGAGTGATTGCAAAATCTCAGTTGCCGCAAATGCGAAGCGGAACTGTAACGGAACCACAAGGCAAATTCAAAAGTCGCTGCGTTCTGAGCACAACTGTTATTTTTAAGGGGAATCGGAAAGATCCGGAACAGTTGCAAACGAGACTGCAGGAGGTCGACTCAACCGATAAGTCCCGCGAAAAAGCGGAAATCGCGTCTGGGGCGTTATTGTTCGGCTTTCTGCTCTTCTGCCTCGCTGGCATAACGAATAGCCCCTGGTTCTTTCGGAGCCGGTGCATCAAATGCGACGGTTGTCGGAAGGCGATTGGTTCTCATCCCATGCGGAATTCTTGAAGCCGTATCCACATCCTTCTGCAATGATCCGCTCTGATAGACATTCACGCCAAATGCGTACCAATTATTATCATCGGCCTTGGCCATCGACAGACCACCGTCGCCGAGAACTTCTTTGGTCTTCGCGTCATACAGCACCATGCCCAGCTTCGCGTAGCCAAATTGTGACTTGCGTTGAGTCAGCCTGACCTCAGGAAGAGTCAGCATTCCTGGCAAAGTAATCTCCGGAATCCCGATGTAGGAGTCACTGGTGTCGGTGCCAACACCACCGCTGCGAACTTCCATCACCACATCCGCGCCATCGGCGGCAGCTGCGATATTTCCCCCCGACTTCATCACTCGATGGCGAATTGAGCCGATAATATAGGGCTTGTCCACGCACTCCAGGTATTTATCCTCGATAAAAACATTCTGGCCGTACAATGGTGTGAAGTCGACTTTATCCAGAGATTGATCGACCGAGTTCGACAGAAGCATTTGCTCCTTGGCGGTACGGGCTGTGTTCGAAGTTGAAGTCGCTGTACAGCCAGTCGTGATCAGAACAACGATTGCACAGATGGAAGAGACATAACGCATGGTGAGATCCTGATGAGTCGTCCGTGGGGAACCACCTGAGTCTAAGGCGGAACAGCAGGAACGCTCAATCTGGAATCGAGCCCGGAAACTCAAGATCTCGCCGAGACGACAAGTCTATGAACGAATGTTGCCACCGCCCGCCACTCACATCGGCAAAAACTGCGACTTCCCAACCGAGCCGTCACGGGGGATCTCGCGACTACGAAATTGTCCAGCGCGTGGCCAATCAGAAACGGTCCTCCGCGGAGAATGGTCAAGCACGC
>JBILXT010000346.1:0-7723 GCA_044378235.1 Planctomycetaceae bacterium
CGGAGGCAAGCCATTTTCCTGCGACCCTCGCACCGAAATGGGCAAGGCCCTGACTCTTGCCGAATCGGAAGCGGGCAAAGGCAATCTTAGCCTGACACTGTCGCGCGCGGGCAACTCGAAGGAGGTCGTGGTGAAGCTTCCGGTGCTCGGAACTTATAGCGCCACGGCTCCCTACGATTGTTCGAAGTCCAAACGCATTCTCGAACAAGGGTGCAGAGATCTCGCCAGGCAGATGGCGGATCCTTCCTACGCAGAGCACTAGATCCCGGTTGAATTTGCTGCGTTTCTCCAGTGAAAACCGGATGCCAGCGCGTTCCAGCTGATGAAATCAACAGCCCGCAGGCGTCCGGTTTCTGCCACTCCGCAACGCAGGTTCCTTTTCAAGCTGTACTGGCGTTAAACGCAATGCCGTTCAAACTGTATCGTCGTTGATCGACACAATTTTGAACGGGAAAGCGGGTTCAGACAGGACGCAAGCGAGTCGTCATCAATGACTCGGAATCAAGCCGACTTTAAAACTCGCTCAGCACCACACCGTCGTTGCGGCCGGCGAGTCCGCGGAAGATGCGCATGTCGATTTCTGTGCTGATGGTGCGAGTGGAGCCATCCATCAGCAGGAAATGAGCGCCTCCAGGATGAGGTGCCCAGAAGCCGCCCGGGCTGCCGGTTGGCGCGTTCGGGCCGCCGGTTCGTATATGGACAGTTGTTATCGTGATGGCAGGCCGGACAGTCGCGCCAACGACCTGGCCACGCTGGCCGGCAATCATGGGAGAAAAGACCGTCTGGCCACCCGGGATCACGCCTGCCCAGCCGTTCGGTGCAAACATGCTGGACCGCTCACCCATCCCGATCGTGTTGGAGGTTCCGTCCGTGATGTCTCGAACTCGGATGGGATGATTGCGATGGAACATGCCGTTGAAATTGGGTTCCTCGTATCGAGCAGTGTAACTGCCCGTCGGCCCAGTGCCGGATGGATCCGCGCCGCCGAGCACACCCACATAGCTGTTCGCTGCCAAATCATTGACACCAATCGACGCAGGCCAAACAGTCACCGGAGTCGCCCACGTGTCACTCGGGCAACGGTAAGCGGGCACATTCGTGGAACGAGCAAACTGATTCACGGGATCGGCGATCGGGCGGTTAAAGTCAATCCGCTGATGCAGCGCAGGCTGCTCCAGTTGCGACAGGATCATGGCGAACACGCTCCAGCCCGGACCAATCTCTGGAACAGGATCATTCGCGCCGCCGGGCCAGGGTCCGGTAACTCGCGAGATAAAGCCAGGCGGAAAAGTGCCGAACGTCGACTCGTAGTTGTGCAGTGCCAGTCCGATCTGCTTCAGATTGTTCCTGCACTGAGTCCTTCTGGCTGCCTCCCGAGCTGACTGAACTGCAGGCAGCAGAAGGGCGACCAGGATGGCAATGATGGCGATGACAACAAGCAGCTCAATCAGTGTGAATCCGCGAGCAGCACGGAGAGGAGTGCGAGAAACCAGCATGGAAGCACCTCGGTCAAAAGATTGAAGGAGACAGAAGCGTCAGTGGCTGGCTGGTCCCAGAGTTGTCGGAATGGCTGGCTGACTAAAATCTACGATATTGAGACTCAGTATCAATGGATTGGTCGGGGTGGGATTTGAAAATGCTCGAAATTCTTGTTCGGTGTTTCCTACCCACCGTGTTTCCCTGTCGACGCTTCGTTTTTTTGGTGGGGTGATATCGATAAAACCATAGTCCGCCTCATCTTTCTCTAGTCCTCAATCATGCGATGTTTCCGTCCGCCGCTGGGTTTACGGGCACCGAGTGAAGGGCGAATCGTTCGGTGGGGCATTGTCGAAAATGCGCGCGTCAGCAAAGGTCAATTCATTGCTGAAATCATGAAACTTGATGAGGAGTTCAGAGACCGTCTGGAGGCCCAGATGGCTCAAGCAAGGTTGCAGATGGACGCTGCAGAGAGTCAGATCGACGTGATGCAGCAAACTCTTGAGGCGACAAGAAAGCAGGTGGCGGCCTCTCAGGCTCAGGCGCAGGCATACGAGCAAGTGTACGATAATCTCACATTATCCAACGATAAACGTGTGGCTTCTGCCAAAAGAAAGCGGGAGGCTGATTTGCAGCGACTGAAATCCCTCGAGGCGTTATATAATCTGGAGACAGAAGCCTTAGCAAGAACCAAAGCAAGTGTCGAAGCAGGTCAGGACAATTCAGTCGAAAAGCTCACAGAGGCCCAACGAAAGGTCGTCGAAGCAGAAGAGAAGTTGTCAGAGGCGAAAGCAGCAATTGAATCCGCTGAGAATGATTTTGCCGAAAAGCAAAACGAGGGTGACGCGTACCGGCTGAAGGCTCAGGCGGATGTCGAGTATTACAAGGGTTTGATAGCAAAATCTGAGGTCGAGACCACAAGGGCCAACGGCGAAATGGCCAAAGCACAAGCCGATCTGGCAAAAGCTGAGAAGGAAATGAGGGATCTCGAAACCAGGCTCGCGACACAACACAGCCAGCAGATCCTTGCACCATTCGACGGTGTTGTGACTCAGCTCACGGGGCCTGAACAACTGGTCAAAAGAGGCGATCCAATTTGTAAATTGACGTCGGACTGAGACGTCAATGTGCCTGCGGAGTGGTTCTTCGGAATCGCTTCACAAGCTCAACAACGGCAAGCACGACGACACCGATCGTGATCCCCAGCACTGCATGGCCTGCCATTCCGGCAATCACGGACAAAACACCGCCAATGCCCTTGACCTGCAGGAGCTCCTGCTGAATGCCTTCGATCAGATGATGCACGGGCGATAAGCTGTGAGCCAGAATTCCACCGCCGACCAGAAACATGGCGGCG
This sequence comes from Planctomycetaceae bacterium, assembly GCA_044378235.1. Classification (GTDB taxonomy): domain Bacteria; phylum Planctomycetota; class Planctomycetia; order Planctomycetales; family Planctomycetaceae; genus SXXK01. The sequence continues at coordinate 2,834 of JBILXT010000346.1, forward strand.
GTTCCGGCGATCGATAAAAATTTCATCAGATATGGAGTCCCTGCAACGATCATCCGTCCCATCCGGAATCGCGCTGCTGACGGCTCTGCGGCGGCCACACCGGCTGGTGCCTTCATCATGTGCATGCCAATGTCGTCGAGCTTTACGATGCCCGCAACCAGCCCGTAAACACCAACCGTCATCAGCATACTGATGGCAACCAGCACGCCGACCTGAGTGATAAAGCTGGCCGTTGCGACAGTGCCAAGAGTAATCACGATGATTTCGGCCGACAGAATAAAGTCCGTCCGAACCGCTCCTTTGACCTTCGATTTCTCGGCCGCCACAAGATCAATCTGCGTGTCGGCGACGTTTGCCCTATGCCGCTCGGAGTGCTCCTGTGTGGCTTTAGGATGCAGAAACTTATGAGCCAGTTTTTCGCAGCCTTCGAAACACAGAAACGCGCCTCCCACGATCATCAGCGGTTCGATCAGCCAGGGCACGATTGAACTGAGCAACAGTGCGGATGGAACCAGAATCACTTTGTTCACAAGCGATCCTTTGGCCACTGCCCAGACAACGGGGAGTTCTCGATTCGCCTGAACTCCGGTGACCTGTTCGGCATTGAGTGCCAGGTCGTCGCCAAGAATTCCCGCGGTCTTCTTTGCCGCCACCTTTGTCATGACCGACACGTCGTCCAGGATTGTGGCGATATCGTCCAATAACATCAAAAAGCCGCTGGCCATTGTTACTCCAAAATGAAAATGCGTATGCCGTCGCCATTACTCAGCGCACAACCTCTCGCTAGTTGCTCCCCAGGGGAAAAGTTAGGTGATACTCGTTTCATTGGGAAGAGAATCGCAGTGATCGCATCAAATCAGGAATAGTCACTGCAACACACCTCATCATTAAACCGCAGGACAGGTGTTTTTTTGTGCCGCCGAGTATCCCTGAATGCAGCGTGAAAACAGATCATTAACGGTCACGATGTTGATCTCTCGCAGGACATTGTCGGAGATAAATGTGCTGAGCGACGGGAAGAACTCTTTACCGGCGAAACGGACGACGCAGTTAAAACACGTCGTTTGAACTTGATCGACCAGGTGGAAAGAGTCGGCAATATTGGCAGTGGAGAAGAACTGACAGAGGTCGATCGGTGATTCGGCTTCGACAAAGCAAATCCCAGGATCGACGGCTGCGGCCACTTAACATGACGTTTGCCGACCACCAACAACGGGCCGACACCAGGGCGGGGTGGAATTCGAGATATCAATGCCGCCGTAGGGCAAGTGATTGGCAACGCGGTGGATGCGGGCGGAGTGACTGAGTCAGCCCCGCAGGCTGGTGGCAGAAAGCAACGTACCCGTTGAGCCTGAGACGCTGGCCGATTCGAGAGCAAACAATCGGCTAGCGCCTCAGGCTCAGAGTTGGTTCTTGTGTCAGCGGCACACTCCCACTCGGTGGACTTGCCACTCAGCAGCAATCTCATTCGCCGTTGCCATTTTCCCAAAGCCATACAAGCACGAAGCGCGAGCGAGCGAGTTTCTTCGTGAAGACGTTCGTTTAGGTGTGATGCCCACGGTAACTCACTCGCTTGCGCTTCGTGCTTGTATTCGTGTTCAGGCTCACGCAAAGTCGAGCCCGCGCATGGTGCCGGTGCTGGAGGCGAACTTGTCGATGGGGAGTCCCATGCGCTGCAGCATGCTTAGATAGAGATTGGGCAGCGGATAGTTCTTCTTGTTGTCGAACGCCAGGTGGCCCGCGTGTTTGAAGCCGCCGCCCAGGAGAAGCATCGGGAGATTCTTGTTGTCATGGCTCGCGGCGTTGCCCATCGGGGCTCCGTAAAGAACCATCGTCCGATCGAGCAGTGGCTCGCCGCCTTCCTGGATTGCGTTGAGGCCGGTCAGGAATTCGGACAGGACTTTGAACTGAGCACTCTCGATGATGAAGAGTTGATCGAGTGCCTCTTTGCGACCGCCGTGGTGTGTGATACTGTGTGTTTCATCCTTCACTCCCGGCAAGTCCGCGACGACGCTGAACGTGTTGACGAACAAGCTTACTACGCGTGTGCTGTCGGATTCAAAACCCAGCCGCGCGACGTCCAGCATCAGCCGAATCTTGTCGATCAGTTTTTTATTCTCGGTGATGTCGGTTGGTGCTGGCTCTGAGGGAATCGGTTTCGGCTTACGCTCCCATTCCTGGCCAAGTTCCAGTTGTCGTTCAAGGTCGCGGACGGCTGAATAGTATTGATCAAGCCGCGCCTGATCGGCGGCTCCGACGGTTTTGGCCAGTCTTCTGGCATCGTCTGACACGAAGTCGAGTGAACTGCGACCACGTCCCAGGTCGGCAACTCGGGCCTCGACTTCAGACGGTTTTCCCTGCAGGAACATTTTCGCATAAAGCGCCGCGGGACTCTTTTCGGCCGGGACTTTTACGCCGCTGCGAGAGAACGCCATGCCCTGAGTGCTCTCGGCATTCACGTCCAGCACAAACGAAGAAAAACGAGTGATTGGCCCAAGTTGTTCGGCAGCATACTGATCAAGCGAGATTGAGTTCTTAAAACCCGCACCTCCCGGATGAGGAGCCGCCGAAAGGAATGATCGCTCAGCTTCATGCGCGCCGTCGACATCCGGATGTGAAACGCCGCTGAGCACCGTCATCTTCGACTTGAAGTCCTTCAGGTGGTCGAGGTACGCGGTGAGTTCAAAGTCGGAACCCGCGGCCGTCGGAAAGAAGTGCTGCGACAGGATGCCCATGTTGGTCTGGATGGCAATCATCCGACGAGGCGGATTCAATGAGACTTCAGCAGCAGTGGCACTGCGTCGAAATGCCGGCACCATGGCGTCAAGCATCGGCAGAGACAATGCGACGCCAGCACCTCGGAGCAATGTTCGGCGGGAGAGCGACATGGGCGGGGCCTTGTTGGGAGATTTGGTTTAAGTGGGGATGTGGCGGAAAGGCATGGGAGTTATGGGAATGATGGGATTCATAGGAGTGATGTTGTTTCGGACGCCACTTCAATGCCTTTTATCATTCACATACATCTCATCGCTCCCATCATCAGCGATCACTTATTCAGGAACAATGGACTCTGAATCACCTGATGCAACAGCTCTTTGAGATTAGGGTTCGTGCCGCCGGCTCGATGAAGAATTTCTTCGACCGCCGGACGGTCGGTGAAACTCACAGGAGCACCGGTTGCGTACACAACGAGTTGATTCGCGAGATTGCGCGAGACGACTGGCAACTCGCTGTTGAGCAACGTCTGGTACTCGCGCAAAGCTGTGAACCTGCGACCGTCAATAAGTTCTCCACTCGCATCCACGGGTTGGCCGTCGCGGAAGGTGACGTGATTCCGGAACTCCTCTTCGGGAGTCAGGTACGAGCGGAAGATCCGTTTGAAGTCTGGTGCGTTCTTGCCCTCGGTCGCTCGATAAAAGTCGCGCCAGCCGCCGATCACATCGTAGCTCTCCAGGGCGAAACCCGGTGGGTCGAAGCGCGCATGACAACCTGCGCAGGCTGTGTCTTCGCTGTGCTTTGCCAGCTGTTCGCGGATTGTCGTTGCTCCTTTGACATCCGGTTCAATCGCGGGAATGTCGGGCGGCGGGGGCTGTGGCGGCAGGCCGAGGATCTTCTTCATCACCCATGCACCGCGTTTTACGGGACTTGTGGTTGAGCCGTTGGCGGTGACTTTGCAGACCGCGGCCATTGTCAGGAATCCACCGCGTGTGTTGCTGGCCTGGTCGACATCTACGCGACGGAAGCGAGTCCCGTCGACGCCGGGGATACCGTAATGTTCGGCCAGTCGCTGGCTCACGATGTTAATGGGTGTCGACATCAGGTGAGAAACAGGCAGTCCGTTATGGATCGCGAACTTGAAGAACTCGCGGGGCTCCCGACGCATCGCATCTTCGAGGTACGGCTGGAATTCGGGGTAAAGCTGTTTATCGGGGCTGGTCAGATCGAAGTCGCGCAGATCGAGCCATTGTTCGGGGAAGTCCTGGTAGAATCGTTCGGCCTTCGGATCTCCCAGCATCCGATCGGCTTCAGATCTCAGGCTTTGCGGATCAATCAGTGTGCCTGCCTTTGCCGCCGCGAGCAGAGCGTCGTCCGGACACGAATTCCACAAGAAGTACGACAGCCGAGTTGCGATGGCGTAACCATCAAGCGGCCCGGTAGGCTCATTGAGGAACAGGAAGTCGGGGCTTAGCAACGCGGTGCGATAAGATTCGAGCATTGAGTCTTCAAAGGAGGCTCCTTCCCGGATGCGTGCATCGACAATTGCAGCGTAACGCTGGATCTCTGCATCTGAGACCGGACGACGAAAGGCTCGAGGTAAGAACGTCGCGAGCAGTCTTCGAGCATCTGCCGCCGGATCATCGGACATGGTGGCTCCGGGAACCAATCGCCCCGGTCCATTGTTTGCTCCTCGTGCTTGTCGAAACGTTGTGGGGCGAGCGGGTTTTGGAACATCAGGAGAAAGCTTCGCAAATGGAACGACTGGCAACGTGCCAAATAAGCGACGATGACTAGTCGGTGGCCATTCGTCATAGAGCGGCCCGGTGACGGTCAATTTGTCGATGGCCACTCCCGCGCCGGTGTAGGCTTTGATCTGTCCTTGTGAGAAGTAAACGTGAGCATCGAGAAACGATGTGCCGGCAGCTCGCAGGTGGTTCTCTTCGGTCGGCGAGATGTCGACGTTCAGTTCCGTGTAGGTTGGCTTCATGCTGGGAGCATCGACAAAACCGAGCAGACGGCTGCCGCAGTAGACACCGACTGAACCTGACCGCGGCGACGGCTTGACTTCGCCTTTGTCCCACCAATAAGACCACGCGGAAACGCCAATTTGATACCGCCCCGGATGCACTGGAGCAAAGTTGAAGCGACCACCGAACGACTCACCGAACGTCC
>JBILXT010000051.1:0-27822 GCA_044378235.1 Planctomycetaceae bacterium
AGAGACGCCCAGAACTCCACTCACACTCTGCACGAGGCGAACTTCTGTCACTGAAGCGAGTGCCGTTAGCTCAGCAGCGTCCCGCACCGAAAGTGACAATGTCACTGTCGTGGCAGTTTCGAAGACGGCCGTAAAATTGGGTGACAGGGCAACGACATCGCCATTCGCATTCAGGAATTCCGCGGTGAGACCAGTCACTGCGACATCGAATGTCTGTGGAATCTGACCATTCACGGTCAGGCCAGCGACATTTGAAAGTGCGGCGACAGGAACGCCCGTAATGTCGACATTGAATCTCTGTTGATCAGCGATTCGATTATCAACAGTAACGCTTCCCGTCAGAGCAACCCCCAGCGATTCAACAGGAGTTCCCGCATCCGCAGGAGTTCCAATCACAGCCAAAGGTGCTGGCTCAGGTGTCACAGGGCCTTCGGGAGTCGTAACCACGCCAGGCACAACAGCACCCGGTGTGAAGACAAGACCAGCATTCAGACTTCCTGAAGTCAGAGTGATACGATTCGCTCCGGACTGGAGCTGAACATTCAGCGTTCGTCCCGCGAGATCAACCGCGGACTGACCACGGAGAGAAGTCTCAATCAGGACACCACCCGCGTTATCCGGATCCGGAATCGCCAGGAATGTCACAGGAACTTCTGAGACATTTCCCTGAGCGTCGGTCGCCGTCAGAGTCAGTACGGCTGGATCAATGGCAAGAGCAGCTTCAGGATCCGTGAGATCAAGTCCAGCAAACAAGTCAGCTCCGAAGAGCGACTGTGGAGCTGAAATCGCGATATCGACACGCTGCCTTCCTGGTCGGCTTTCAATGACCGCATCAACACCCGCAGCCACTTGACCGTCTGCAGTCACCAAAGCATCCAGAAGATTAGGCGTCGCCGGTACTACGCCAGGTTCCAGGGGAACCGGGAAGCCAGCTGGAGCCCGGACGTCGCGGATGTCAACTGCGCGAGTTTGGCCGCCAATTTCCGGACGACCAGGGACCTCACCGACAACTTCCGCTGGAACAATTGTGCCAGTCGTTTGATTGCCCGTTCGCAGCGAGATTCGAAACGTTCCAACGTTGGCGAATCCTGCTGGAATGTTCAATGGATCAACGCCGACTGGAATGCGATCCACTGCCGGTGTCGTGGCAAGTGTGTAGGTTCCCATCGCGCCAGCATTAATAACCACCGTGTCCGGAATCCGAATGGTCCCATCGGAATCTGGTGCCGGTTTCACCTGACCGCGAATTTCCATACGCCCTTCGCCGTCTCCCTGACGTCCCAGAGCCCGAGTAATTCGGACCGTTCCTTCTGGGTGGTATTCGGTTTCACCTTCGACAACCCAGAACGCATCATTAGCAGCGTCGTAGTAGCCAACCATGCCAAACAGCATGCCGGTCGCAGTCGCGTTTGAAACCTGGTCAATTGTGTCGGTCGTGCCCCCAATTGAAATTGGCACTGCCCCAACATCCATCCAGTCTCCTCGGAATCGAGTATCCCCGCTCAACAGAACTGATCGAGCGGCCATACCCGGAACCTGTGGAAACACGGTGTCGAACTGCACGGAAACCGGAGCCACAATTACGTTCTCTGCCAGTTCGATGAAGCCCACACTGGAAACATTGTTGTTGCCGTCGGCCAGAGTCTCACCGGCAAACGTAGCGCCAATGATTGGCATGAACCGATATGGTCCACGCTGATTGTCAGCCAGGTAAGGAAGATCCTGTCCTCGGAAGACCTGCTGACCGTCCAATGGTGTCACTGCTGGAATTTCCACATCAGCCGCGACGTTCAGTCGACTGCCCATGACTTCAACGAATCCGGCACCGATCGCTGTGATCGGACCTTCGTAGCCATTCGTCAGAGCGACTTCAGGAGCCTCACCTTCTGGCGGAAGTTCGGCTTCACGTGCACAGAATGCATTCTGATCAAACATGTAGTGACCGATCAGCGTGATTTCCGAATCGACCGCTGATAACAGTTCGTCGTGCGTGACCTTCGGGAAACCAACAAGATCGCTGGATGTCACCGCAACGCCACCCAGTTGGAACCGGTCGTCCGCTGGATCCTGTGTTTCTGCTCCAGCCGTTTGGGTCAGCTTGCCAGCCAGAACGTTTTCCCGTGGTTCAAACACGAATTCCACAAACTCGTTCGTGGCAGGGTCAATCGCAGGAACAATCGCTGCATTGGTTCCAGCGGCTGCCGGTGGGACTGCTCCAATGCCCTTGGCGATGTAGCCTTTCAGGCCTGGATGATTCACAAGTTCGTCATAGGTCAGACCGGCCGACTGGAGAACAGCTCCCAACTCGGCATAGGTCAACTCCTGGTCTGGGGTTGAGGGATTTCCGTCATGGTCGCCCATCGTGCCGGGAACCGGACGAGTCTCGCTCGCCATGTTCACCTTTACGCGATTCATGACGATAAAGCCACTGCTGTCAGCAGCCGTAATTGGTCCTTCGAAGCCGTACTGAACATTAACATCGCCCACAACAGTGACGGTTTCAATTCCTCCATCAACTTCAGGGGCTGCACCACCGCCAGTTGCACCACCGCCAGTTGCACCACCGCCAGTTGCACCACCGCCAGTTGCACCACCGCCAGTTGCACCACCGCCAGTTGCACCACCACCAGTTGCACCACCACCAGTTGCACCACCACCAGTTGCACCACCACCAGTTGCACCACCACCAGTTGACGCTGGACCGTTCGTACCAGAATTCAAAGCTGCCATCAGATCATTGAGCTGCCTCATTCTTGCGTTTCGGCGAGCATCAATGTCGGCCAGCTGAGTATTCTGCTGCTCAGGTGTAATGGCTCCGCTGTTCAGCTGAGCATTCACGGCCTGAGTTTCCGCATTGAACTGAGCCTGAGCCTGATTCACCTGCTGATTCAGCTGATTCATCTGGGCATCTTTGGCTCGAGCAATCTGATCGGCAGTCATGCCGGCAGTTCCCTGAGCAACAGATCCGGCATTGCTATTCGACGATCCCGATTTCGGGGTGGTCACACCAATACGGTCAGTGAACATTGGGAATGCGACATTGGTCCCTTGAGCACCGGTGGCTTCCAGCACAACCATGTTGTCCAAAGCCACGCCGTTCGGGCCGGAATTGTGTCCATTCGGCACCGGAAGTTCAGGATGATCGAACGGAGCCGATCGCAGTCGCACGCGTTCGTCTGTCAGGGTCCGCATAAACGCGGCAACCTGAGCGATTCGCTCTGGCTTCCCTTCCAGTTGACCAATCGGATGAATGTCTTCATCAAGATGCTCATTATTCGGGAAGTCGCCGCCACGTACGTAGAAGTTTACGACATCCTCCAGAGTGGCATAGTTGCCGGTGTGGAAATACGGAGCTGTCAGCTCCACGTTTCGCAGGGTGGATGACTTAAAGTGGCCTTCCACCTGGGGAGGCAGATTGAAGTCTGTTCGCAGTGATGGCCACTGCTGGCCTGCAGCAACCAGCTGATTCTCAGTGGTCACACCTGCTGCAAGTTTTGAAAGGGAAATTGGACCGAACGGAAGGTCCATACGGCCAATACCAGCATCCAGACTCTGATCCTGAACGCCGATGTTGTAGAAGCCGTCGTCGTACAGCCCTTCAGAGGCGTTCGGGAGACTCATCGCTTCAACGGGGTCACCGATGCTGCTCCATGTGCCGGACGCAAACATTGGTCCGCCGTGACATGTTTTGCAGCTAAGGCCACCACTCATGAACCGGTCGAAACCCTCCTGCTCATCAAAGGTCAGTTGTGTTTCGTCACCTCGAACAAACTTGTCAAAACGACTCTCATCGGAAATCAATGTTCTTTCGTACGCCTGGATTGCGATTCCAAAGAACAAAGCAAAGTTTGCTTCCATCTGAGTATGGCCGGCAACCTCGCCTGCTTCGTAGTTCCAGAATCGTGGCTGAAACGCTTTTCTAATGAGTTCCGCATAGGAGACACTCAGTCCCTTGCCATCGGTGGCAACGAGGTCAGCCAGAACACTGTCACTCTGGTGGACAGTCTGGAGTCCCAGTGGCCGAACACTGCTATCAAGCAGTTTCTTTCCGATGTCAGGAAAACTTCGAGCCCCGTCAGGGCCATGCGACATTTCCACGCTGCTGCCCGGAGGGCCCACAGCCTGTGAGGCCAGCGATGAATAATCGACCAGAAAGTTCGTATTCCGTGTTACGACACCATCGGCATGTTCCCAGACACCGGCATTCGGATCCTGACTGCCGAAGATGTTCTCGCCATTAAAGAAACGATTGGCGCGGCCGTCCCAGAACTGCCTGACGAAAAACGCCGCATTGATCACCGACGGTGCGTTTCGACCCGTCACTTGTCGAGTACGAGATTCGACGGAACCATCCACTGTGAATTTCGTTTTCAATTCCTCAGCTGTCGGTGCTTCGCCGACATCCGCACTCTGAGGATTAACATGGGAATAACGTTGCTGAATAACACCCTGAGAACCCAGCACGTCTTCCAGACGTCCGTCTGAGTTCTTCATGAAGTCCGCCAGAGTGACATCCTGGTTGCCGCCGCTGGCCAACTGATTACGAGTTCGCCAGTCCCCGCCACCAAAATTGTGACAAGTTGCACAGGCGGTCTTGTTATCTGAACCAACCTGTAGATCCCAGAACAACGCCTTACCCAACTGGATGGCCGCTGTTTCATCCTGAATCACGAGATCATTCAAGCTCCCCAGTTTTCGGAAGGATCGATCAAGCACTGCAGGTTCAGGCAACGAACTCTTATCGAGTGCAAACTCCTTGAGTGCATCAAGGTCTATCTGTCCGAAGGCCCCTTTCATAAAACCTTCGGGATGAGCCGCAGATTTTACGATCACTTCCAGATTGTTTTTCCGCAGAGCATCAAGGAACCTCTCGGTTGCATTCTGCCCCGTCAGAGCACCCGCCCATTCAGGCGAAGCCTCTGCCAATTCGTTTTCCTCTGGCTCAACAAATGGCGCCGCTTCTGTGATCGCCGTCAGAACATTGCCGTTCAGTGTCGCATAAACATCACCTGTCACTGTGTCGCGGATCTCAACAGCAGAGACCTGGTTCGCCTCGAGGAGCCCGGCAATCAGGATCTCGACATCAAAAGAAGCTCCTGTTACGACTAACTCTGCCTCTCCTGAAATAATCACTCCATTCGCGTCTCGGATGTCCAGACCATCAATGAGTCGCAGGCTGGCTGAAGTTTCAAACTCCACTTCACCATTCTCGTTCTCATCGAGCTCCTCTTCCGCTTCCGCGGGATGTCCGCCCGGATTAATCCCCGAACGGAGTGCGTTGGATTCCTGCAAGTGCCGCTTCGCCAGTGACTGTTTTTCCTTATCCTGACGCTTATGAATTTCCGTCATCTGTCGATGAAGGTCTTCAATCGCCTGATGATTGACCGGCGCTGTTGCGGCCTTTGACTGAATCTTCCTGTTCAGACTTTCGCGTTGAGCCTCATGCTGCTTCAGAAGTTGCTCCAACTCCTGCTGATGTCGCTGCAGAGTTGTCTCCAGCGTCTGCTGTGGATTGGTGGTCTGCTGACCATCGCTCGTGCCTGAAAAAGACAGTAGCGAGGCAGAGAAAGTTGCTGACAGAAGCAGGGCTGACCATGCCTTCCGTCGACTTTTTCTCAAACTCATAACAAAGTTTCCTGTGCTGAATAGATTGAATGAACCGGACAGAGTTGCCAAGGACTGAGTGGATTTCCAGACTGGAAGGGCACATCGCGCAAATGCAGAATGTGCCTTTCCAACCCTTTCTCGCCCTTTCTAGGTTAGGTTTGCCGACAACCTCTAACCGCAGCGTTTTTCTGAAATTCGCAAGCTGCCTCTGCGGCAGATTTCAATCATCATGCCCGACTTGCAGATCCATTCCTGTGGCGCCCAGCTTTCCCTATTTCGCGGCCGGTGATCCCAGTCTGCTGATGTGCGTGTCTCAAATTCCGTGTCCGCAAAGATGCATGCGGGCATGTAATTCTTACCGTCAAGTTTTACTCTGCCGTGAGGGTTTCCACTCAAATGCATCGATGGCAAATGCTGTAAGCGGTGACATATGCCGAATGTCAGCAGCCCGACAAAAGAAAGCTAAACCATGCAGAAGATTCAGTGACGGTCCATGTTGTTGGGTGAAATCAAGTTGCCATAGATTCTCAGGGCTATTCACAGAACAAGCTCCGGGATTCCTGCTGCAACAGGTTGTCTCTGGATTCGCGGCATCGCGACCAGGAAAACCATCAACGGCCAAGACATGTCATCTGACTCACCAGTAAAGCGACGAAAGAAAAGAGATACTGAAAGGGGCAACTCTTCTCAGCATTATCTGATCGCGACGTGCTTTCTGTCAGGTGTTGTTGCGGTCCTGATTCTGCCACTTGATAAGGTGCGTTTTGGCGGTGCCCGGATGGCTGATATGGCAGGGCAGTCTGCCCCCGCAGACCCAGACGATTACACCGATTTGCTCTGGGAGAATTCTCGTCCTTCGCGAGGGCATGTCGGAGGCATGAACAGAGCTCATCGAGATCGAATTCAAGACGAGTTTGAATCAGACTTCAGTCCTGAATTTGCCGACAGCACCGCCGAAGATCTCGCAGCGATGAGCCTGGAAGACGATGCCGACGATCCGGATGAACAGGCAGTGCCGCTGTTTGGTGATCGTCGATTAACTCCACGAGAACCAGGCGGTCGTTCACGAAAGCGTACCGTGAATCCGGCCTCATGGCAGACTCAGTCGCCGTCGGACGTTCCTGAGCCGCCGCCCGCCGTTTTCTCCGGTTCGGTCATTTCCCAACCGGCTTTTCCCGCTCCGGGAGCATCGTCGATTCTTCAGTCGAATGGATCGCTGGTCCAGAATTCTTCGGGGGCAGGCGCGGCAGAAGACTCGGCTCGCATCGTCTTCAATTTTGCTGGTGCTCCGTGGTCTGTGGTCCTGCAGAAACTGGCCGAAGAGGCTGGCTATGCTCTGGAAATGAAGGCCAATCCCGCTGGTGTTTTCACGTACACAGATCCTGCCGGCCACAGCGTGGCGGAAGCGATTGACATCGTCAACGGATTCCTGATCCGTGAAGGGTTTATTCTGCTGCGTCATGGTCAGCTGATGCTTTTGGTTTCCGTCGATGATGTGCCCACGCACCTGGTCGAACGACTGACTGAAGAAGAGCTGGAAAACCGAGGACGATTCGAACTGGTATCGATCGAGGTCGCGATCAATGAAGCGTCAGCCGGAGATCTGGCGACCGAGCTTCAGCCGCTGATGACGAAACTGGGAAAGATCATTCCTGTGGCTTCCGCAAATCGTATGGTGGTGACTGATTTGCGAGAGCGGCTGCAGGAGGTTCTCGGGCTGATCAAAACCGGAGATATTGAAACCGCCAGCATTCGCAGCGAAGTCATTACGCTGAAGAACACGAAGGCTGAAGATGTCGTCAAATCACTTCAGCAGATGATGGGCAATGCCGTCGCTGTGGCCGCCAATGGCACCAGTGGTGGTGGTGGCGGTGTGGGCGGCAACGGGGCTCCTGTCGTTTCCGTTGTGGAAACCAACTGCATCATCATTCGCGGACGAGAACCCGCGTTGCAAAAGATTCGCGATCTTGTCTGTGATCTCGATCGCCTTCCGGCTCAGGTCCATATTCAGGCCATGCTGGTCGAAGTTGAACTGTCTGATACCGACGAGTTCGGTGTTGAGCTGGGTGTGCAGGACAGTTTGTTGTTCCGACGAAGTGTTGTGGACGATGTTCTGACAGTAACGGACTCCGTCGCTGATCCGGCCACCGGAATCGTGACCACGACACAGCGAATCATAAATCAAACGACCAATCCGGGATTCAATTTCAATAATGCCCCGATGGGAAACAATACGGCCGCCAGCCCCAACCGATTCGCGGGACAGGCGCTGTCCAATCTCAGTGTTGGCCGTATGAACCCGGACGAAGGTTATGGTGGTCTGGTGCTGGCCGCTGGCAGCGAATCGCTCAGCGTACTCCTGAGAGCACTCAAGGCGAATCGCGAAGTCAATATTCTCAGCCGACCAACAATTCGCACGGTTCACAATCGCAAAGCTTCGATCCAGATGGGTGCCCAGGTGCCTGTTGTGGACGGCGTGTCCTTGGGCCCTACCGGAACAGCCAACCCGGTTGTCCGTCAGGACAAGTCGGGAATCATTCTGGAGGTAACTCCAAAGATTTCAGATACCGGCGTCATTTTTCTGGATGTGAAGGCAGAGAAGAGTGAATTCCGTTCCGGCCCGGGTTCCGGGACTCCGATCTTCACGGACGCGACCAACGGCAACGTGATTGAAGCGCCAATCAAGGACATTACCGAAGCTATTGCCACCGTCAATATCACCAGTGGTCAGACAGTGGTTCTTGCCGGCATGATCACATCGGGCGAAGTTGAGTCCGTGCGGAAGATTCCGATCATCGGAGACTGGCCGATCGTCGGCCCGTTGTTTCGTTACGAATACTACACCCATCGCCGCAAAGAGCTGCTGATCTTTTTGACTCCCGAGATCATCTATAACGACGACGATGCGCGTCGCATTTCTCAGAGAGAAATTGAACAATCAAAAATCGACGTGATGTCACTTCCGAACGTGATGACATGTCCTCCTGAAATGCTGTCCGATCCGGAGATTCTCTTTAACGACGCTCAGGCTCCTGCGCCCGGTTTCAAACCGATGAATGACTGGTACTTCCCGACGTTCCGAAAATGGGGACAATCAGAAGAAGAGAATGCCCCGGTCATTGATCGCTCGGCCGCTATTGATCAGTTCCTGACACCAGCACCACGAGTCACCACCGGACATTCTTTCCCCTCTTCATCCGGCGGGATGTCGACCGGTGATATGCCGCCGACAGGAACTTCAGGCAATCAGGACGCCTATGCACCGGCCAGCTCGGGCTCAGGCGAAATTGAATATTACCAGTCTTCACCGGAGTTTATCCCTCCGCGAATGTCATCAGGATCCAGCACGAACTCTCCGCGCGGAGGATTCTCACGATGATCTTCATCAACACTGCGCCACGGTCAGCTCTCGAACCGGAAACAACCCCGGAACTTTGCCGGAGTCTCGTTTGTCCGGCTCGCAAGGCGTCGATTCACTTGAGCCTGACACATGTTCTGTCGCTCTTGCTCTGCGGAAGTATCTTCTGCGGGTGCACCATGCTGAAAGAAAATGTGCCACTGCTGAAGAAGTCAGAGAAGTCACCGCCAGTGCAAAGAATTTTGACGATGTGGACCTTCTCTTCAGAGGAGGAGCCGGATGGTTCCAAAACTCCAGGCTTCGTTGGCAAAGTGCTGTTCTTCGCCGCGGGTTCCGACAAACCCATCTCGGCAAGCGGTCAAATCGAAATTCAAGTGTATGAGCAGCAAGGCGATCAGTGGCAGCTTCGCAGGAAGTTTGTCAGTGAGCCGGATGTCTGGAAACGCAACGAACGTCAGACAGCTCTCGGAACCGTTTATGATGTGTTTGTCCCCCACGACACCACATTGAATCAAAAATATTCATTGGTATTAAAGTACAAAAGCCTGACCGGACAGTTAGTGTCCTCTCCCCATGCTCAACTTCCTTAAGCGACCACACACTTAAGAGCTTAATCATGCCAGCGTTACAACCATTCCTCAGACCTGCGGCAGAAGAGTTTCCCTCTCTCTGTTGTGAGCCCAGGGTTGCGCGTCTGAAAGACTTTACGACACGCGGTTTCCCTGAACTGACGTACATTTGCAACATGGTCTTCATGACCTGCCTGCTAGGCAGCGTTGTGTGGGTTTCCACGGTCCAGGCAAAGGCGCAGGATCAACAAGCGGATTCTTCGTCGCCGTCGGTTAAGTATGTTTCCAATGGTCAGTTTTCGATTCCGTTTGAAATTGCCCCGGCTAATGAGCCACGCCTGAAAGCTGTTCTTTTATTGCAGGATCGAGAGACTGGCGGATGGAACATCTGGAAGAAAGAGGCCGCTTCCAAAAAGATGTTTTCTTTGACCGGAGTGAAGGACGGGGAATACCGTCTGGCGGTTCGTTCTTTCTACGACGACGATCCAGGAGCCATTGAGCGAATTGATATTCCGAGTGATCCGGAGCTGGTGGTTGTTGTGGATTCGCGTGCTCCCACGCTGGTTCTGACGCTGGTCCAGACCGGATGGAATGAACCTCAGATCGAGTGCGTTATTGCGGAACGTTATCCGGACCCTGCCAGCCTTCGAGTTTTCTCGGTGCCGTCTGCGCCAGGAAAGTCGCCTCAACAGCTTGCAGCGAAAATCACGTCATTCAAAAACGAGGGTCGCCACTGGATCTGTCGCATTCATTGTCCACTGCGGGATGGTGTGTCCCGAATTCGAGTAGAGCTGCGCGATCGAGCCGGAAATCTGGGACGTGAAGATCTAGCTGTTTCCGGAATTCGCAGACCCGCGCCGATCGTCAGGGCCTCGGCCGTGAAGAATTCAACGTCCGAAGAGGATTCTGCGGAGGCAGAAGCTGACGACGCGGACGACCACACGGAATTGCCACGATCATCCGCGAAGAAATCAAAAAGCAAGAAGCCAGAAGCCAAATCAACGCTCTTTACAGATCGTGAGATCTCGGGGATTGGCTGGCAGAATCCAGACGAACCGCCGAAATCGAAACGAAAACCGCCAGTGATCAGACTGCTTTCCGGAAGCCAGTCGGAGGGTGGTGACGAGGGCGAATTTGTCGATCCTCAGTTGGCATTGCCTCCCTACGAGGACATGGAAGCGCTTGAGGGGCCTGCTCCTGAAGATGAGGAAGATTATTCCACCCGGCCAGGTCTGCTGTCGGCCGACCAAACCCCGTCCCTGAATTCACTGGAGCCGATCAGCCCGCTGGTTCCGGAGACGCCTCAAGTGCCGCAGACGCCTCAGGCGCGGGCCAGCATTGGAGTGGCGGAGCCACTGCGATCTTCTGAACCACAGGATGATTCGACGTCCGTTGCGGACTATGACATTTTGCTGCGGTCTGCTCGAAACAGCGTGGCACTTGGCGAAATCGAACAGGCTCTGACCCGATTCCGTGAATGCATCAAGCTTGAACCCGGCCGCGTGGATGCGCGTCGCGAGTATGCTCATTTGCTGGCTTCTCGTGAGCAGGCAGCCGCCATTCCCGTGCTGGAGTCGGTATTGAATACAGATCCGGCGGACAGCAAGACGGCCGCGATTCTGGCCGGCATGCTCCTGCGGACAGGAAAAATCGAGAAGGCGGAGACCGTTCTGAAGAACGCCACGGCTCTAGTCTCCAGTGACCCGGAACTGAACCGAATGATGGTTCAGGCTCTGGTAGCACGTGGGCGAACGCGGGAAGCCGGAGAATATTTTGATCAGCATCTGTCCGGAGCCAACACGTTTGAACCGGCGGTTCGCAAAGAAATGATCTCGACCCTGATGATGTTGGGGCGTCTGGACGAAGCACTGCCGTTGGCACAGGCGGCAGCCAACGAGATTCCCGGGGATCTTGCCACGACAAAAGATCTGATCAGCCTGCTGGTTCAGTTGGGGCAATTTGACGCCGCCGCGGGAGCTGCCTCAGCATTGAATCTTGACGATCCGGATAGTTGTCTGGAAGCGATTACCCTCGCACGAACATTGAGCGGGCAGGGGCAGTATGCAACAGCTCAGATGATCCTGAAACGCGCGTTCGAAGTTGATGCGATGCATCCGGACGCGTTGCTGGCGGAAGCCGATCTGCTACTGCGACAGGGATTTATTGAAGGGGCACGCAGTAGTCTTGAGCGAGGAAAGTTCTCACCGGAAGATCCGCGCGTTCTTGAACTCAGAGCCCGTATTCATCTGGCGGCAGGGGAGTTCTCTCAGTCGCGAGTCATCATTGGTTCGCTTTTGTCTCGATCCTCCGATGTCCCCATGATTCTGCTGCAGGGTCGTTTATACGAAGCGATGACGGCGTTTGACCTTGGTGAACAGAATTATCAGTCGGCACTGGCGACCTATCCGGAGAATGCAGAACTTCGCAATGCTCTGGCAAATCTCTATCTACAGACTGGACATGAAGAAAAAGCCCTCGCCGTCCTTGAAAGCAGTCTGCAACAGCGGTCGCAGAACCCTGCGACCTGGAGACTATGGGTTCACGCGGCAATTCGAAATGGAGAATCCGCAAACGCGTTGGCGCGAGTTCTTGCGGAACTGCTGAACCCGGAATGCAGCGCATTGTTCAGCCAGCATCTGCATCGTCTCGCCGGTTGCATTTATTTCCATCAGAAGAACGTCGCTGCAGCAACCACAGAATTTGAATTCAGCGGTATCGAAACGTATTGTCCGACGGACGATCCGGACAGTGCCTATGCCTGCTACATGTCTCTCCTTGCGAATGGTGAGGCCATGCGTGCTGACGCCTTTCTCTCAGGATGTCTGACAAATCCGGCCTTCGGAATACGGCTCGTGGCGATTGCCGAAAAGAATCTGGAATATCCTCTGGCCAAGCGAATCGTGCTGGAGTTGTCCGAACGCTACCCGGGTAATCAGACTGTGCTTGAGCAGTTTTCATCGCTCATGAGTCGCCTTGGTGACCCGTCTGCTCAAAGTGCTTTTCAGGCTTTGCTGCAGCGTGCCCCATTGAGTGTTCCGGCCCGACATGGCATGGCGTTAATGCACTGGCGAAATGAAGATTTTGAGCAGTCCATGCAGTTCTACGATGCTGTCCTGAGCGACGTTCCTGAACACCGAGATGCCGCGCGAGATCGCGCTCGACTTCTCAGGCAGTGGCAGGGTCGTGAGGCCGCGATCGCCGGCTACACCGAAGCAGAAAACGCGCTGAACAATCCGATTCTCTCGGATGTCCATCGCAGTCTGCTGGACGATCCCGGACTGGTTCGCAGCAACATCGGCTTCAGCTCACTTTCGACCGAGCAATTGTTTGCTCTCCGGCTTGAGCGGCAGGCGACGTTCCTTTCTGACTGGCGTCCGGATAATACGACGGCTGCTCTAAGGCGTTTGCAGGAGTTGAATCCGGACGATAGTCATGCGGCATTCCTGCTGGCTCAGCAAAACATCAGCATGGGACGATACGCCGAAGCCGCGGATGCTCTGGAAAAGCTACTGGCTCGCGATCCCCTGCATGCTCAGGCGGCGATCGCTCTGGAACGAACTCGTCAGCAATTGCGACCTCGACTGGGATCACACTTCTCGACATTCTCGCAAAGCGGTCGAAACGGGCTTTCGGAAATCTCAAGGACTCGTTTTGGAGCCAAATACTTTAAGCCGGTTGGCACAGGGAATGATGTTTTCTCGATCGGCTATTCGCACATCATGCTTCGCCCCACAGGAAGCGATCATGTTCTCGGGAACTCACTGGACCTGGGATACCTCTGGAACGCAACTCCCAATTTCAGAGTCAACGCACAAATGAACGTCGAACAGTATGACGAGGGCTTTTCCACCAAGCCGGTCTTTCGCATCGATGCAAAGCATCGTGTGCTTGATGGATTAGAACTGGGATTCGTTGGTCACATGGAGAACGTTGCAGAGAACTCTGAGTCTATTGCTCAGGAAGTCTTTCGATATGGGATTGGCCCGACACTGGACTGGCATCTGTCACAGCGGTGGGAGTTAACGGCCGACTACGATGTTCAGAACTACTCTGATTCGAACCTTGTACAGACCTTCAATGTTCGCAACATCTACAAGTTCACCACCGCGCCGCGGGAACTGAGAGGAATTCTGCTCTATCACTTTGAGGATTTCTCGGATCAAACCGTTCGTAATCCGGTTCCCGATTTTCTTCCGGGAACGATTCATCCTTACTTTGCACCGGACCTGTTCAGCTATGTCAATGCGGGACTGGAATGGCAGCACTGGCTGAATCCCATGACGCTGGGTGCCTATGAATTCTCATACACCGTCCGTTACGCTTTGCAGTGGGATACACTTCAGGTGTTTTACAATACCTTTGGTGCCGCATTGAACTGGGACTTTACGGACACAATGCGTCTGTCCGTTTCGACTGATCATATCCTGTCGGGGGAGTATGACAGTTCCGGTGTTATGGCAACGCTGATGATCAATTTGCCCGGCGGCCGCGACTTCACTCCAATACGAAAAAGTAAGAAACGCACCTTCGTCGGCATCGGATCTACAACATATTAATCGATAAAATCTTCGGACGGGCTCGCGACAAACTCCGGATGGGCTTCTGACAAATAGGCCTCTTCCTGAATTCGTTTCAGTTCTCGCAACCACTCCACCTGCAACCAACTGACCACGGCGTTCCACTGCCGCGCGGCTTTGGCATCGCTGGCAAATTCAACAGGCGATTTGTAAAGGCTCAGTGCCATTGCACCGTCTGCTTTTCGACGGACGGTTCCGCTGATCATGAAATGAACCGTACGGCAGAAGATTTCAAGCACCAGTACGCCTTCTCCATGCAGAACCGCCCGACCTGTCGCGGGAATGTCCAGCAGAGCTCCGGAAGGACTGGCATCCTTAATCACGACAGGGATGCGACGATCCTCGGTCCAAAGATACGCTTCAAGATCCGGGATATCCCGCACCGGCACGCGATACTCAGCCCGGCGATTCTCGTAGGATAACTTGATAACTCCGTCTTCTTTAATTTGAACAGGCATCATGACTGAGGGTCCCAGAGAGAATATACAAAATGTAAAGTGACCTTAACGTCGAAGGGCAACGTCCATGCCGGGATGCCGCAACTTGAGTTTATTGGTCAGGAAGCCTGGGTATCGTCAGGAAGTGGTATGAATTGAATCGGTTGTAACGAAATCGTCTGGCCTCGCGGAACGAGTTATCACATCCCAACGATTGCAATTGATACAACTGCACAGGAAGAGAGTTGAACTTTGCCTTAGGGAATCCCCGGACGAGGCGAGGGAATCACCTCCAATAACAGGTAATTGTTTCAGGCAGCACATACTTTCTTCAGCCCTATCCGGTACTGAAGCTACGGAAGGATCTCAACAAATGATCACTCGTTTCACCGAATCGAATGTCGGCCGCGCCGCTTGTAAAGATCGTCACTGCTGGACTGACCGTTCGGCCGAAGCTGATCCAGAATCCCGGAGTCTCTTACGAAACGCACTGGCTGGACGACCGTAATCCCTCGCACTTCGTTGACCGATGAATCGAGCGTTCGGGCAAAATCCAGAATGACCATTTCCTTCAGGCGGATGATCATCACTTCGAACAGTTCAACCAGCGACCAAAAGCTCTCGCCGCTGAATCAGCAGTCGACACGTCTGATACCGCAGGTGGGGCACATGGTGGGGCAGAAGACATGCGCAGTGGCGCGAAACGACATACATCAAAAAAAGCATCACCCCAAAAACCGAACCGGATTTCGGGAGATTTTGCACCAGTTCGCTCTGGTCCGATTGAAGGAATGTCTCGGGCGGGGGTCGAACCTGCAACCTTCGGCTTCGGAGGCCGACGCTCTATCCAATTGAGCTACCGAGACTTGAGCACTGGTGCAGATCTCTCTGGCACATCCATTTCTGTGCCATGCCCAGGCAGACCTGCTTCAAATGAATGATAACCATATTGACAAAAGTTTCGATGGAGTGCCGCTTTGATTTTTAGCTGATTCCCTTGGGCGGATCGGCCCGAGGCTAAAGATTCGTGTGACATGCCAGGGTTGAATCTTTCGTCAATCGAGGTTCGATGACTACATCACAGCCTTCGAATGCAAAAAGCCCGGTGTCCTGCGACATCGGGCTTTATCGAATCGAGCGGCCATCAAACGAAGACTAAGCTGCGCGTCGGAACATGTCGGTCATTGGGATCGTCTCGGCAGGAGCTTCCTGCTGCTCTGAGGCTTCAATGAAGGCTTCAAAGATCTGCAGGTCGAGAGCAGACGCGGTGTTGCTCTCAGGATGCCACTGCACGCCAATACAGAACCAGTCTTCTTCAATGGATTCGTAAGCTTCAATCACACCATCCGGGCAGGTCGCACTGACTCGGAACTTGCAGGAGAGGTCACGAACAGCCATATGATGTGCGCTGTTAACGCGAACTTCCCCGGGACCGTAGATGGAATCCAGTCGAGTTCCCGGCACGATCTCCAGAACGTGACGCAGATTCTGCTCGACAGGGTCGCGATGATGAATAGCGCGTGGGACGTCTTCCGGGATATGCTGGAACAATGTGCCGCCACACAGGAAGTTCACCAACTGCATCCCTGATCCAATCGCCAGGATTGGAATGCGTTTCTGGATTGCATACTCAGCGACGCGACGGTCAAAATCTTCTCGACGCTTAGGCATGATCTTTACAGATGGGTGTGCATGCATTTTCATGCGAGTCGGATCGAGGTCCAGGTTGCAGCCTGAAAGGACGATGCCATCTACATTTTCCAGCATGCGGTGCAGGTCATCGTCGCTTTCCACAGGAGGCAAAAGCATCGGCAGCCCCCCAGCTGCACTGACGCTGTCGTAGTATCCCGTGTTGAACCAGCTCAGCGCTGCTCCGTTGTAACGTTCCGGACGAAAATCGCCTGTGATTGCAATGATTGGCTTCTGCTTGCTCATGATAAGGTTCCCTCCCAGGTAGAGCACATACGGGCGGCTGTGAAGTTACAGTACGCCAGTTTTGACGGGGATTAAGTCACGGTTCTGCGTGCAGACGTCAAATGCGACGCCCACAATCATCCACTGAAGAAGCAGCGGGACGAGTGACAGGCATGGCAGAATCCATTCTGCTTTAAGAAACCGAACTCTTTTCGGTCCTGCAGTTGCAGACACCAACAAAGTGATGATCTACAACTGAGTTCTCTGAAGACCCCCTCCAGATGTTGTTAAACAGCTCCATCCCATGGGCCGACTCAACAACGCGGGGAACCTTAGTCAAGCACAGTTCCACTGTAAATCAAATTGCCGATTTTGTGCTAAAGTTCCTCTTCCCTCACTAGATGTTGTGCCCTGCGAAGAAATATGGGTCTGCGGAAAATGTTTTGATGACTCCTGCAACTCCTGAAGACAATTCGAATCTTCCTGTCGGTTTCGGGGACCGGACAGTCCTGCCTACACAACGCTTGTGGTTCTTGTTGTTTGGTGGACTTGTCATGTTCTTCGTTCTGGTGTTTCCGTTTCCGATGTCAGGACGGCACTGGAATGCCGTCTTCGATTTGGCCCACGCGCCCGCATTTTTCCTGATTTTCCTGCTGGTTGTGGGAGTTCTCGATCCTGCATCCATCGGTTTCTCAAAGAGCAGGCTGACCCTGTTGCGGTTACCCCCGCTTCAACTGATCCTTTTGAGCGGCCTATTGTTTTTGGGGGGCGTTGCTTGTGAAATCGCCCAGAAGTTTGTGCATCGCCATCCGTCGGTGGGTGACATTATTGCGAACAGTTTGGGTTTATTTGCAGGAGTGCTTTATTGCCTTTCGCGACAAAGCGTGGCTCATGTTTTTCGTGTGACATTGCTCATACTTGCGATTCTGGTGATTGCCCTTCCCTGCAGTGCTCCCGTTCAGGAGTTGGTTGAATGTGTTCGGCAGAGGCGAGAGTTTCCACTGCTGTCGTCATTTGAACGCCCACGCGAATTGGTGGCCTGGACTGTACATGGTGCTCGTTTCAGGATTTCGAACGACTGGGCGTCCCACGGATCAGGCTCAATGAGGATTGAGTCTTCCGGCGCTCACGATCCTGGCGCGTTGATGGTCTGGCCGATTCCCGACTGGAGTCAGTATTCCTTACTTCAGTTTACCGTATTCAATCCTGATCAGACGTCGTTTGTTGTTGGAGTCACAATTTCGGACGATGAACACGTGCGACGCTTGTGGGAGCCGTCGGATCGATTCAACTGGAGTATCGAACTGGGGCCAAACGAAACCAAACAGGTGTCGATAGACCTGAAGGACGTTGCGGTTGCTCCGGTGTCTCGACGAATGGATATGACGAAGATCTCAAACCTGAATATCTATCTGCAGAATCCTCCGACTGATGCCACATTTCACGTGGATGGTGTTCAGTTGTTGAAATGATCGGCATGTGGTTGCTCCGCAGCGATTTGTCTGTTAGCGTGGCCTTTCTTCCTTCACGCGGAACGAGTTCAAATTACTCCGACATGTCGACCTTGTCGGGCAGAATTGAAACGTGGACTCGTGCTCGTGATTGCTTTGTCCCAGCGGAGAACACCATGCGTACCACAATTCGATTTCTGAGTGCGTTGATTCTGCTTTCCTGTCAGCTTTTGACATCAGCGCTCGGTCAGGACATTTCCCTGAAAGCGGATGGTGAGCTGCGCTGGTGCAAGGGAAACATGCACACACATTCTTATTGGAGTGACGGGGATAACTTTCCGGAATCGATTGCGGCGTGGTACAAGGATCGCGGATATCAGTTTCTTGTTTTCACAGACCACAACACTCTGCATCAAAACGAAAAGTGGATTGATGTCGACAAGGCCAAGGGCGGGCGCAAATCACTGGCCGCACTTCAGGCCGCCTTTCCCGCCGACTGGATTGTGTCTCGCAAGACCGATGGCAAAGAAGAAGTTCGCCTCAAAACCTTTGATGAAGTGTTCGCGAAGTTTGCCGTGCCGCAGCAGTACCTGTTGATTCAGGGAGAAGAGATCACTGACAAATTCCAGAAGAAACCAATCCATATGTGTGCGACCAACACCAATGAATTGATTCCTCCGACCGGTGGTGACAGTGTTGTGGATGTAATGCAGCGGAATATTGACGCCGCCCGATCTCGCCGTGAACGCTCTGGTGTTCAAACTCTGATTCACCTGAATCATCCCAATTTTGGCTATGCGATTACCGCCGAACAACTGATGCAGGTCAACGGTGAAAACTTCTTTGAGGTCTACAATGGCCACCCAACCGTTCATAACTCGGGCGATGAAACTCATGCTTCGACCGAGCGTATGTGGGACATCATCAATACGTTTCGTCTGGCAAAACTTGATCTGCCGGTGATGTACGGCCTGGGAACAGATGACGGGCACAATTACTTTGAAGAAGCTCCAGGCAAGGGGGCTCAACCGGGCCGAGGCTGGGTGCAGGTGCTGTCGAAATCTCTGGATCCGGACAGCCTGGTGACCGCCCTTGAGTCAGGGCAGTTTTATTCGTCCTCAGGCGTTGTCCTCAACGAGATTCGGGTATTAAATGGTAAGTTGCACGTCTCTGTCGCAGCCGATGAAGGTGTGACCTATCGCGTCGATTTCATCGGAACTCGAAAGGGCTTCGACGAAACATCTCAGCCAGCTTCAGAGGATCCTGCAACAGCCGACGATCTGACACGAAAATACTCCGATCAGATTGGAGCAGTCCTGAAGACTGTGAATGGTGTCGATGCGGACTATGAACTGGATGGGACAGAGTTGTACGTGCGAGCCGTTGTGACGTCTTCACGAGTTCATCCCAATCCTTCAGAGGCTGGTGAATTTGAACGCGCGTGGGTTCAGCCGTATGTGCCAACCATCGCAAAATGACAGAGTTGTTTTTCTGATAACGATAGTCGTTTAACGTGTTGAAATTGCTCCGGAATCAGTGACCAGTGCCCGGACGAATGAGGAATAGAGTTCATGCTGGGCTGGCGATTGTTGATGTCCGCGATTCTGGTGCCGTCTGTGATCGGCCTGTTCTGGCTTGATCATCGCATCGGTGATTCTGCATGGGTGTTGCTGATTTTTGCCGTGTTCGTGGCATGCCGAAACTCCTATGAGCTGACCGACCTGATGCGTGTCCGATGCATGAAGCCTTCGCTTCCTGTGACGCTGCTCCTTAGCGTTGGCGTGGTTCTGGCGGGATGGGCCCACACCTGGGTCCCCATCGATTGGACCGGGCAATCCGCGTTGCTTGTGTCCCTCGGATTTCTGGGCGGAACATTGGGGATCGCGTTTTGCCTGTTACTGGCTTGGGAAGCGGTTTGCTATCAGGAGCCTGGGCAATCGATGGAATCGCTCGGCTGCAATCTGATCACCGTCTTCTATGCTGGTGGTTTGATGGCTTTAACATCGCAACTTCGGTGGTTTCCGAACTCGCAGATTGGCTATTTCGTGATTGCGTCGATGATCATTTGCGTCAAATCTGGTGACACATTTGCTTACACGTTCGGAAGGCTCTGGGGTAAACGGAAAATGGCCCCAAAGCTCAGCCCCGGCAAAACCTGGATGGGACTCGTCGGAGCGATCTTCGGCAGTACTTTGGGCGGTTGGCTGTGGCTGACGTTTGCAGGGCCACTGTTTACTTCGAATCCACGCCCTGCGGCACTGTGGATTGTGCTGGCCTACTCTGCGTCGATCGGCCTGATCGGGCTTGTTGGAGATCTCTGCGAATCGTTGATCAAGCGAGATGTCCAGAAGAAGGATTCCGCCGCTCTGATGCCCGGATTTGGAGGCCTCCTGGATCTGCTTGATAGTCCGCTTTTTGCGGGCCCGTTTGCGTTGTTGTGGTGGCAAGTACTGCCGCCGGCCGTTTTAGGCACTTAGTTCTTTGGGAGTGGGATTTGCTGCCGTTCTTTCCACAGACGTAACTGCTTTTTTTGTGCATCGGAAATATCCCCGCGCCGCTCGAGAAGGCGAATGAATTCTTCTGGCGACTGATTGTCGGCAGCCACTTTCTGTCCCATCGCAATTAACGTGTCAATGTTTCCATAGGGAGCCAGAATCAACAGAACGGACATTGAGGAAATTTTTTCCGGCAGTGCCGCGATGATCTGTGCTGCGACTTCCGACTTTTCCTTCGGTTCGCGAATGGATTCCAGAAGGGACTGAACTTCTGCAGTATTGCCATGGATTGCATGAGCCGTCGCAAGGATTCCGGTCGATGCTTTTCCCCGGAGATGTCGCAGCACCATCCACGCTTCAGAGGACTCCGTCAACTGAAACGTTGCTTTCGCGATCTCATCCGCGTCGTGTTGTTCAAGTCCCGGAGTCTTCGCCAGTTCGGAAAGAGAATGCGTCGTCCTTTCACGATCAGCTGTGGTCATGCTGATCAGTGTCTGAACAGGAACCTTCCCAATCAAAGCGTCTATTTCCCTTGTTGAGCTGTTGGCATTGACGAGGGCATCACGCTGGAGCTCTGTCAGAATTCGTTCGCGGAACAGACGACGGAGCTGTGCTGAACGATTCATCCCGTTAAGTGTTGTCAGAAGCTGCACGAGTGCCTCGGTCGAAGATTGATCCCACGCCATCTTGAGAATCTCTTCATGCCATTCATCCAGAGTGCTCGTTGGCGACAGACGCTTTGGATCATCATCGTCAGGAGTCTTGCCTCGCCATATTGCCTTCCTGAGCTGACGGTATGACTGGTGATCTGTGAGTATGGAACTTGAAATGACATTCAGCAACTGATGTGCAAACTGAGACTCCATCCCGTCGATCCGTGGCAACGGGAGCGGTATCGTGGGTTTGACTGATATCGAGCCCGATTCAACTTCTGCGTCAAACAACAAGGCATGTATCACGGGGCATGTCAGGAGTCCATAATACAGTCGGCGCTGAGAAACGGACAAGGATGTGTCCGTCCCCGCGAGTCTGAAGAACTCCCTTCGAGCCGACGGGTAGCGCATGCTGCGAAGGGATTCGAGAATCGATCCTGGCCCAGCGGTTCCATTACGAAACTCAATCGCGAGTCGTTCTGTCTCGGCATGATCCGGGTGCTGAATGATCTTGCCGGAATCAGTGATAAGGCTGTCCTCGAAGTTCAGACGCAGGAAGACCCAATCGGCATTGTTCTGTGCCGAATTAAGCGATGGGATGATCTGCAGGATCCGATAAGGTGGTAATTTTTTGACCTCTGGGCCGGGTTTAGGGCGTAACAGGTTTACCGCACGAAATCGATTGTTCCGGCGTTCGGAGACTCGAAGGTACAATTCGGCGCGCATGAGGGACAGGTGATCTCCGTTTTTGCCTGGCGATGAAAGAGCGCTATGAGGCCTTCCAAGCTCATTTTCCGGGATCTGTTGTTGGGTGAGTCTTTGCCCGACAAACGGTTCGCTGTCTTCTTCGAACCGGTTTCCCAGCGACATTACAGGAGGAAGGATGCGAACCGACGAAAGTTCGTCCTCCAGGGGAGATGTCTCTGGCGACTGTGTACCGACTGTTGGTGTCTCAGGAGAGCCCTGCGACGAGTTTGATTTGATGTTCGCAGTGGGCTTTTGATGGATTAGCGGAAACCCCGTATTTGCCGCGCGTCCTGCAATGAAACCCAGGATCATAACAACGAGGATCGCAAGAATTGCAACAGACCAATGAAGCCAGGCCGGAAATGGGCGGCGCGAGCGTTTGCTTGTAACCACTGCCGACAAATGGAGAGTTGAAGCGTCTTGATGAGAGTCCTGGGCAGTGTGAGATGTCGGCGTCGTAGAGGATGCAATCAAATCAGGAGCAGTGTTTTCGGAATCAACGGAGGCGGATGTCAGCCATTGCACTCGCGAACATCGGGGGCAGCGAATCCGCTTGCCTTCCGCCGTCGCTGGCACCAGCAACAAGGCCCGGCAGTTTTTACAGCAGACTTCAATGGCCACGCAGAGGCTCCTGGCGTATGGACTCCAGCCCAGGTAAAGCACAGTCTGATCAGGATCAGAATCCGCGAGGAGTGTAATCAAATCCGAACGGAATTTCACTCGCGCAGGAGTGATTGACACACCCCCGCAGGTGCGCGAGACTGTGCCGCAGGTTCTTCAGGCGTCCTCTGTTCTCTGTCCAGGAGCGGCTAACGATGATCAGTGGGAATCATTGTTCGCAGTGTGGCTGTCAACTTCCTGATCCAATCGGATATGCAGTCAATGTTTCCCTTTGTGAGAACTGTCGTGATGGCCATGTGTTCGATCATCCAGCTGTCCGGCTGCCCTGGTTTGATTCTCGTTACTATCTGGCAGGAGTCCTTCTCTGTCTTCTGGCGTTTGCGGCAGGGATAACGTCTGGCGGTCCGGTCAGGTCTGTATCGGACACAACTGAATTGGCAGGGCCAGATTCTGGTGGTGAATCCAAACCACTGCCTCTGGAATTGAGTCCATCGGAGAAAGATCGTTCCGGCCCAAAAGATGTCCCATTGGAAAACAGTTTGATCAGCAGACGTGAGTCAGCTGATTTGTCAAACATGCCAAGAGTTGCGGAGAATCAGTATGTAGCGACCTCGCGGTTTCCTGAAGGCCTCGTGTCCCCACAAATTAACTGGGGTGAGGATGACCCGGATTGGTCAATTCCGCTCGGGAAAAATGTCAGTGTTGCGTTCTCTCCGGCGCCCTCACGATTTGCTGTAGTGGGCGACGACCTGATTGACCTGCGAACTGGTAACCGACATTGCAGTGTTCCTGTTTCATCTGAATCGATGCGTCTGGTGATGAGTCCTCGTGGGACAAGCCTTGCTATGTATGCCAGCGATCGATCGCCGAGTGTCCCGTATGTCTTTGTCTACCCGGTCGATAATGCCGTACAGACTCCACTGCAGATACCGAATCTTGACAGTCGAGAAAGGTTGGCTCGCGTCGAGTACCTGGGCGAAGACTATCTCATAGGCTGCATTGGTCAGTCGTCGGAAGGCAAATTCGTGATCTGGGATACCCGGACAGGAGAGGAAGTTTCTTCGTTTAAGGTGGACGGAGGTGTGTTGAACTCCGGTGTCAGCCCCGATGGGAAACTCTTCGTGATTGTGACGGATGAGCAATTCTCCGTCGTTAATCTGGAGGAGGGCCGCGAAGTTGATCGGATGCAAACGACTTGGCGAGGACGTGAGCTGACACTTTGGCGGCGCTGCTGTGGTATCGCGTTTTCCCCGGATAGTTCAGAAATCGCAGCTTCATTCGACGACGGAAGGCTCTTTGCACTCTGGACCGTCAAAGGGGAACTTCTGGAGTTTGGAGTCCTGCCAATTCATCGTCGTGTCCCGAACAACAGCAATTCTGCCCTGCAGTGGCTTCCTTCTGGAGAAGGTTGGCTTATTGGAGGGAGTCACCTCCTGCTTCGAGAAAATCTGCTGTTGGTGTGGCAACTTGGAGCGAACGATTCCGGCTATGGACTCGAGCGATCAGCCAGCATTGTAGCCCAATCTCATGTCGTCTCGACGCGGTCGTCGGCAAATGGCAATGCTGTCGTTATGGTTGAGATTCCATGGGACCGAATTCGTGAAGCAATGATTTCACTGGAAGCAACATCCAAACCATTTGTTGCTCCAGGTGATCCGATCAGCATCGAAACCAGAATCACGGCCCTGAACGCCGACGACCAAAAGAATGCCACAGAGCAGCTTCTGGCAGCCGTGCAGCATCGACTGTCGTCAACCGGCATCGCTGTGGCAGAGAATCAGATTTCTCAATTGATTCTGCACTATTCTGAAAGTACCGGCGACGACCTTAAACTCCAGAATCTCAATGGGGATATCAAAAACGTCCCAACAACAAAGATTGCCGCGAAACTGGAATGGGTGTGTGACGGCCAGTCAGTTTGGAATTTTGAAATTCGGCCGTATGGTCCCTTTAACTACTACGGGAAGGATGTCAGCCCTCAAAGCTTACGAGACGAAGTTTTCAATCAGGTGCTTGAGCAGATCGAATCGATGATCTTTCCCACCCGGATTGGCAGAGATTCCGACATGCGGTTGCCGCTGCAAACAGGGCTCCGAGACCGACGGGGAGACGTGTCCAGTTGGCAACAACCGTCGATTCCGCGAGGAGAGATCCCATTTCCCATTCTTCCGTTCTCTCGCAACGTCGGAAGCCTCCGGTGATAAAATCGGTGAACCTTCAGATCAGTTCTCCATCACTTCCTGTTCTTTTGAAGCAGCTCGGTCGTTGACGATGCCTTCGTATTTCTTGGTCAGGTCCTGCACCTGATCTTTGGTGTGTTTGCAGTCGTCTTCTGACAACGTTTTCTCTTTTTCAGCGGTGTCGGCGTGCTTGTTGGCGTCGCGACGAACGTTGCGGATGGCCACACGAGCTTCCTCGGCCAGTTCTTTGATTCGGCTGGCCATCTGCTTACGACGTTCTGTCGAAAGTGGTGGAACGTTCAAACGAATCACGCGCCCGTCATTGTTCGGAGCCATACCCAGTTCACTGGCAATGATGGCCTTGGAAATTGCGTCCAGGGTCGTCGTATCAAACGGACGAATCATGATCTGCTGCGGCTCAGGAACGCTGATATTGGCAATCTGCTTGAGCGGCGTCGGAGATCCGTAATACTCAACTCGCACTGAATCCACCAGCCCCGGATTCGCTCGCCCGGTGCGAATCCCCTTCAGCGCGTTGCCGAGTACGTTGACGGCCTTTTCCATACGCTCTTCAGCGTCCATCAGGATTTCATCCTGGTCCATGTCATGCTCCCTGTCTGGTTTTTACTGTTCTATGAGGTACCGCGAAGCGAGGAAATTAAGGGCTCTGCGGGCTTCAAATGATCGAATTTGGCAGAGAAGTATACCTTCTCGACGACGTTTATGGAGTGAATCTTAAAGCATGTGGCACTACTTCGAAAGCGATTCCATGGCCGCTCGGAAGCCGCAGTTGTCGAATTCAAATAGACGACGGAAAAGTGGGAATTCCTGAGGCTCATCAAGCGCCGGAAGCTCTACGGTCTCTTGATTTAATCCCGCTGAGTAGCCTCCGGGGCCTGCGGACTTTTGCACTAATGAAAGTCATCTGTTTCTTTGATGGTGCAAAAGCCGTTAAACCCCCGACGCGGGGTCGGGGGCGGTTAAATCAACACGGCGCTCGAAAATCAGGGCTTCATGGATTCGCTAGTTCTCGCAACTGAGCCAGATCGGTCACCTCCAACAGCCCCGCGCAGAACAGTTCCGGCGCCTGTTCGACGGAATAATTCCCATGGATAACATCCTTGAGGCTGCTCAGCGGCCGGTTTTCTTCGACGGCTGAAATCTGCTGCGGATTGAGTGCTCGAGTGACCAGGCCAATCACGCCCGTCCTTGGTCCTGAAGTGACCAGCGAAATCGACGATGGCTCAAACTCTTTGTGAATCCATTCGGAGATAGACAGAATTTGTCCGGCCTGAACACCCAACGGTCTTTCTCCAACCGTCGACACCATCAGGGCCCAAAGATAACCTCGTTCGGCAATCGAAGATTCGCCGAAGTAGAACGGATCGACAGCAAGCACACGATGCCCCTGCTGCAGCAATTCTCGGATCTTGTCCACACTTTGCTTCCGACCGTCGTCATTCATGACGATCGCCCATTTCGTGGAATCGTCTTTGGAGAACTCAACGGCCGGAACATTCCAGTCGTTGCCGACTTTCAGCTTCCACTGTGTTACGGTGATCGCACCGTCCATCGTACACGTCAGCTTTTCTCCCGCGACAGCCCCGGAGATCGGTCGGACCACAGCTCGAAGCTTTTCCTGCTCAGATTTTCGCCACTGTTCCATCGCAGATTTCTCCGACGGTCGTGCCACCGTACGCGGAAGTGATTCAGAGAGTTTTACAGCCAGAGTATGAAAATCCTGATTGATCGTTGGCATTGCGACCTGTAACTGGTCCGCGTTCTTTAACTCTTTTTCCACAGGCATTTCTTCTGTGGCAAAAGCCTGTTCGTTTCCTTCGTACCACTGGTCGCGGATCATGCGATACAGGGCTGTGCGGTTGTCGAGCAGAAAATTGTGATCGCCGGGATCGCTGTTGACATGAGTTCTCAATCGGGCCTGCTGACTAAACAATGCATAAGCTGGCGACGCGGCTTGAACGAGAGGCTCCATGGCGTGGCCGGATGCGAAACAGCAATTGTCTTTCTCATTGAAGGTCAACAATGCTGCTCGCGGTGCCAGCATGGCCGTTAGCTGTGCGTAGTCGGATGTAATTCCCAAATCGACCGGAGTCTGTTCAGAATCGCCAAGGTCAGAGAAATTATCGATGCGTGTGCGGAAGCTGGAATATCCGGCCACTGGGTTACACAGGGTGACTCGAGTATCCAGCGAGCTGATAAAGATCGTCTGCCAGCCACCGCCGGAAAGCCCCGCAACTCCCACACGAGCACTGTCGGCATTTTCAAGGCTCAGCAGAAAATCAAGTGATCGCGACATGGCTAAATAGAACGGAGCAATCCCGGTGGCCCCGCAAAGATCCAGTTGATTCATGCGGCCGTGAACGAACCCCGGAGTTCGCAATTGCCCCATGCCGAACCATTCCAGATTCAAAGCAATGATGCCGTTCCGTGCCATGTGGATACAGCGAGCTTGTTTGTATTCGGCCGCCTTGCCGAGAGCATCATGGCCATTGACGTTCAGAAACACTGGAGCCTTCTGCGGCATGTTGTCAGGCAGATAAAGAAGACCCGGGATCCAAAGTTCCGGCAACACTTCCAGTCGAAGCTTCTGAATCTTGTATCCCGGTCCGCCTTCAATAACGTCCAGCCGCTCTACTTTGGTCCATGCCTTCCTCCACTCTTCAGCGGCACCTCGAAAGACAACTCTTTCAAGTGCGGCTTTGCGAGTTGCATCGGCATACTGCTGCCACTCTTCGGCGGTTTTGAATTTCGGGACTTCAGGAATACGTGCCGCTGCAAATCGGCGAGTTTCCTCCAGCGTCTGCTGCGGAGACAGAATTGGGACCTGCAAGGCTTCATCAATGCTATCCGCTGGCTCAGATCCGACTGCGGAACGGATCCCTGAAATGCACAAGAGAACGTATGAGAGAATTCTCAGGACCATCCGCGACATTGTGATTTCTCCAATCGGTAATAAGGCCGGAATGAGTTTAGCGTCAGAAGTGTTGCGAGTTTTCGTGGTCAATGCTACGCAAATGCAGCGTTGCAAAACGTCTGGTGATTGAATCCGCTTGAATAAATCGGTTCCTGATATTCGCTTGCGTTTACCGCAAATACCGCTCAATGAAGGGCCTTCCATGAAGCGGAGCGGCGCAAGCCGTCCGGTCAGTGCGTTTTTTCGGGCACACACCGGGCAGCTCGCGCTGCTCCGCT
>JBILXT010000052.1:0-27767 GCA_044378235.1 Planctomycetaceae bacterium
AAAAAGGAACAAACGTATTCAATGCTTTTGGCACCAAGCCAATGCGGGACGGTAAATCATTAGTCGTTTGCAAACCTGGTGTGTCCGCGTTGATTTTGCGATTGGAACTCATTGCTCCGGCTTTCCATCAAGGGAAAAAGCGCAGGAAGAACAAGGGGGGTGTCCGGAGTTCACTTTCCGCATGAGCCTGGAATTGCTCCGGAGATACTTCCCTTTCATCTTATCATCACGCACTCCTTTGGCTATCACCTGGCGGGATGAGTTCTTTCAGGATTGCTTCCGGGGCAACTGCGAGCGAGACCCATTCCGGTCACGATTCCTCACCTGTGCAGGCTGTCGAGCCACTGGCCCGTCAACACCACACAGTTGAGGATACATCGCCTCATGAGTATCCTCCCGTTGAAGAACCTGGGATTGATCCACTGATCATGAAACTTGGCAGGAGCGTTACGCAAATCCGGGCGATTCCGCGTTCATGGCACCGCCAGAACATCCTGAGTTAGATCAAGGGCGGAATCGTTCAGCGAGTTATCAAGCCGGGGCAAAGAACCGTGAAATTGCCGCCCCCGGCGTTCCATAATGACTGTTAAGAACCCCATCAACGAGAAATCCCGTCACATGTCCAAAAGTCAGCTTTCCCGTCGCCGTCTGCTTCAATCTTCGCTGAGTTTCGTTGGGGCGGCCGTTCTTTTGAACCGAACCGGACGAGCGAGCGGTTTCAAGTCAGCCAACGACCGGCCCCGTGTCGGAGCCATTGGAACAGGCAGTCGCTGGTGCCAGAAGGCCACCGGCGTGGATGGCCCGTGGGGATCGGCCCCTGATTTTCGCAAATACGGCGACTACGTTTCTGTTTGCGACGCTGACGCAACCCGACGAGAACTGGCGGCCGGACTCGCCAAGGAATGGACTGGCAGCGCGCCAGGAATTCACGCCGACTATCGCGCGATACTTGACGACCCGAACATCGACATCGTCCACATTTCCACACCAGATCACTGGCATGCCAAGATTGCGATTGAAGCCATGCTGGCCGGAAAAGATGTCTACTGCGAAAAGCCGATGACGCTGACGATTTCGGAAGGGCGGCAGATTTGCGACGTGTGTACCAGGACAGGTCGGATTGTCCAGATTGGGACGCAGCAGCGCAGCGAAGAGCAATTCATTCGGGCCATTGCGCTGATTCGTGCCGGACGACTGGGACAGCTGAAGAAAGCCACATGCAGCATCGGCGGCGCACCAGAAAGCCCGCAGATCCCGGTGGCCGTACCTCCTTCATCGCTGGACTGGAACCTGTGGCAGGGGCCGGTTTCGGAGAAGGAGTTTCGATACTTGGCCGGCAACAATGGTGAGACACAAAGCTGGTCGCGCTGCCACTATGAATTTCGCTGGTGGTACGAGTACTCGGGAGGAAAACTGACCGACTGGGGAGCCCACCATGTGGACATCGCTACTTGGGGACTTGGAAAAACCGAAACGGGGCCTCTGGCCATCGATCCGATTATGGTCCGGCACCCTGTCGAATTCAAGAATGGCTACCCGGTCGATCCGTCACGATATAACACGGCCACACAGTTTCTTATCCGGACGACGTTTGATGACGGAGTGGAGATCGAGATCCGCCATGACGGCGACAATGGCATTCTCTTTGAAGGCACCGAAGGCCGGATCTTTGTGAATCGGGGCAAGCTGACCGGAGCTCCGGTTGAAGAGCTCAAATCGAACCCGCTTCCCAATGGAGCGATGGAGGAAGTCTACAAGAATCGTCCGCTGGTGGACCATTTCCGCAATTTCTTCGAAGCAGCACGGGATCGGAAAGAACCCATTTCGGACGTGTTCAGTCACCATCGAGCACTTTCTACGTGCCACCTTGCCGGAATCGCGGCCCGCCTGAACCGCAAGATCACCTGGGACCCCAAAAAAGAATCCGTGGTCGGCGACGAACAAGCCCAGGGGCTCATTGCCCGCGACTATCGGAAGGGCTTCGAGATCGCGCATGGCTGATTTGCCGCAAACACACCTTTCCGCCGAGCAACTGTAAACAGGCGGCCCGACTGCCTTTCCGGCGATATCCCACATCGCCATTTCAACGCCCGCACGACCGAAAGAGTTTGAGGCTGGCCGCAAACTCCGTCGCAGGTCGTATCGCGGTGATGTCGCGCGGATTGCGCTCCATCAGCACTGGTTCGATACAGTCGCGAATCACAGCCATCACCTTGCCCGCTGATCCGACGGACAGACAAACCTGACAATCTGTCTTACGATGGCTCGAACTGTTGTCCAGCGGCGGCGTCGAAATAAGGACGGACTCCCCTGCGGCGAAGCTGCGAAGAGGTTCGCGATGACCGCGAGAAACGACTGCCGCCCAACTCACTCAGGATCGCGTGTCCTGAGTCCGATTTGTACCACCGATCGAAGTATCGATCCGACAGAACGACTTCACCGAACGTGGGGTTCCCACCGGCTCCGGTGAGACCGACCGACGCGAATTTGCCCCCAACCGTTCGCTGCTCCGGTCACATCGACTGAGGGCACTCCGGGGTGTCGGACCGGAGCATTGACAGGTAAGCTAAGTCTAGCCTTTGGCAGGGTTTACAAAAAATGCGCCCGAGTGGATTCGAACCACTGACCTACCGCTTAGAAGGCGGTCGCTCTATCCAACTGAGCTACGGGCGCTTGTATTGATGAGAAATTGGCTCGTCTGAGAACCGCACGTTATCCGGAATTGGCAGAAGCACAAGTGCGACGCCTGTCGCTACACCTCATCTCCACATCCAGTGGGGCCTCCACCGTGCGATCGGATGCCTATTTGGACACGAAAATCAGGGAAACCATACCCGGATTTTCTGTTTTTTCCACACGCATTGGCGAAATGGCGAACGAAAATCATGCGGAAACTGGGCAACTTCGGTACCAGGGCCGAATCTGGGATTGGAGAAAACTACCGAAACTCCGTCCCCAAGCCGTCTCCGGAACAGTCGCGGAAAACATGGCCAGCGTTTTGGCAATGCGTTCAGGTTTTGGAATCGTGCATCACTGAGTTCGACTCCGCTAAGTCGGTGCTCGTCGATCGGCATTCAGAACGGCCATCCGCGAATGTCTTGTTTGTCGAAACGTTCTCTCAGATCGCTCTCTCAGGGAAAACCTCGAAACATCAGCTCTTTTCGACATCCGACGAAGGTTCTCTTGTCAGCTTTTGACGCAGTCTCTGGAAGCCGCGGATCCAGCGATCGTAGTCTTCTGACTTGTGGCGGAAGAAATCAAGGACTTCCGGGTGAGGCAGGATCAGGAATTTCTCTTCGCGAATTCCGGCCAGCACTGACTCAGCCGCCTCGTCCGCAGTGATCGAATGAAGATGCAGGTAACGATGAATAGGATCAGAGTCGTCAAGCATATCGGTTTCAACACCCAGCGGACACACGCAGGAAACGCGGACTCCGCTTCGACCGTAGCACACCGACAGCCATTCGGCCATCGCGAGATCCGCATGTTTCGTCACGGAATAAGACGCCGAACCGATCTCGGTCAGCAGGCCGGCGGCTGATGCCGTATGGACTAGATAGCCCTCACCTCGAGCCACCATTCCTGGCACAATGGCACGAGCCGCATAAAGCCGTGACATCACATTCACGTCCCACATCCGCTGCCATTCGGCATTGCTGGATTCCAGCCCGCCCTTGAAGGTAATCCCGGCGTTCGAACAGAACACATCGATCGATCCGCCGCGACTTTCGGCGAGTGCTGCGAGTTGCTGGACGTCCTCTTCACAGGACACATCGCATCGATTCGGGATCGCTTGAGAACCAATCTGCTTTGCCACGTTTATCGCAGCTGACTCATCGCGATCGGAGACGACTACGAGTCGCGCCCCGGCGTTGGCAAAACTGCGACACATTGCGGCACCAATCCCCCGTCCGGCGCCCGTAACCACGACAACTCGATCTTTCAATTCCATTGATTCTGCTGCGTTCTTTCTGAGTGGCAGGAAGCGTCAGTGATCTGCTCGATACTCTGTGTTACGGAGGAAAATCGCCACCGCAATGATACCGGCGAGTAACCGAACAGAGGTCCCCTGTTCGATCCAGGCAGAAGACTACTGAATAGCAAAGGTCCGTGCGACACCGAAATTTGAGACGCCTTGGAACCCCGTTTCAAAGATTCTCGGCGGCTGTTGACTGAGAACGCTTCCGACCTCACGCCGGATGCTCCGTCACACCCAAAGCCTCATCAAGAGGCGACGATTCTCCGGGTTGGCAACTTCCCGAGCAATCTCTTGTATTGGCTTAGCCGCCGGATGGCTCTGTTTTCTGCCCCGAAGTCAGTCTGAGCGATCTCAACAGGTTCAATGGCTCATATCAAATCCGATTTTTGAAACGCTAGTTCCACGCCCGACCGCCTGTCCCCCGATTGCGCCGGCTTTCCGGCCGAGATTTCTGTGTAAGTTGATGTTCTCCATGGCCGAGAATTCCTTCTTGCGGCTGGGGGAATTACACTGCGACGCTCTGTTTTCAGATCAATCCGGTTCAGAAATCATCACCAGACCCTCTAAAGCCATGAACGAAATCAAATCTGTAAAGTCGACCGCTATTCCCTTACTGTTGGACGACATTGACACTGACCGCATTATTCCAGCTCGTTTTTTGCGATGCGTGACCTTCGATGGACTGGGCGAACACGCCTTTGAAGACGACCGCAAACAGGACCCCAGTCATCCTTTTGACAAGCCGCATTTTCAGGGAGCGGGGATTCTGGTCGCAGGCCGGAATTTTGGCTGCGGGTCTTCTCGCGAACATGCTCCTCAGTCACTGATGCGATGGGGCATTAAGGCGATTATCGCAGAATCCTTCGCAGAGATCTTTTTTGGCAATTGCGGTTCGCTTGGCATTCCTGCTGTTAAGGCCAGTCGAGCAGACCTTGATCGTCTGGGAGCTGCGATCGAAGCGAATCCGAAGCTGGAGGTGACTGTCGATCTCGAAACCTTGACGGTCAGTGCTGGCGGGGTTTCGTTCTCCGTCAGCATGCCCGGAAGTGCTCGCGACGCGCTTGTCACGGGACAATGGGATTATCTGGGGCGGCTCCTTAGCGCGGCTGATCAGATCGCAGAACACGCAAAGAAGGTTCCTTATATGACCGGGTTCAGTGCCTAGTGCTCCGTCAGGATAAAAAATTCGGGTTGGAGGTAGTGGATCTTGCTAAAGATCCCTTCGCTGCAGGACCTTTAGCAAGGTCTACTACTCGAACTTCAAATCTTTACATGGCACTCGCGTGCGTTTCCAAATCGGGACATGCACACTTGGACTCGCAGACACAAGAGTCTTCTCGTTCCGCGGGAGACAGTGCAGTAATTTAAACCGCTTCAAGGCAACGGTTTGCCGCATCGCCTGAAGAACTTTCACGGAGACCCGTTTCGATGAGCAACGAGAACAAGCCAGCCGCAAGCAAGGGATCTCAGTATGCCACGCTTGCCGCCGCTCTGCTGGGCTGGATGTTTGACGGCTTCGAGATGGGACTCTTCCCATTGATTGGCAAGCCCGCCCTGAAAGATCTTCTGACTGATCAGGCTCAATCAGATCGCTGGTTTGGCGTGATTATGGCCGTGTTCCTTGTGGGAGCAGCCAGCGGAGGAGTTTTGTTCGGTTGGTTGGGCGACAAGATTGGTCGAGTACGAGCGATGTCGCTCAGCATCTTGACCTACGCGTTGTTGACCGGTCTCTGCGGATTTGCCACAGAAGCGTGGCATATCGCGGTTCTGCGATTCATTGCATCGCTGGGCATGGGCGGTGAATGGTCTCTGGGTGTTGCTTTGGTCAATGAGATTTGGCCTGGGAAGTCGAGAGCCTTCATTGCGGGCCTGATTGGTGCTGCATCAAACGTGGGATTCCTGCTCGTGGCTCTGCTAAGCATCGGGCTGACGCAGGTGATTGGCAGTGTCGAATCGGTGCTGCTGGCCATCGGAGTTCCTCAGGACACGACGACTGAACTGCTCCAGAACTCCGCGTGGCGATTCCTGATGATTAGCGGAGCTTTCCCCGCGTTACTGATTTTCTTTATTCGATTGTTCGTCCCCGAATCATCGAAATGGGAAGAGGAGAAAGCCAGCGGCAACACCTCTAACTGGAGCAACATTGACCTCGCAGGAGTTCTGATTGGCTGCCTGGCGGCAATTGGAATTATCTATGTCTGGTCTCCCGCCGCCGCGGGAATTCCGACAGCGGTCAGCATCGTTGTGACAATCGTGGGATTGATCACGGCCCTGTGCGGATTCCTATTTCCCGTGCGACAGTATCTCCAGCGAACAATTGCGTCTGGTGCCTTGTCGCAGGAAGCTGGTTCCAAGGTGATTTCTCGGATGATGCTTGGAGCCAGTCTCGCGGGAATCGCCCTTCTTGGAACGTGGGGATCTTTGCAGTGGGCTCCGCGATGGGCCGGGGAATTGAAGCCCGATACAGCAACGGAGAAGTTTTATGCGGCCCCGCTGACTCAGGGTGCGACGGCGATGGGCGCTATTGTTTCCACAATTTTGGCCGCGATGGCTGCCGGACGATTTGGGAGACGCAGAACTTATTGCATTCTGTGCATCGGATCATTTCTCTCTGCGGTCTACTTTTACCGTTTCCATGACACGTTTGATTCGTCGTTTCTCTTTGCCGCGTTTCTCGCGGGTGGAGTGACGGCGTCATTCTACGGCTTCTTCCCGCTCTACTTCCCGGAACTCTTTCCAACGGCCGTACGCGCCACTGGCCAGGGTTTCTCTTTTAACTTTGGTCGAATTATTGCAGCGATCGGTGGCCTGCAAACGGCGAACCTGATGACCTTCTTCGGCAACAGTTTTCCGAAAGCCGGTTCTTTGCTGGCGGGAATTTATCTGGTCGGTGTCTTTGTGATCTGGCTCGGGCCGGAAACAAAAGGAAAAGAGTTGCCGGAGTAATCTGCTGGCGGTCGCTTACACAAAAGGGCAACAACCGAGCTGGAGTTTAATGCCTGTTCCACAGCGTCGACTGGTGCATTATCCGCATTGAGAGCTGGCGACAAGGATGAGGCTACGAGTCTCTTGAGGCTCTTAGAACAATGTAGGACGCCCTTTTAGGCAACGCTGTAAAGCATTTTCCCGGCAAAACGATGGGTTTGTAGCGGCAGGGCGCGAGCCGGAGCGAGCGCTCTGGTGAGTCTGCGGCATCAATTCACCGTTCGGCTCGCGCCGTTCGGCTTCAAAATGCTTCACAGCGTCGCCTTTTAGGGCGTCGAAACAGCAATGTTCTTGTGGCGACGACGGCCTGAAAAGGCCGTCCAACGAATAAACTCACAGTCTGCCTCGGGCGCAACTGGTCTCGTAGCTTCGTCCACTACGATGCCGGAACGAGTTCTGAGCATTCGCCAAACGCCAGCGCAGTAAAAAAGATCCAGCGGCTCTTCACCGCTGGATCTTCTCGTTTGATCAACATCAACCTGAGTGAGGATTACTCGGCTTCAGGCGACAGGGAGAACGATTCCATCAGCACGCCGTTCTCATCACCAATCCAGTAACCACCGGCTGGTGCGAGGTACTTTTCGACAACTTCGAACGGAGGCAGCTTTGTGAAGTCGATCTTGGAGAACAGTTCGTCCATGCCAGGGAACTGCTCAGCCGCTTTACCGTCGCGGAGCATGTCGTACAGGCGGTGGTATCCTTCAGCTGGCTGAGAATAAACAACAGCCAAAGCACCTTCTTCGAAGTTCTCAGCAACAGCCTTGAAGTCGTCCGTGTCAGACAGCGGGCGAACATCGTCATCGTTGCGGACAGCCTGTTCAAGTTGAGCACCACCAACTCCAAACAGGAACTGATTGTTGGCCACGGTAAAGGCGATCTTCGTGCCGTTGCCTGGATCGATCTCGTAGATCGTGGCACCTTCAAGTTCACGAGTTTCACCGGGGAAACCCTGAGACGTCAACTTGGTCAGCAGTTCGCTGAATTTTTCGCTGTCCTTCACGCCCAGCGAAACCACGATGTCGTCTGTCGCTGCTTCTGAATCGGCGCTGCCTGGAGCAACGACAAGATGAATTTTGCCATCGAGCTGATCAATCACGTCGTTCTTAATGTGAACGCCTGGTCCTTTTTCGGCCAGGTCGTCAATGATGCGAGCAAACGCACCCGCACCCTGGAACATGTCGACCAGTGTTTCAACAGCTGTGTAGGCTTCTTCAACCTTCCAGTGTGTTGCCATCCAGGCGCTGGCGTTTTCTTTAACCCATGCTGGAGGTACCTGATCAACCGGGGCTAGCTGGAAGATCTGCATCGCGCCCTGTGGCGGCTGTTCGGTGTAGATAAATGAAGTGCTGGTACCGTCAAGACCATCACCACCAGCTTCAGCAACTGAGCCGATGCCCTTCAGCTGATTCACACCCAGCATCGGGAACACGCTGATTGCCATGCCAGCTGGCAGCCCGGCTTCGCCCAGAGATCCTGTCTGAACAAGCTGAGTGAAGAGCCCAACAGGATCGACGTAAGTCGTCGCCAGGCTTGCACCTTCTTCTGATTCGCACTGTTCCATGATGTAGGCGAAGACTTCGTTATTTGCCAATGTCTTCTCTGAAGCGCCGTCCCAGTTGTCCAGAGTCAGCTTCAGCAGAGCACCGCTGTTGCTGATCACAAGACGTTCGTCTTTCAGGAACCATCCGAACTCTTTGGCGAGTGGAGTCTTCTTGGCAACTTCATGCAGGACGGTGTACATGACGATTTCGGTACCGTCATGCTCAACATTGGCTGATTCGAGTTCAGGAACGCTTTGCAACGCGCCGGATGCTTTTTCGAGCAAGCCACGTACCTGCTCTTCGTGAGCACCGTAGTCGAAGAAAATCACAGCGCCCATCTTGTTGGGAGGAGCTTTGGAAATCGCCAGGCTGACTTCGCCCGTTGGAATCGCGGCCAGTTCTTCAACAGTCAGGCCAAGCATTTCCTGAACTTCGGCGAAGGCTTCTGAAGTTTCGGCGGCAAAAGCAGTCTCAACTTCGGCCTTGAACTCATCGAACGCAGGATCCGCCATCAGCCGCCCAAGGGATGACTCATTGACCGATACCTTCAGTTCTTCGACGCTCGGCACCGAGACGTAAAGGAAGGTGTCCTTGGGGAGAATTTGGCTGCTAAGCACCTTCGTGTCAGCGGTTTGAGCTTCTGTAACTCCGCAAAGACCGCCAGCCAACAAGGCAGAGGCCAGCAGCGTTCGCTTCATTCGGGCCAGATACATCGAAAATCCTTCGTCATGGAAATGAAAATGGGAAGATCCCTCGCCGGGGGGATTCTTTCTGACAGATGATTGACTGGTCAAGGTCACAATGATTCTTTGATCACCAGATTTGCAACCGCCAACCGAGCTGATTCGCCAGAGCTTGTGACAAATTAGAGGAAAATTGGCAGAACGCTGATTCGCTGCAAGATTCCAATTCTCGAATGCCAGATACTTCCCGGAACAAGACATTGGACTGATTGTGATCCGAGATGCTTATGCGTGCCGGGACAATCTTCTTCGCCCCCTCGCAGTTTTTCATGATCTCAGGCTTCTCTTCGATTCATGTCCTTCAATACGAAAATCCTGGACGCCAATAGTCCGTCATCCATCAACCTTGCCGCGTCTGCTCTGTGCGACGGACAGCTGGTGGCGTTTCCTACCGAGACTGTCTACGGGCTCGGCGCCATCGCAACGTCCGCAGAAGCCGTAGCAGGGATCTTCGAAGCCAAGCAACGCCCAACCTTTGATCCTCTGATTGTGCACATCGCAGAACGTGGGCAATTGAGTGATGTTGTGACGCATGTTCCGCCTCTTGCGATGGCTCTGGCGGATGCTTTCTGGCCTGGACCATTGACGCTGGTGCTCCCTAAACAGTCGAGCATTCCGGATTTGGTGACCGCTGGGCTTCCGGGCGTTGGTGTCCGTATTCCCGCTCATCCTGTTGCTCTGGAACTATTGAAGGCTGTTGGGCTTCCGGTGGCAGCTCCCAGTGCCAATCCGTTTGGTGGGATCAGTCCGACGACGGCTCAACATGTGATGGACGGACTTCAATCTCGGCTGCCTTACATTCTTGATGGCGGCCCTTGTCAGGTCGGAGTTGAATCCACGGTGGTCTCTTTCATGGGAGATCATCCGATCCTGCTTCGCCCGGGAGGCTGTGCTGTGGAGGCGTTAGAGGCGATCATTGGGCCGATCGAACGAGCGGCCCCGAATGCGGCTCTGGATGACGCTGCTCAGCCCGCACCGGGGATGCTGAGCCGACACTATGCGCCTTCCACACCGTTGACAGTTGTTCCTCGAAATTCCGAGGCCGTTTCAGTGCATGGTGAAAAGTGTGGCCTGATGACTTACGGAAAACAGGCGTTTTCCGGCAGCTTTGTACGGATTGAACGCCTCGAAACGTCCGAAGACCTGCAAACTTGTGCTTCGAGGTTCTTTGCGGCCCTGAGAAGCCTCGACTCCTGCGGTCTGGACGTTATCATCGCCCACGGTTTTCCCGATCATGGACTGGGAATCGCCCTGAATGATCGTCTGCAGCGAGCTGCCTGTCGGTCCTGAAGACGGGTGTTCAACGTGGTCGTGACGTGGAAGTAGTTGTCCGGGTTTGTCTCTCCCGGTTCTCAATGAGTCAGAAAATTCTGTGACGGAATTCAACAGGATTATGAAAAAGTCGACCATCATCCTCGTGACTGTAGCCGCAACATTGGCCATTGGGCTTCGATTGATCGAAGGGCCGATGCATAATTTTTCCGCCATGGGCGCTCTTGCAGTTCTCTGTGGTGCGGTCGTTCGACCAACATGGCTGGGCCTGCTGATTGCTCTGGCGGCCCGACTGCTGACAGACAGTGTGCTGCAGCTTCAAACTGGCCACGGCTGGTATGGTTCGATCATGTTTGACTATGCCGCCTATGCTGCCAGCTTCGGCATTGGTTACATGATTCGTCCTCAGCGAGCGATCTCTGCTCTGGGAGCGGGTCTGCTGGCTGCGGTGTCCTTTTTCGTTGTTAGCAACGTTGGTGTCTGGTGCCTGCCTCACGAAGGGATGTACTTGTATCCTCGAACTCTGGCGGGCCTGGTTGACTGCTTTACACAAGCCATCCCGTTTGCAAAAGGCACTTTCGTCGGTGACGTTGGGTTCACTCTGGCCTTCTTCGGTATGATGAATCTCCTGCCGAGTCTTCTGGCCAGCACCGAAAGCTCCAAGCTGAAGGCAATGTCCGAATCCTCGGAAGCTCGCTAACGCTTTCTCAAGATTTGGATATCGGGTAGTGGGCCTTGCTAAAGGTCCTGCAGCCGAGGGATCTTTAGCAAGATCCACTACCACCAACCCGAATTTTTTATCTTGACGAATCACTAGTCCGCTTTGCACTCATCGTAGCGGTGGCT
Source organism: Planctomycetaceae bacterium (assembly GCA_044378235.1). GTDB lineage: Bacteria > Planctomycetota > Planctomycetia > Planctomycetales > Planctomycetaceae > SXXK01. The sequence goes on from JBILXT010000052.1 coordinate 11,367, forward strand.
TCAGCTGCCCTGTACTGTTCGTTTTTCCGCCGTAGCGTTGGCTTCAACCGCCCTGAACCGTGTGCTCCGCCGTCGTAATCGTGGCGTTGGCTTCAGCCAGCTTGAGCCCTCCGCTTTAGCAGCCGTACACTACTGCCGAGGGTTATACAACAACGGAAAGAACTGCCCCCCGAGCGGCTCACCCGGCGGAACAACGGGAACTCCATCCAGCAGCGGTTTGTCCGAATCGCTCTTCACGCCGTCCAGAATGACATTCAACACAACAGCTCGACGAGGATTCGGAGTGCGGTTCTCGAACGATCCGTGAATCGTCAGCGGATGATGAAAGACACATTGCCCGGCTTTGAGTTCAACCGGCACGTGTTTATTAAACTGCGTCCATTGTTCTTCGTTGAGCACTCCCTGAATCGCGTTCATGTCTCCGGCCAGTCCCGTGATCGGCAGCAGATCCCAGCGATGACTGCCGGGAACATAATGAACGCAACCATTGTCAACGGTACTGTCATCCAGACCGATCCAGCAGGTCAGATGAGCCAGCGGCTTTGTGCGAGTCCAGTAGGAATAATCCTGATGCCAGGCAACCACACCGCCATGCATGGCCGGTTTGCAAAACAGCTGATCGTGCCAGAATCGAATCGGTCCACCAAGCAGTTGCGAAGCAGGCGTCGTAAACGGAGCACTCCAGAGAATGTCGTGCAGGCCCATCGTGATTCGCCACGCTCCGAGGGCATGGAAGAGAACTCGCGAAGGGTCTTTCGACTCGTTGGAATTGTATTCATACCAGAACTCAGACCCCGGATGCCCGGGCTCAGACAGCATCGCCAGTTCGGCCCGCAGATGGTCAATTTGTCGAGCGTTCAGAATCTGCGGCCCGGGGACGTATCCGTTCTCCTGAAAGAACTGCAGTTGCTCGTCGGACAGCCTCCATTGTTTTCGTTGTTCTGGCGAGGCATCGCATTCGAACAGATTGCTGATGGGGCCATGTTTCAGAGAAAGATCCTTGGCAGCTCCATGATGCATAGCGAAAATCCTGCTGAGATTGGCGGTTGTTGGTTGTGAGCGGTCGTGAGATTGGGGCAACGCAGTAAAAATCGAGTCAAAAGATTCCGGCAGGGTATGGCTCCGGGGATTCTCAATCAACCGGAAGAAAGGAACTGAGAATATGTCGGTTGCCAGACCCCACAATTTCGATAAACTCCGCCCCGCTCGAAACCTGTCCGCTCCCGTTGGCAGCCTGTCGAGTGCCCTCCACGGTGCAAAAACGCACCCGTAGCTCAATTGGATAGAGCGTCGGTCTTCGGAACCGAAGGTTGTAGGTTCGAGCCCTACCGGGTGCACTTAGAGCCACAAGGACTTACGTCAAATTCAGTTTTGACAAAAGTGGCTTGTCAGAGATTGTGTCAGAGATCAATGGTCCTCTCAGTGGCCATTTGCGAGTCATCCGGTCTGCTCCGGTTGCACCCCTCTTTCCGGAGACTCGCTCATGCATTACCACGTTCCAAAACCGTTCTACCGCAAATCCCGTGATACTTGGTACGTCGAAGTCGACGGTCGCCAGATCAATCTGGGAAAGGATCGTGACGCCGCTTTTCAGCGGTATCATGCCATCATGGCCGCCCCTCCTGAAGTTCGTCAGGCTGAAGTAGGCGGCAACGGTGTCGGACTCAGACTTACGGAACTTTTCGATCGATTTCTTGACTGGGTTAAGCAGCATCGGTCACCAGACACGTTTGTCTGGTACCAATACCGGCTGCAGCGATTTGCCGATCGATTTCCGGAACTCACGATCGGTCAACTTCGCCCGTTCCACGTCCAGGAATGGGTGGATAGCTTTCCGGATCATAGCCCAACCACCACACGCAACTACATGCGGTGCGTGAAACGTTGCATCAAATGGGGTCAAACGCTGGGCTACATTGAAAGCAATCCGATCCAACACATCAGCATTCCGGCGTCGACGCCCAAAGATGCTTATTTGCCTCCAGACGAATTTGCCCGGCTGTTGTCTTCCACTCGCGATACTGCTTTTCGAGATTTGCTGGAAGTGACCTACGAGACCGGTTGCCGACCTCAGGAGTCACTTCGCATCGAGATTCGCCACATCGATTTGAACAATCAAAGGTGGGTTCTGCCAAGATCCGAAGCTAAAGGCAAACAGGCACCGCGTGTCGTCTACCTGAGTGACAAAGCGATCGTAATTACACGGCGATTGACCGGGGATCGCAGTTCGGGAAAGCTGTTTCTCAACAGCCGGGGAAAACCATGGACAACGAACGCCGTTAATTGTGCTTTCCAGAGAATTCAGCATCGCGTCGGAATGGCAGAAATGAAGAGTCAGGGTGTTACTGTTACCGATGACCGAATTGCTGAGTTCATTCCAACACTTTCGAAGACCCACCGTGTTGGAAAAAAAGTCGTTCTTAAAACCGATGCTGAATTGAGGCACGAGGCAAAGCGAAAACTCACTTACCAAATGGCTCAGGAGTACGCGCCGAAGTATTCCCTTTACGCTCTTCGTCATTCGTGGGCCACAAATGCTTTGCAACGGGGAGTTGATGCTTTGACCGTCGCGATCCTGATGGGACACAAAGATCCCAGTCAGCTTGCAAAGGTCTACCAGCATCTCAGCCATAACCCAAAGCATCTGCTGGAGCAGGCAAAGAAGGCCGCATCGTAGCTGAAGAAACAAAAAAACCTTTGCAGGAGAATACCCCTGCAAAGGTTTTTGCGGAAGGCACGGCTGCCTTCTGGTGCTTAATACGGCCCACGTCGCAGACAACGAAAAGCCCCGCCTCCGTGCGGGGCCGGAACACGCCATACGGCCTGCTCCGGTTGCGTCCGATAAGCGATTCGCTTTTCGTCCCACCGCCTTCCACACAACCTTCACTTGATGTGCTTTAACGGGCGATTCTGAATACGTGGTGGCCGGATCAACGCTGGTCCTCGCTGTCGGGCGGCAAGGAATTCCAGAACATCTGATTTCCGAATCCGAATGGCGCCGCGTCCTTTTCCCACTCGGAAATGGACCAACACATTCGTCTTCAACAGCTTGTAAGTCTCCGGCAAAGACAATCGCAGGAACTGTGAAAGTTCTTTGACTGTCATCAGGTTCTCTTCCACGGACATTTAGCTATGCCTTTCCTGCAGATTGCTCTTTGACTCCGCGACCGCTGCTCGAGGAACACTCATCTCAGCGGCCACGGACTTCGACGGTCGGCCACGCTTTTTTGCAATTGAATCCCCTGACAATCCTCCCAGGGATGATCCAAACGTCAGACGTGAAAGCTCTTTTCGCACCTCCTGAATCACACGTAAGACTTCCCCTGCGAATCCATCCATACGCTCGTTGACCCGGCTGAGCCTTGATTCCACATGATCCAGGATCTCGACATTGCCGAGCTCTGAACTAAACTGAAGGCCATCTTGAGGATGGTGTTGCTTTAAGCAAACACCAGGAAGCTATCCAATCCATCGCCCTGATTTAATTTCACGGAGCGGAGGGCGCAGGACAGACATCATGGACAAGAACGAAAAATCCCGTCCCGAGGATGCCGGGAGCGGGGGGGGGATTATTCAGCCTGGCTGCTTTTCGTCTTGGGGCAACCGTAACTTCATTCGATGTCGATCCTGACTCAGTGGCATGCACGCAGGAACTGAAACGTCGGTGCGGGGCGGCCGGTGAAATAGAATGGCGAATGGACCGCGGCCGGCATTCTCCACTCACTCGCCAAACGCTGAAAAAAAGATAAAGTCAGGGGCGAATAAGAATGGCTGAAAGCTTGCCGTTGGACCAGCAGGGAAAGCCAGTTGAGCAAAATCGGAATGCACCCGGTTGACTCTGCTTTATTGGAATGAAATTGACTTCGACGGCAAAGCATTACGTTTCGAGAGATTATTCATGTTTGAGTGTGGCGATTTCCAGCATCAGTCCAAACGAGATGTCATCGACAAATCGATCCGTTTCTGGAATCCCGAGAAGACGATGTTCTGGCAAAAAGCCGGCGTTGATCTAGTCATCGACAAACGTGAGGGTTACCTCCTTTATGACATGTCGGGCCACCGGTTGATCGATTTGCACCTGAATGGTGGCACCTATAATTTTGGCCATCGTCATCCTGAATTGGTGGAAACACTCAAAACAGCACTTGATCATTTCGACATGGGCAACCATTGGTTTCCTTCCATAGCGCGCGCAGCACTAGCAGAATCTCTGATCGGAATATCGCCCGGCATGAAGTACGCCGTGTTTGGAGCAGGCGGTGCCGAAGCGGTCGAGATTGCTTTAAAAAGTGCGCGTTACGCCACCAAACGCCGCAAGATCGTTTCGATCATCAATGGATATCACGGCCATTCTGGACTTTCCGTTGCCACAGGCAGTGCTCGATTCAGTAAAATTTTCCTGAGTGATCAGCCTGAGATGTTTGTACAGGTTCCATTCAACGATACCGATGCTCTGGCAACAGCCTTGCAGGGGAATGACGTTGCGGGACTTATTATCGAAACCATTCCGGCGACTTACGGCTTTCCTATGCCGCAGCCAGGTTACCTTGATGCCTGCCGCGAACTCACACGTAAACATGGTACCATGTACGTGGCCGATGAAGTGCAGACAGGCCTGATGCGTACTGGTTCCATGTGGGGCTGGCAAACTTATGGTATTCAGCCAGACATCATGGTGACGGCAAAAGGGTTATCAGGCGGGCTTTACCCGATCAGCGCATGCCTGGTGAACGAGCAGGCGGGGCAGTGGCTGCAGGAAGACGGTGCAGCACACATCAGCACAACCGGCGGAGCGGAGCTTGGCTGCATCGTAGCGCACAAGGTTATTGAGATGCTGTTGCGACCTCAAGTTGCTGAAAATGTTCGTTTCGTCACTGATTTCATGGCCCAGGCCATGCAAGAAATGATGACAAAGCATGGGGACATTTTTACGGGTGTACGGCAAAAAGGTGTTATCCTCGGACTTGAGTTCAATCACGCTCAGGGAGCAGTCGCCGTATCCAGAGCACTCTATGAAAATGGTGTGTGGGCTATTTTTTCATCACTTGATAAAAGCGTCCTGCAATGGAAGCCCGGAATTCTCCTGACTCATGAGCTTTGCAAAGAAATCATGGAACGTTTTGATGCGGCCATGCCACGTGCGAGGGAATTGATCCATGCCTGATATCTTGCAGCAGGTGGTGGAAAGCGCAATAAAGAAATATGTCCTTCCGGATAATATTTCAATCCGTCTTTACAATGTATCAGAGAATGCAACCTATCAACTGCGAGCAGATGATGGCCGCGAATGGGCAATGCGAGTGCATCGTGCAAGCTATCACACCAAAACTGCCATCGCTTCTGAATTGGCGTGGCTTGTAGCTTTGCGAGAGGAAGGAATTGTTGTTACGCCCAAACCCATTTGTGGCATCAACGCGGAAATCATTCAGGAAGTTGCTGGCCGGTATGTCGTGCTGTCCGATTGGGAGGCAGGCAGCGAACCCGGTATCAGCCAGGACCTGAGCGAGCCGTTCGAAATTCTCGGTGAGGTGACCGCGCACATGCATTGTCACTCACGTCAGTGGCAGCGCCCCGCATTTTTCACTCGCCTCACCTGGGATTTTGAAACCAGTCTGGGCGATGCAAACCCTCACTGGGGGCGTTGGCGCAACGGCTTGGGAATGGATCCAGCAAAAGAGCAAATATTTTCGCGTACCGTTGGCGTGATTGGCCAACGCCTTGCAAATTATGGCAAAGGCCCTGCTCGCTTTGGGCTCATTCACAGCGACCTGCGCCTTGCTAACCTGCTGATTGACAATGGTTCGGTGAAAGTCATTGACTTTGATGATTGCGGTTTTGGCTGGTACATGTATGACGCTGCGACTCCCGTTTCTTTTTACGAGCATGAGCCACATGTACTGAACCTCATCGAGGCCTGGAAAACAGGTTACCGCAAAGTTCTCCCACTCTCGCAGGAAGACGAGGCGGAGATACCGACCTTCCTGATGCTCCGCAGGCTTCTGCTTGTGGCATGGATTGCGTCGCACTCAGAGACCAACCTGGCCAGATCAATGGGGCCTCGTTATACGGAAGACACCGTCAGCCTGTGCGATGCGTATTTGACAAGTTTTGATTAGGCCAACACAAACAGGCCGCGCAAGAAATAACAATTCATGATCAATCACCGTCGATAATCAGGCGACCGATCCGTTCATACTTTTCAGGACTCACTCTCTTCAGATACAGAGCACCTGCAAATCCAACGGCCACGACAGCCAGACCGATCCATGGAATCCACTTGGCGAACATAAAACCACCGCCGAGGAAGTCAAGATTGCTCCATAGCAGGTAAATGATGTAAATCTGCGCGAAAAATGCGATTACAGGGCACAATCCTGTTGTGAACCATTGAAAATTTGCGGGATTCTTAACGTAGAAATAACGCATGATTGCCAGCGATACGATGGCTTGAGCAAAGATGATCAACAACGTACCCTGCAAGGCCATTAAACCATAAAGGCCGAGATAAGCCTGCTGGGTAGGGTTGTCCGATCCCATAAACAAGACGAACAAAAGAACGATCACAGCAGCCGCTGCAGACTGGGTAAAAGATGCCACATACGGACTCTTTCGGATGGGGTGAGTCTTCGCCAGGCTAACAGGAAAAATACCCTCTCGGCCGAGTGAATAGAGATACCGTGAGCAGGTATTATGGAACGCAAGACCGCAGGCAAACGCACTCGTCAGAATTAACCAGCTCATGACATCTCTCGCCCACGGTCCAACATTGTTCTCCATAGGTGTCAGAAAAAAATTCGCTGAATCTGATTGTGCTTTAAAAATGGCGTCATCCAGCGTTGGGTAAGCAGATGTCGCCAATAGGCTTGTAGCGAAATAAAATATTCCGAGGCCAATCACCGAAATGAAGAGCGACATCGGTACGATGGTCCGTGGGTTCCGACTTTCTTCACCATAGTTCGGAGCCATCTCAAACCCGACCCAGGACGAGAAGGCAAAGAAAAGTCCGATCGCGGCGGTCCCTTCTTTCAAGCTCTCACCGGAAACACTGCGGAACGCATCAAACCCCTGAAATCCAGCTAAAGGATTGAGCATTGATAGGGTTATCTTTGTGCCACCAGGAGTTATCAAAACGCTGATGTTAAAAATAATCAGAATCAGAATTTCCGCAATCAAAGCTGCGCCTAGTATTTTGCTGGATAGTTTGACATCGGTATAACTCAGGAACGCCGCTCCGCAGACGCAGAGCAATGCGAAGCAGGGCCACGGTACTCCCGGCATTTTAAGAGTCGCAAAATAGGCGAAGCCGCCCCAAAGAGCAGCCTCAAACACCGAGTAAGCGACCACTAAGCCCAGCCCCATCGCCAGCCCCAATTCACGCCCAAGGCCATGGCTGATGAACGAGTAAAATCCACCCACAGCAGTGACGTGACGCGCCATCGCAGCATAACCGACCGAGAAAATCGTCAACACCAACGTGGCTGCCAGAAACGAGGCCGGCGCTCCCCGGCCATTGCCGAATCCGACTGCAATCGGAACATTAAAGAGCATCGCAGAAATTGGTGCGGCACCGGTTACGGTCAGGAACAATACGCCAATGAGGCCGATCGCCCTGGATTGCAACATGTTGGAGTTCGTCGACCGAACATCTATGTTATCACGAAAAGATTTCTGGTTATCCACGACAACGCCCTCTGTTGTGCAACGAATACTGGACTCGGAGCGTATCAGATTTTTGTAGGATACAAACAGTACAAACAGTGCAGTACAAACGGTACAACAGAACAGTACAACAGAACAGTACAACAGAACAGTACAACAGACAAACAGAACAGACAAACAATGCCACCCACCCTGTGCGAATAAGTTAAATTCCGCAAACGATTTGCGTTAAAGCCATTTGCTTTAGTTGGCTTTCGCACGACTCGCCGCGAATCCGTTCGAGTGAGTTCATGAAGCCGGTGGTTTGATTGTAAATCCCTGTCCGTGCTCGATTTGCAAATTACAGGTGGGTGGCACTGAAAACGGCTGGGTGGGTGGCACTCAAAACGGTTCATTCATTGACAAAAAACATCATCGCGCAGGCGAGGGGCTAAACTGTTACCGAAGCTTTGGTACTACCTGGCTGAGTGCTTCGGACCATTGGATTCAGATCGACTGGATTCCAATCGACGCCTCTCAATCTCAGTCCGATGCCAGATTGAAAAAGACCCGATGGCGAACAACACAAGACTCAACTGCCAAAGGTAGTAGCCCACAAGCAGGTTTTTATAGGGCTCGGGAATGAAGATCCATGAAGTAAGCCCCAGGAGTGCTGCAGCAATTCCAAGGATCAACGCAGCGAGAATCCCGTCTTCAGCAGTTTTTCAATCAGACGCACTTCATTATCGACCATCGCGCGGTTTTGCGGGGGAAGTTTGCCAGTTCGCTGCCGTGACACCTTCCGTGGCTGGGTGGCAGTAACGGGCAGCATGATGCCCTGAACGACATTTGATCAAACTGTTGCACCAACGCAAAAAGCCTCCCTATCAGGAACGGTTTTTAGGGCACTTTGGAATGTTTTACTGAACTTCTTTTGCCACTTTCACGATTTGGAGCAGAGCGAGAGCTTTATCCTGTCCGCCGACTGAGTTGGCAAACGCAACCGCTTTGCGAATATCGCCGAGTCCGACATTGCCTGTTGCCGGATCTTCAACGGGCTTTGCCTTGCTTGGCTTCGACGGTGGTGTTTCGTTTGCAGGTGCTGCTGTCATTTCAGATTCAGGTGCTGCACTCAGGTGGCCGGAGACTTCATCAACTGCGATGCCTGCTTCTTCAGTTGGTTTTCGACTACTCGTATTCTTCTTAGCCATCGTCTGTTCTTGCTTACTTTTGTTTAATAAATCGCCGAGATCCTGAGCCACACTCAGGATCAAGCCGGTTTTGTCTCTGAACCACAGATCAGGAGAACTGCGGGGCGGAGCAGAGCGGTCAACCAGACGATGCCGCTTCCCGTAATCAGTAGCCTGATGATGATCAGAATCCAACCGGGATGACGCATAGTTTTACTCCTGTCGCCTGATTTTATCCGGCAAACCCGGCAGAGGATAGAAGTTGACGATTCTGACCGGTGCCACGGTCACTGCACAAACGTCATTTACCTGACACAAAGCTGTTTCAACGTGGCGCGAATGGCCGGAAGTTCGGATTCTCCGGGATCAGGCGGAATGGCTCGATAGTAGTCGTCATCAATCCCGAATTGCTCTCGCATCATGCCGGCGTGTTCGGGTGAAGTGTCGAGGAAAAACTCGCCGCTCGCAAAATCATGATCCCAGAGAATCCAGTCCGACAGCGTTTCAATGATAAACTGCCATTCGCTCATGTCGCGGCAATCGACGGACGGCAAGTCGGACAAATCACTGCTTTCAGCGACTGCATCCAGCACCAGACGCCGCCAACTAAACGAGGCCTCCAGTTCGTTTTCGTTGTGGCAGTCAAGTTCTAACTCAAGCCCCTGTTCAATTGCGTTGAAAAGCACTGCCACAGTGGCTTCGTTCAATGCTGTCAATTCCGGATAGGACTCTGTATCTCGTAACAGGTGCCAACCGACTTCAGCCAACATTGCCAATCGTGCTGGCGGTTCGAGACAGTCGAAAGCCGCAACGCCGAATTCCCAGGGATCTGCCGATGCCATGATGTCGTCCTCCACCATATCAACGACGTAGGCCAGCGTCTCACGGATCAGAACTGCTTCTGCGCCCGTCAATGTCCTGTCGCCGCATTGTGTGTGCCAAGTCATGATTTTCTCTGAAATCGCAGCCCCTCCCACGTCAGCCTGCGTAAGCAAAGACGGAAATCCATCAGCGTGCTGATCGCCTGGATTTTGTTCGGCAGAATAGCAAATCCTAGACAGTAGACCACAGGATGCTGAATATTGAGATTGTCGTGAATCATATGCCTGTCAGTACTGAGCAGCGTCAGCAGTGACTCGATTAACGACGCCATTCCTGGTTGAGATTGAAAATCATTTCGACGAACACAGGCAACGATCAGCGGACGATTTGGAATTTCCGATCGGACTCAATTCGATGACTCCAAAACTGAATATGGCAAGTCAGTCGAAAGGTGTGTTCTTAATTGTCTGTCAGTGATCGTCAAAGAATAAAAAGTGCTTCTGGGGAGATAGAAGTATCAAGCACAGGTTGATTATCCATCAGTCACCATGACTTTCAAAATCGTGTCAGAGATGTCAGAGATTACGCTTCAAATCTCCGAAAAAACCATTAAAACACCTCACATGTCCTTTCGAGCAGACCTTGGCTCGCACTGACATAACTCAAGGCTCTACAACACTTTTCGTCGAATCAACTGACGTTCAATGTCAGGCCTTCGGAACCGAAGGTTGTAGGTTCGAGCCCTACCGGGTGCACTTAGAAAAGCCAGTGTTTTGTCGATTGAATCGGCAGCACTGGCTTTTTTCGTTTCTGGAGTGGGCCAACGATTGCTGGCAGTTCGTTTGGAATGAACGCGGTTGGAGTGATTTAAAAGTCCCGTCGCTCCGCCCAATGGCGTGGACTTAATGTCTATTTGCCGAAATGGGGCTTGTCCTCAGGTGTACAAAAATTTGGAATTGCAACGAGATTCAGCGGGACAACTAACGTTCTGATTTCGCCGCGGAGAGGCGGCAGCATATAGCCCCAGGCTGAAGCCCTTGTCATTACCCACGAAAGACTAACGTCGGGGCATCAATAATTTCATCCCTTCGATTCTGCCGTGAAGCTTTTTATAGCCAGTCCATATCGATTGCCAGCCGGGTTCACCGTCGTGCTTTCGAGCCAGGAAGCCGCCCAGTTTCGCGACTTCGCGGAAGAATTCGTAGACTGTCAGTTCCTTCTTTGCGAGTTTTGGTTTCATCAGCTGTAACGCAGTTAGCCACAATCCGGGAACCCTGTGTTTGGCCTTTGCCTCCGGCTCGTGTCGAGAAACTGTTGTTAACGACAGCAGACGAACACCGACCACGCTGATCAGGCCAATCAGTGGTTCGAGCCGATCCGCTGTTCGTAACGAATGACGCTCGATTGAGCAGCCTGATTTCATCACTTTGTGATATTCTTCAATCAGCCATCGCGATTCGTAATACTCAATCACCGTCCACGCGGCAGTGATGGTATTGATCGGAAGACTTGTCTGTATGCTGAAGCCTGGGGCTAAATGCTGCCGCAGCTACGCGGCGAAAGACAGTCCGAAACGACGGACCAAAGCTTGCGTGATCTCAGGCGATGATCACCACGGAATTTCCTTAACTCCACGCCATTGGTCGCTCCGCCGACAGGCTCCTGTGCTGCTGACTTCGGCAGAATATGTATCCACTCGAGTTGCGTCGAAAGTCAATCCCGGCCGACTTGGTCCCAATTCGAACAGTCTGACATGACCGAAGGCGGGCGCAGTTCGATCTTGTCAAAGCGGAGGCAGCGTGGCGATCGGTTTGGGCTTCAATGGGGATCGCTCAGCAGGAGAGAAGGATTGGACAGACGTTGGGACAACGTCGATGCGGTGGAAACGCACGGTGACAAAATCAGTGGTGCATGGGCCTTCCGGGGCACGCGTGTACCCGTTGCCGCGTTGTTTGAGAACCTGCGTGATGGGGCCACCATTGATCAATTTCTGGAATGGTTTCCCGGAGTCAGCCGCAGTGACGTGGCTGTTTCACTGTGTTCGATCTCAAGAATCTGCTGCGGCGGGCCGGTGTAGATGACTTCGCCGCCACGTTCGGCACTCTCGGGACCGACGTCGATCAGCCAATCGGCCTGTCGAATCACATCCAGCTGGTGTTCGATCACGATAAGGCTATGACCGGCATCGACGAGCGTCCTCAGATGCGTCATCAGGCGATTTATATCCGTTGGATGGAGCCCGCTGGTCGGTTCATCCAGCACGTAGAGAGTGTGCTCGCTGGACGGAGTTGCCAGTTCTGAGGCCAGCCTGGCTCGCTGAGCTTCACCGCCTGAGAAAGTATTGGCGGGCTGCCCAAGCGTCATGTAACCCAATCCGGCGCTGTTGAATGCCGACAGAATTGCATGCAAACGGGAGAACTCAGAAAAGAACTCTGTGGCTTCATCAACTCGCATCTGCAACACATCAGCTACCGACTTGTTGCGAAAACGGATACTGCAAACGGCTTTCGTAAACCGTAATCCGTGACACACGGCACAAGGCACGACAGCGTCAGGCAGAAAACTCATGCGAACATTTCGCACGCCGGTTCCCATACATTCCGGACATCGCCCCTCGCCCGAATTGAAGCTGAAGCTTTTGGCATGAAGCCCTCGAGAACGACTTTCTCGAATCTTCGCAAACAAACGCCGGACTTCGTCCCACATGCCGCAGAGTGTTGCGATACAGGATCGAGCAGACCGGCCCAGCGGAGTTTGATCCAGCGACAGAACTCGTTGAATTTGCTCCACGCCGCTCACACCGTCACATCGCGCATCGGCGAAGACGAGTGCCATGTCCCGTTTCCGTTGTACGGCCGCTGAGACAACCGGAAGAAGCGTTCCAAAAATCAGAGAGCTCTTCCCCGATCCACTGACGCCAGTCACACAGACCAGTTTCCTCAACGGAATATCGACGGTGACGTTGCGAAGATTATGCAGGTGAGCATTCAGGATCGTGAGTTTCTCCCCGATCTCAACGGGACTCGTCGACGTTGCCACGTCCTTCTTTCCATTCCTCCCATGACTCCTCGGTTTTGCTTTCCCACGATTCAAAGTCGCTGCCGCTCGCTCAATGGTCACCCGTCGAAGATAATCCCCGGTCGGAGATTGCGCGAACTTCTCTGCATCTGACGGCGTGCCCGAGAACAACAGCTTTCCGCCATCAACACCAGCTCCCGGCCCGAGATCAACAAGCCAGTCGGCAGCCCGCATGATTTCACCGTCATGCTCGACAACAATCACCGTGCCGCCCGCATCGCGGAGATCAAACAGTGTCTTCAACAAACGTTGAGTATCCCTTGGATGTAATCCCGCGGTCGGTTCATCCAACACAAAATGCGCACCGTGTAATTGAGACGACAAGGATGCCGCCAGCCGGGCACGCTGGAACTCGCCGCCGGACAAGGTTCGCGTCGGACGATTGAGCCCAAGATAGCCGATCCCGACATCGCTCAGACATTTCAGCCGAGCCTGAATATCAGGCAGCGTCCGATCAGCAACCAGTCGCTGTTCCCGAGTCAATTCGGTCACTTCTTCATTCAGCTCCGCAGCGTCTACCGGTTCACTCCGAAGAGATATGAGCCACATTTCGATCGTTGCAAGGGCGGCGTCGATACTCTGCTGAGTGAATTGAGCGATCGTCAGACCAAGAAAGGTGACTCGTCTGGCAAAGTCCTGCAACCGAGAACCCTGACAGGCTTCGCACGCCTTCTGATGAAAGATTGCGATCTCCGAATTCAGATCAACCACTCCCTGAATTCCCAGCCCTGAACACTGCTGACACGCGCCCCAGGGAGAACTGAAACTGAAACTACGAGGCTCGGGTGTTGGAAAGTTCAAATCACAATCCGGGCAGCAAAAGCGAGTGCTGTAGAGTTTCTCTGTCCACGTGCCGTTTGCCTCATGAGCGATGACACACGTGCCATCACTCTCGCGGCAGGCCAATTCCACAGATTCACGCAGACGCGATTCAATGCCTTCCTTGATGACGATGCGATCAACAATCGCTTCGATCGTGTGAGCCTTCCCGGCTGGCAGCGGTTTGGCGTCCGCAATGTCGACCACTTCACCATCGATCCTCGCTCGAACAAAACCGTTCCGAGCAATTCGTTCCAGAATCTCTTTGTGAGCACCACGGCGTCCACGCACCATCGGCGACATGATCATTAACCGAGTTCGCTCGGGTAACTGCAGAACCTGCTGCAGAATCTGATCCACCGATTGTCGCTGAACCGGCTTTCCACAACTCGTGCAATGAGCTGTCCCGGCGCGGGAATAAAGCAGCCTGAGGAAGTCGTAGATTTCTGTTGTTACCGCCAGCGTACTGCGTGCCGGCACCGAGGACACTCGCTGATCCACACTGATCGTCGGCGCGAGCCCGGTGATGTCGTCAACGTCTGGCCGAGGAAGCTGCCGGAGAAGTGTTCGAGTCTGAACGGAAACACTCTCCAGGTATCGCCGCTGGCCTTCGGCGAACAGAGTATCGAATGCGAGTGAACTCTTGCCTGAACCACTCACCCCGGTCATCACGATCAACTTGCCCGCCGGTAAATCGACATCCACATTTCGCAGATTATGCGTTCGCGCGCCGCGGATGCGGATCATTGGCTGTTCATCGGAATTCGCGGGTGAGTTCATTTCCGTGTTATAGACATTCCGCGACCGCACATGAATGCACCGCAGCAGATTCTGCCGGTGCAGGGTAATCCTGCGGACTCGATCCAAACGGACCGGGGCTGCAAAATTGATACATCTTAACTGACCGGCCCGACACAGACAGAATCGCCGAAACGACAGTTGCGTTCCTCAGAATTGCCCGGCGTCCCATCCGAAACCTTCGTCACAGGCATTGCAGGTTCTATCTTCGTCATGTCCCGCAGGACACGAAATCAGGATCTCACTTCGTGGCTCAGGAAATTGGATGGTTTAGCAGCTCATCAAAGTCGGCTATCAGCCGGAAGACAGAAGTCCTTCCGCTGGTAAACGAACGAGAACCCTCGTTCGCTGCTCGCACTCTAGTCGCCCAATACAGCGTGGAGCCAGACTCCTGTGAACCACCAGAACCGAGCGCCTCAATGGATGCGTTTCGTTTCAGTGAAGTCACCTCCACGGGTCGCTTCAAGACCCTGGTTCTCGCAACGCTGGCCGCTGTTGCATTGGTGGCTCAGCCCACGGAAGTTTTCGCTGATAACAGTCACGTGCTGACTTCTAACAAACAATCTTCTGCCGCGGTTGATGCAGAGCCAGCCGTAACAGACAAAGCGCCTGTCCGTACATGGCTCGACCCACTTCGTCAGTCGAAAACGAAGAAGAAGGACACCAACGCATTCAGTGAGCCTTCCAGTGACGCTGCCGCTAATGGCGACTTCGATCTCTCGGAGTATTCCCAGGCTCCCGACAAACGGCCATCTGTCGTCAATGTCCCGGGCAACAATGCAATTCGAAAGACAGCTCATTCGCAGCAACTCGCACCACTGAATGAGCCTGCCGAACCCGTGAACGGCGATGAACAGATCGTCATTCCGGAATCGACCACCGAGCAGGCGTTCTATCCGCCGACCATGCCGGAGACGGTCTTTTCAGAACACCCCCAAAGTTGTGAGCAACATTTATGCTGGCAGCTGCTGCCCAACGGATTGCTCTATAAGACGTACCTCGCGGGGGAAAAAGAGCCGCGGATGCAGTTTGTGTCCTATTATGACACAAAGAGCAAACGGAAGATCTGGGAGGCCGTGTTGGGCGGTCGCGCGGGATTGATTCGCCTGTCAGATCCGTCGGTCAGTAACGGCGATGCTTTTCAGCTGGACCTTGAGGGTGCCGTATTTGCTCGCGTGTTGCCGGATGAGCCAAGCGCCATGCTGGAGGGCTCCGACTATCGAGTCGGTCTCTACGGCACGTGGAAACAAGACCGAATCTCCTATCGAGCCGGCTACTATCACATCAGTGCGCATGTGGGCGATGAGTACCTGATCGCGAATCAAACCTTTAATCGGATCAACTACGTCCGAGACTCCGCACTCTTCGGTACGGCCTATGAGCTTACCGAAGTCTCCCGAGTCTACGGAGAAATCGGCTACGCTCTTGGCGTCGAAGGCGGAGCGAAGCCTCTGGAGTTCCAGTTCGGCGGAGAATATGCCCCGCTGCCAACAACTCAATTCACAGGTGCCCCGTTCGCCGCTGTCAATACTCACCTGCGTGAAGACTTCGACTTCAACGGGGGCGTCAATGTTGTGGCCGGTTGGGGCTGGCAAGGCGAACACTCAAAGCGTCGCCTGCGACTTGGTCTGAACTATTACAACGGGCCATCGCTGCAGTATGAATTCTTTGACCGCTGGGAAAACCTTGTGGGTGGCGGTATCTGGCTGGACTACTGAACGGAGGAGTCCGGATTGAAACCTTCTGCCGTGGTGGTATCAGCAGCTTCCTTTGGCTTTTCAATCATCGCTTCCCGAATCTCTGCGGCTCGAGCCTTATCCGCGTCCGCTTCCGCTGTTGCACCAGCCTCACGCTGCTTTTCAGCTCGCTGCTCGTAGGCCACAGCGACCTGCTCGTCAAAGCGTTTTGCGGATTCAAAGTCTGCAATTGCGAGATCCAGATTCTCCAGACGGAGCCACAGATCGCCACGCAGAGAGTACGCTTCAAGAGAAGGATTCGCGACGATTGATTCATCGCAGTCCAGCATGGCTTTCTGGAAGTCGCCCATCTTGACCCA
>JBILXT010000053.1:0-27732 GCA_044378235.1 Planctomycetaceae bacterium
CGGCAATGCACGCAGTTCGAGACACTCACTGGCGTTCGTTTTCAGCCGAACGGAGCCCTTTCGCCTGGTCGGCTTTCCTACGCTGGTCGGGATCAGGGTTTGCATCCAGGAGCTTAATGAGCGGACAACCTGCTTCACAGTAACCTCGAACTCTCTATTTATTGAATCTTGTGGACATTTGACGCAGTGAACTGAGGACCCGGCGGAAGTCAAATCGATCCCGAGCACCGCTCCTGAAGCCTCTAATGAACTTTCAGATGAGCTCTGCGACAACAAATTCGAAAAAGAACAAAAGAAGGAGTTTTTCTTGCGGGCCGCGTTGTTGAAGAGCCCCGCCCAGGCAGAGCAAGAAATCATCGAATTCGGCCTGTTTTTCGAGTTTTCGGGGAGCGGAAGGTCGTGATTCGGGACAGCGTGGGGATAACGGGGCCGTCGGCGGGCAGTCGGGGCATTCAACCAGGAACAGCTGCCACAATTCAGGGAGACAGATCTCCACGGGGTGCCAGCCCTGTCTCAGTGTTGTGCGAGGGTCTGTGAACCTGTACACGCAGCGCTGAAAATCGTTTTGCGACGGAACGGCCCGAGCCGTCCGGTAAATCCATGACGCAGGCTCACCGGAGGGCTCGCGCCCTGCCGCTACAAACACATGCGCATCGACCGAAAGTCTCCAGACGCCGCCGGGAAAAGAATGGGAGACCTTCGGGCGGGTGTGGCTCGGTCACAGAACGTCCACAACGAAGTTCTCTGTTGCGTTGAAAGCCGAGGTCCGAACATGCAGTTGGCGGAACGTGCCGGTTGACAGACATGCAGCCGAACCGCTACGTTGACCACAGGATCGTGAATCGAAAATAGTGCAGGAACCTCGAATACGTTTATTGGAGCGATCTCAGACGCGAAGCGTCGCCCGATTTGTGATCCTGCTTAAAGACTATTCTCGCCCAAATCTCCGCCCAATTTTTTTCTCGCCAAGGCCATCACGATGAAAAGAACAACTCGTCGTTCGTTTCTCAGCAAATCTGCCAGTGCCGTCGCGGTGTTTGCAGCGCCGATGATTTTGCCTCGTCGGGTCTTTGGGGCGAATGATCGAATTGCTGTCGCCGCGATCGGTGTCAGAAATCAAGGCTCCGGAAATGTGAAACGTTTTCTGGCGGCCGGTGTTGATATCGTCGGGATCTGCGATGTGGATTCGAAAGTTGCGGCGGACGGAGTTGCCATCGTGGCGGAGAAGGGACCGGCTCCAAAATGCTACGGCGATTACCGAAAGATGCTGGAGGAGAAGGGCATTGACGCCGTTGTCATCACAACGCCGGATCACTGGCACGCGAAAATGACGATCGATGCGTGTGCCGCGGGCAAAGATGTCTACTGCGAAAAGCCGCTCTCGCTGACGATTGCTGAAGGGCGTCGAATGGTCAATGCGGCTCGCGAACACAAACGCATTGTGCAAACTGGTTCACAACAGCGATCCTCGAAGGAGTTCTGGCAGGCCTGTATGCTGGTTCGTAACGGCCTGATTGGCGAAGTGAAGGAAGTCTTCGTGGGCATTCCGGATCCGAATCATCCGGGAGCGATTGGTCCTGTCGAATCAGTTCCACCGGAACTCAATTATGACATGTGGCTTGGCCCAGCTCCACAGAAGCCATATCACAGCAAGCGAGTTCACTACAACTTCCGCTTCTGGTGGGACTACTCGGGCGGCCAGATGACCAACTTCGGTGCTCATCATCTGGATATTGCTCAATGGGGACTCGGCATGGACAACAGCGGCCCGGTGGCTGTGGAAGGCACCGCCAAGTTCCATCCGCAGATGTTTCATGAAGTCACGGAGAAATGCCGTCTGGTCTACACGTATGCGAACGGCATCAAGATGACTCTGGGCCAGGGCCAAAGCGATATCAAGGACGGCACTGTTTTCGTCGGTACGAAAGGAACTGTCACCGTGAATCGCGGCAAGCTGGTGACTGATCCGGTGGATCTCGCGAAGACACCATTGGATGCCGCCGAGCTGACTCAGTTAAATCGCAGCACCGATCACACAAAGAATTTCCTGGATTGCATGCAGAGTCGTGAGCTGCCAATTTGTGATGTCGAGATCGGACATCGCTCGGCCACAGTTTGCCATCTCGGCAACTTCGTCGCTCGACTTGGTCGCCCTATCAAATGGGATCCTGTCACAGAAACCTGCCCCGGCGACGCGGAAGCTCAGGCCATGACGGATCGGACCTACCGAGCTCCCTGGGCGTGATCGGGATTCGGTGTCCTGTTCAGAATGGCATTCCCCTCCAGGCCATTTGGCTATTGGTTTCTGCCCGCTTTTCTGAGCCTTCACAGAACAGTGTTTTAATTGTTATTTCCGCGCCAGCAGGAGCTTTTCCGCGAGATCTGTGACCACCCATTCTTCGGCGATTAATCCGTCACAAAATTCTGACGTAATCATATCGCGCCAGATGATTATCCGATTGGAAGCAGGAAACCCCTTAAAGGCGCCGGTCTGAATTGCCCGCAGAGTTCGTTGCCATGCAATTCGGTTTTTCGCTTTGACCAGGATCTCAATCTCCACCTCGATCTCCGAGAATGCTCGGCGATATGTGCGGACAATTTTTTTGACAACGTCGTGACCTCCGGAGAAGTCCTGCCCTGTTACGTGAGCCACATAGTCTGGGGTGAAAAAGTCTCCAACCTCATGGA
Source organism: Planctomycetaceae bacterium (assembly GCA_044378235.1). GTDB lineage: Bacteria > Planctomycetota > Planctomycetia > Planctomycetales > Planctomycetaceae > SXXK01. The sequence goes on from JBILXT010000053.1 coordinate 2,689, forward strand.
GGTTGCCATTAAGAATCAGTGCAGTATTGGCGGCCTCGATCGTTGCCGCATTTGTGCGTGCCACTCTGCTAATCTCCCTGGACCTGCAATCTCACTCCGGCCGACAAACTTTTATCGTCACATGGCGGGCGAAGGCGAGATTTAAAGTCACAAACGGCGAGTCCAATTGCTCCAGAACATCGATTGATTCGCCCATTATTTGCCTGTGCGGAACACCAGCAGATACGGAACCGAAGCGATACCATTCGAGTCTTTGAAGTTCTGGAACTTGTTGCTGTTGATCCAGATGGCGTAGGTCTTCTCCGGTTCCAGCTTGACTGGCAGAACGCATGTGCGTTCATCGTCGAGGTATTCGGGCTTGCCGTCGACTTCCGGGAAACTCTCTTTGCTGAGTGTAGACCATGACCAGGTACCATCCTTCATGTTCTTGCTGAACGTGACTTTGATCTCAGTTGTTTTGGGGTCGACATCTGCGGTACCCGCAGCCGGAACCGAGTTCACAACAACCGGAGGAACTGATTCCAGTGTGACCTCGTCGACGGGGGACACGCCGATAGCGGTCAGTGAAACGAAAATGGCAATCAGGCTGCTCAGTCGGAACATCTCAAATCTCCTTCGTCTTGGTGGGGAACGACAACGAACCGCCAGATGCCAGGCCCCTGCAGCGGCTGAGTCCGCTAAGACCGCTTCACAGGGTGACGGTATTGAGGGGCAACTGCTCTACTGCAAATTCGGAACCGTGCCTTCCTGCTGATTCCGAATCAGTTTCGAAATGGTGTCTTCGACGGTCTCGGACGTAATGGGGCTTGTCGAAGTGTGCTGTACAAACACAATCCCTTTTCGGAAAACGCACACTCTTCCCTGAGACATGGTGTTCTTGTGACCTGATGTCTCGGTCACAAAACAGTACTCCAGCAACTCGTGGTTTCCCGAACTGGATGCTTTGATGCTCAACACATTGTTCGTTGGATCGTTCGTTGGATCGTTGCTTGGATCGTTGCTTGGATCGTTGCTTGCCTGAGTCCACACCGGGCGACCATTCGGAAATATCTCCAGGGCGGTGTCGGACCAGTATTCCATACTCCGCTTGTTTCCAGTCTCAGGAGGACGCGCAGCAAATGACAACAAGTCTCCCGTCTTCTTGTTGCGAAAGACAATCCAATGGAAAGGCAGACCTGAATCTGGTTTCACTGCCTTGTCGTCGTCCTGCACTTCCCATTCAGGATCAAGTGCTGGGAGCATTCCAATAGGGAGGAGCTCCTGCCCGCTCACAGCGGCAGTTAACGGCAACATCACACAGGCAGTCAGTAACAGGTTGCGAAGCATCATCGACAGACTCCTTCGTTGCAGAACACTGCAGATCATTGAATGCCGCGAGATGAGCCAGCAGCACAGTGGGTTGCCTGTGGCACTCTGGATGAGAAGGGCTATTCCTGAGTGCTTAAGATACGGTTAGTTTTTCTGATTTGCCACTCGCCTGCCTAAGTGATGCCACAGGATTCGCTCTTGTACAAATGAAGTTGCCTCCTTCCAAAGCCGGCCTCACGTCGTTACCAAGCCTCAGACTTGGCGTTCGCTGGCAATGATACAGAGATCGGAAACATCATACCTTTCTGAGAACACCGAAATCGTCTGCAACGGACGCCACTTCCGATGTCTCGTGGTCCCACACGTATATCGCATGTTCGAGAATCGTCGCGTTGTCGGTCATAGGTTTTAGAACCAACAGATCTCCGCCACTGTTATGCCCGATGACAATCAGTTCCTTTTGAAAGTGCTCCCATTTCCTCATTGAGGCGGTTTCACGGCAAATACTGCTACACGTTCGTTGTATTCGCTTCCGGTCGCTTCCGTCGAGAAACGAATAAAGCCAGAAGACATCGTTACCCACATCCACAGCACCACCGTTCACCTTCGCCATTGACGCAACAAATGACACCGGGAAACGCACGCCGAGTTTTGCCTCTGTCTCCGCAATCCATTTTCTATCGACGGGGAAGGGCATTTCATTGTCCACATTGAGTTAACGAGCAAACTGCAGTCCATGCGAATGGGAATCAGCCAATGTATACATCGCGTGCTGAATTCTTCCGTGTAGATTAACGGTTCTTGCAGAATCCAGAACACAGGCTCCACTACCGAAGTTAGTCAAAGTGTATCGTCGGCGTGTGCCATTAAACGGCTCTCCCGATAGTGACGCACCAGCTCTTTCGAACTTTTCGCGGCCCACATTGGTCCAGGGAGCTCGAAGTTTCTAACCTGCGCACATCATTTCACGCAGCACCTTCTTTTACACAACAACCATCGCCTGCAAGGAGACTCTGCATGTTCATTCCTCAAGGTGCTCAATCTGACAGAATCTCCGGCGCAGTTCGAGGCGATGCTGATGAGGTCCCCGCAATGTCAACCGGCATCAAAGTCATTCGGCGACGACTTCTGCTCGCCATGGTTCTGATCGGCAGTTCCGTCGTTTACGGCGATGAAAAGCCCAGCGAAGCGAAGCCGTTTGATTGGGTCAAAGTCACTGAGAAAGCTGAATGGCAGGCTCGTGATTCCAGCGGTGAGTTAGTCTTCCGGGATCAACTCTGGATCCTCGGCGGCTGGTTTGATTCCTTTGCCGCTCCGCCCCGAGATGTCTGGAGCAGTGCGGATGGCAAATCGTGGAGCATGATTTCGGCGGAGGCCCCATGGAAGTACAGCGATCTTCCAATGACGGTCACCTTCAATGATCGGATGTGGATCATGGGCGGCTGGTACAACGGCCGACTCGAAGGGCATGGAGCCACGAGCGAAGTTTGGTCATCGGTCGACGGCAAGCAGTGGGATCTTGTAACTCCGGCCGCTGGCTGGTCGCCTCGAATCGCATCTGGCCTTGTTGAGTTCAAAGGACGAATGTGGATTCTGGGCGGCACAGAGAATTACTACTTCGGCGATCAATCCAGTCTGAAGAATGATGTCTGGTCATCGGCGGATGGCAAGACCTGGAAGCAGGAAACCGCAAACGCACCATGGTCGCCTCGAGCTTACCATCAGGCTGTGGTTTTGAATGGTAAGATCTGGGTCATGGCCGGTGGAAACTATGTGCCCGAGTATCATGCGAAGAATGACGTCTGGTGTTCTGAGGATGGAGTCAACTGGGAATTGGCCACGGACAATGCTCCCTGGTCGCCACGACTGTGGTTCTCGGCGGTCGAATATCGCAATCACCTGTGGGTCATTGGCGGCTGGTCGAACAATCCGTCACAGAACTGGGGCGACGTCTGGTATTCGAAAGATGGCAAACAATGGACTCAGCTGAAGTCGAACACGGTCTGGAAAGAGCGCCACGAACATTCGACGTATGTTTTTCAGGACAAAATCTGGGTCGCGGGAGGCCACGCCAAACCTCTCAACAGCGAAGTCTGGACTTTGGAGCTACCGAAAGACTTTGGGAAGTAGCACGCATGGAGTTGGACCACGCCTTTTGGCGTCGCCGTTGGCCTGAACTGCTGGCGGCGGCATGATCCATTAGAGCTTTTTGGCTGACTCCATCGCCTCTGAAATGCGACGAACTTGGTGTTTCCCCGATGTGCGGGCCACAGCGCCGGGGCTGACACCTGAGGTTTTCTGTATGCGTACGACGTCTCGTGGGGAAAATACTTACCCAAATCGAAATTGGTGACGGTATACTTCCTCCAGCGAAACGCCGCATGTCGCTGGTGTTTTGCCTGGATGCACCGTCAGGGACAGCGGCCATGACTACTGGAACGACGTCAAACACGGCTCGTGGGATTCGAATCATTGCGTTGTTGATGACGCTTGGGCTGTTTTGTTCAACGGCTCTCGCACAGCGGCATCATCGTGATTACGGAGGAATCGACCCGCGGCACTTTAATCCGGGGCGAGGCTACTACGGCTCCGGTAATCTTGTCCCGGGACAGTACGGTGCCGGAATGTCTCGATTTGGAACATCATCGGCGACTTACTCCAACGGCCGCACAGTGGCTGGAGTCGTCCGAACTCCGCAGGGCGTTCATCACCTCTCCAATGGACTATTCACGCCGGCGATCGTGCCAGTTCCTGCTTATGGAGCCGCACCGTTTATGTACGGCGGCTATGGCGCGTTCGATCCATACTTCTCTGGCGGCAACCTGGGTTACGGTGGATTTCCCGGAGCGATCCCGCCGGTTGGTCCGCCGTTGACCGTGGATCCGTTCACTGGTCAACTGGTCCCGTGGAATCCCTGGCTGGTAAGCCCGATGCCCTACATTGGCGTGGCGAATCAGTATCCGGGTTCGATTCTGGTGCCAACAATCATCAGCATGAATCTGTCGATGCGACCCTCAGTGCCTTCGACTGCATCTTACACGATGATCGATCCACGCATGCTGGATCAGATCGCCCCGGCTCCGCAGCAATTCGAAATTCCGATGCAACAGGTTCCGGTCGAGCCTGTTCCGGAAGCTCCCCCGGCCATTGATCGTGACACTCCGCTGCTGAATGAGTTTGAAGCTCTGCCGCGAGGTGACAAGGTCTCTTCGCTGGCCGATAAGATCAACAGCCTGCGTTATCAGTCTCAGGGCGATACGGCGTTTCGCAAACAGGATTATGTTGCTGCTGAAGAGAACTATCGTGACGCGATTGAACGTGCGCCAGATCGACGAAGTCCCTGGATTCGAATGGCTCTGCTGCAGATTGCGATCAGGAATTTCCCTGCGGCGGCTCAGCATCTGAAAACAGCCTTGTCCATCACCGACGATCGCGCAAGAGCCTGGGTTTCGGCCGACGAGCTCTATGGCCAGCAGACCGCCGAGAGGGCTCGAACGCATGGCAGTGAACTTTGGAACTGGCTGGCAGAGCGACCACTCTCTGCCGATCGATTACTGCTGGCCGGCACATTTCAGAAGTTTCGCGGATTCGATGCGGCGGCCGAAGAGCTGTTCGAACTGGCTCACTATGAAGGGCCCGAAGCCGACTACGTGGCCAGAATTCGTTCCATCGCGGATGAGGATCCAGGTCAGCGGGCGATCTCCCAGGAGCTTGCTCAGCTGAAGCAGCTGGCGACAACATCGCAGACCGCTGACAGCAAGACGATCGAAGAATCCGCAGCGAAAGACAATGCTCCCACGAAATCCGTAAACGCGGACGATTCAGACGGGATCTTTCTGCGAGGTTCAAAGAACGCACCGCAGGAACCTGTGGAATCATCGGAAGAACTTCCGCAGTTAATCATTCCTCGGCAGTGACGGCCCCGGCAAAACTCGGTTTAATTCGTTTCCCGCCGCACTGAGGAATCTCCGGTCAACGAAAACGAGACGAACGATGCCGAAAACGACAGGCTCTGAGTTTTTTCAGACTGCCCCACTGATCGCAATCGCGTTCTGCATTCTTTCAAGCCCAACCACTGGGTTCGGTGACGAAGCAATACCCGCAACAGCACAGTCGCCAGCTGCCACACCGGTGGCACAAGCCGAAGCCCCGGCCGCGCAACCTGCTCCGGAAGTCCTGTCGAATGAAGCTCTGGCCGCGCGAGCGAAAGCATCGCTGGTGTTTATTCGCTCCTCGGATCGCACTGGCGCGGAGCATGGGCTGGGAGCCGGTTTTATCATCGACAAAGATGGTCTGATCGCCACGGCAAGGCATGTCATTGGCGACGGACGGGACTTTGCTGTGGAATTAATGGGCGGGAAGATTGTGCCCGTCACCGAAGTTTATGCATCGACAAATCGTCTGGACCTCGTGGTGTTCCGAGTGGACGCCAAAGAACTGGCCGCTCTGCCTTTGTCGGATGACATCGAGACGGCTCAGGGGCGCGAAGTGGTGGCGATGGGGCATCCGAAGGGAATGCGAAACAGCATGGCCGGTGGAATCGTCTCCGGACATCAGGACATTGAAGACGTCAGGATGTTGCAATTAGCGATGCCGATTCAACCGGGAAACAGCGGCGGCCCCGTTCTGGATCGCACAGGAAATGTCGTCGGAATCGTGACGCTAAAGTCATCGGTCGCCGACAACGTTGGCTTTGCAGTACCGGTTAAACTGCTGCGAGACATGCTGTCGAATCCGAACCCGATCCCCATGGCTCGCTGGCGAACAATGGGAGCACTCGATAGTCGCCAATGGACTCCGCTGTTCGGGGCAAACTGGCGTCAGCGAGCCGGACGAATCACGGTCACTGATTCGGGCAATGGTTTCGGAGGACGCACATTGTGCCTCCGCAATACCGATGTTCCGGAACTGCCGTTTGATCTGCAGGTCATGGTCAAGCTTGGTGACGAAGAAGGGGCGGCCGGTCTGGTCTTTCACTCCGATGGCAACGAACGTCACTACGGCTTCTATCCTAGCGCGGGGAACTTGAGGCTGACAAGATTTGATGGCCCCGATGTGAACTCCTGGAACATTCTGCACAACGAACCACATCCGGCCTACAAACCTGGCGAATGGAACACGCTGACAGTTCGCATGCACGCCGAACGGTTTGAGTGTTTCGTCAACGGGCAGAAGGTATTGGAATCATCGGACAAGGGATTAACCTCGGGCAAAGCAGGATTGGCGTCGTTTCGAGGAACTGCGGCCGAGTTTCGACGATTCGCCGTCGGCGCATCATTGCTCCCGCTGGAACTCAGTCAGCCCGATTTGGAAAAGATTGCGACGACAACAAAACAGATCACACCTGATCGACCGGCCGATGATCGCATGGTGGCCGAATTGTTGCCGATTGGCGAATCGGCTTCCGACGCCTTGAACAAGGAAGCGCTTCGCATGGAGCAGCAAGCGAAGCAGCTCAGGACACTGGCTCGTGATCTGCATGACACGGCCGCTCGGCGATTGATGGCGGAGGCTTTAAGAATCCCATTCGATACGGAACAGCCCTTATCGGGCACACCATCGGTTTCAACGCCCGCTGCAGATGTGCCGGCAGCAGGATCGGAGGCCGCGGAGCCTGATCTTCTGAGAGCCGCCCTGTTGCTGGCTCATATTGACAATCCCGACGTGGATGTGAATGCCTACGTGGCTCGCATGGACGAGATGGCCGAAGAGCTGAAGCGGACGCTTCCAGAAAACGCCACCGAACAACAACGCCTTGTCGCGTTGGACAAGTATCTGTTTGAACAACTGGGAATGCGTGGCAGTCAGTCGGAGTACTACACACGTTCCAACAGCTATCTGAACGAAGTGATTGACGATCGAGAAGGTTTGCCAATCACTATCTCCGTCGTTTACATGGAGCTTGCCAAACGCGTGGGCCTGAAAGTTGTTGGCGTCGGTTTGCCGGGACACTTTGTCGTACGTTTCGAGCCCACGGATTCCTCACAGGCGAGTGAGGTCATCGACGCATTTGATCATGGTCGCCGGATGAATGATGACGAAGTTCGCAAAGTTCTGGCGGCGGCAAACTTCCCGGATCTGCCACGTTTTCGAGAAGCCAAAACACCAGTGCAGATTATGGAACGCATGACACTTAATCTGCTGAATCTGGCGGAGGATGAGAAGAACGACGACGACGTGCTGCGTTATCTGGAAACCCTGGTGATGCTCGTACCGATGACTCCGGAGCATCGAGCCAAGCGGCTGGAAATGCGAGCCCGCACCGGACGTCTGGAAATGGCGATTCGAGACGCCGGCTGGTTTGTCGACAATCCTACGCCGGGTGTGGATGTGGAACGCGTTCGTGAGTTTCGCAATTCGCTGGAGTTGCAACTGGAGCGTCGCAATGCCGGTGGGGGCTCTGGCAATCAACCATGATGTGGACGGCATGACGACCACGCACTGCTTTGTTTACCGCCCAGCCGAAGGTGGCGTCTTGTGAAGGATGGCTCGAAATTTGCTCTCAATTTCTGATTGAGAATCGTCTGATGACAATAACGCTGACTGTTTCCGAGCCAATGTATCCAGATACCACTGGACCAGCGAGCAGAAATTGTCAGAGTGTGACTCATGAAGAAAGACGATGGTGCAGAAGGTGTCCGAATCCTCACAACCAAGTGAGCCAGTCTGGCACATGGTGCCGACGGCCGAGCTTTTGAAGTCGCTGACCGCCAACCCAGTGCTGGGGCTACCAGACTCCGAAGTGATCCGCAGGCGGAGCGAGTTCGGAGAGAATGTGCTGTCTGAAGCTGCCCCTGTGCCGCTGTGGAGAAAACTGCTCGGTCAATTCACTGACCTCGTCATCTGGATCCTGATCTTCGCTGCCTTAATCGCGGGTCTGATGGGAGAATGGGTTGATACGTTTGCGATTTTGGCCATCGTGCTGCTGAACGGCATCATTGGCTTCATGCAGGAAGAGCGAGCCGAACGAGCGCTTGCGTCCCTGCAGAAGTTGTCTTCGCCGATGGCCAAAGTATTGCGCGATGGCCAGATGAAGTTGCTTCCGGCGAGTGAACTGGTTCCGGGCGACTGCATTTTGCTGGAAGCAGGAGATAACGTTCCAGCCGATTGCCGTCTGTTGACGTCGTTCAGTCTGCAGATTCAGGAAGCAGCGCTGACGGGAGAGTCTGTTCCTGCCGACAAAGATGCGAACTGCAGTCTCACCGAGAATGCCTCGCTCGGTGATCGCCGCAACATGATCTATTTCGGAACTATCACTGCGGCCGGCAAAGCAACGGCTGTGGTCGTTCAAACCGGCATGAAGACCGAACTGGGACGCATCGCCGGGTTATTGAATCGTTCCGAACGAGAACTGACTCCGTTGCAAAAGCGGCTGGCCGAACTGGGCAAGGTGCTTGTCGGAGTCTGCCTCATTATCGTCGTAGTCATATTTGTGCTGCAGGTGATGCGCGGGGGGAAAGTTCTGGAGGTCCTGCTGGTCTCTGTGAGTCTCGCTGTTGCTGCGGTTCCCGAGGGACTTCCGGCGGTTGTCACGATGACGCTGGCTCTGGGTTTGCAGCGAATGGTGCTGCGCAATGCCCTGGTCAGAAAACTGCCGAGCGTTGAGACACTAGGTTCCGTGACGGTGATCTGTTCCGACAAGACGGGCACGCTGACTCGCAACGAAATGACGGTGCGAGAAATCGTCACCGGGACACAGAGGTTTCGAATCTCCGGAGCTGGCTATTCGCCGCACGGGGAATTCCTGCGGATCGAGGATTCCAGTGACGGCAGTCCTCCTGTTGAAACGAAAGTTGCTGCTCAGAACGATCCGGAGTTGTTGCCTCTGCTGATGGCTGCCGCCCGCTGCAACAACGCAACGATTCAGCCGAAAGAAGGTGAAGACGGCGGTTGGCAGGTGATCGGTGATCCAACGGAAGGAGCCCTGCTGGTCGTCGCCATGAAAGCCGGCATCCAGGCACACGATGCGAGCGAAAGCGTGCTGTTCGAGATTCCGTTTGATTCCAACCGCAAGACCATGTCGGTGGTTATTCGCAATGCCGACGGACGCATCGTCATGCACAGCAAAGGCGCGCCGGAGGTGATTCTTCGCAAGTGCCTGCGAGAACGTCGGAAGGGAGCAGAGGTTGAGCTCACAGAAGAACGTCGGCGGGAAATCATGCTGACGAGCTCGCAACTGGCTTCTTCTGCCTATCGAGTACTTGCACTGGCGTATCGTGATCAGGCAGCAGCGGCATCGCACGTTTATGAAGAATCGGAATTGGTATTCGCGGGACTCGTGGGCATGATCGATCCGCCGCGCGATGAAGCCCGGGAGGCTGTTCGCAAGTGTCGCATCGCCGGAATTCGTCCGGTGATGATTACCGGGGACCATCCGGAGACCGCGTTGGCGATCGCTCGTGAACTGAATATTGCTGATGATCAGAGTCGAGTGATGTCCGGTCGCGAACTGGATGCGGCGAGCCCGGAGCAGCTGGAGGGCGATGTCGAGTCCGTGTCGGTCTTTGCACGTGTCTCCGCGGAGCACAAGCTTCGCATCGTCAAGGCGTTGAAGGCGCGTGGCCAGATCGTCGCGATGACAGGCGATGGAGTCAACGACGCGCCGGCGGTGAAGGCGGCCGATATTGGCATCGCGATGGGTGTCACCGGGACTGATGTGACAAAAGAAGCGTCCGACATGATTCTGATGGACGATAATTTTGCGTCGATCGTCTCCGCTGTTGAAGAGGGACGAGGGATCTTCGACAACATTCGCAAGTTTGTGCACTTCCTGTTGTCCTGCAACACCAGCGAAGTTCTTTTGATGTTTATTGCCGCGTTGGCCGGATGGCCTGTACCACTAATGGCCATTCAGATTCTTTGGATCAATCTGGTCACGGACGGACTGCCGGCTCTCGCTTTGGGAATGGAACCGCCGGAAAAAGACATTATGCATCGCCCGCCGCGCGCGCCCGAACAGGCGGTGCTGACACGATGCAGCGGGCTGTTGATCCTGTCGCACGGATTCCTGATCGCCAGCGTCACGCTGTTCGGTTTCTGGATTGTTTATCGAGGCGATGCAAGTCATCTCGCGAGGGCTCGCACCGTCACGTTTGCGGTGGCGGCGTTCTCGCAGTTGTTCTTTGCGTTCGGCTGTCGCAGTCATCGCTACACGATGCCGGAACTGGGAGTCTTCTCGAATCTCTGGCTCTTTGGAGCGGTCGCTATTTCCGTGCTGCTGCAGCTCAGCATCATGACAATTCCCTGGGCGCAGACCGTTTTCGAAGTGGCCACGTATCTCTCGTGGGAATGGCTGCTCATTCTGCTTCTGTCAGTAATCCCGGTGACAGTCATTGAACTGCTCAAGATCGCGACCGCGTTTCGGAATCGGTGAACAGACTGTTGATTGAGCGGCAAGAACCGAACGCTGGTGTTCCGTCAAGATAAAGAATTTGGTTTAGTGGTAGTGGATCTTGCTAAAGATCCACTGGCTGCAGGACCTTTAGCAAGGTCCACTACAAGAAATTCAAATCTTGACAAGGCACTAGCGCGTTCCGGCTGATCAGATCAACAGACTGTGAAAGATCCCGTGACCATGTGCGTCGGATGGAAGGATACGTCGACACGCATGCGCGATAACGCACATGTGCGGTGACCTGAGCTTGTTAAAACCAGAGATTTTCTTCTGGCATACGTTCTGCTGTGCAGCCAGTCACCTTGCTCGCCACACACCACGCGTACGACGGAGGCCTATTAAGATGACGATCGATTCGGCTGCATTTCGCAAAATCCTGGTCGCGACAGACTTTTCTAACGATTCTGCTTCGGCCCTGCAACTAGCCGTCTGGCTGGCTCGCCAGTCTTCCGGGCAACTGGTGCTGACTCACGTCGTGGAGGATCTCCGCCGCGCAACCATGGGAATGTCTTACAGAGCCAAGCAGGATCTGTTAGCCGGTGATGGCCATGTTTACGAAAAGGAGATCCGCTATGCCTCTGATCAGAAACTGCAAGGACTTCTTCAGTCGTTAAATGAGCCGGGCGTTGCGATCTCGTGTGAGACATTGCTGGGCGAAGCGTTCGTTGAGATTACTCATGCAGTCCAGCAGGAAGGAATCGATCTTGTCATGCTGGGAACTCGCGGCATGACCGGTTGGAAGCAGTTCTTCGTAGGAAGCACAGCTCGGAAGCTCATCCGAAATTGTCCGTCTGCGGTATGGGTTGTCAAGAAAGAACATGCGGCGCCTCCGAAAGTGATTCTCGCACCGACTGACTTCTCGGACGTCAGTCGCAAAGCTGTTCTTGCCGGCCTGTGGCTCGCGGAGAAGGCCAATGCCGAGTTCCATCTTGTGCACGTGATCGATTCGAAGGATGTGCCAGACGATCTTCTGGAACATATTCCGCCCGGGAGTTCGGTTCGTCAGGAGGTCAACAAAGAGGCGGAACAGCGGCTGGATGAATTCCTGAGTTCCCTGGAGACGGACGTCTCACGAATTGTTTCTCACCTGACGTGGGGCCATCCATGGTATGAGATTTCTCGAATTGCCATGAAGCACCAGGCGGACCTGATCACTCTGGGGACTGTCGGTCGCAGCGGAGTAAAGGGAATTGTGCTGGGAAATACGGCCGAACGAGTGCTCGACACCTGCGACTGCAGTATCCTGACAATCAAGCCCGATGATTACGTGTCACCGATTGCCAAAGCGACGTGGCCCTTGCATCCTTAATTTTCACCCAGGAAATGTCGGTGAACAATGTCTCGAGTTATCTCCTTTGTCGTCCTCATACTGGCGACCAGTCTGCTGTTGGCATTGTTCTATCAGGTGGTTTCCGTTTTCCTGCTGCCGTTGTTTCTTGCGGCGGTGACTGTGTTGCTGTTGCGACCTCTGCATCTTCTGGCTGTGCGCTGGTGTAATAACAGAAGATATGTAGCGGCTTTGCTGATGACTGCGGGAGTCCTCCTTGCGGTGCTGGTCCCCGTTCTGACCGTAGCAACTATCGCGGGCCAGGAAGCGCTCGATCTGTTCCATCGATTCGACAGCGACACCATGCGAAGTCAGCTGGATCGCGCGCGAACGACGCTGGGATTGGATTATCCATTTGTGGCCCAATGTCGTTTCATCGATTCGTCTCTGGAACACTTGCGGACGGATGCGGCGAATGGGGCGATGGCTCGAGGTGACTCGCAGGCGATCGTGAACATTACCGATGAGTTTCGGCGGATGAACGAGAACTCGATGCTTTATTCTCGGACTGATCTGCAGCCTGCCATTGAGCGGTTGCACGAAGCGCTCAGAAAAGCGGCCGGTTCGTCCCCGGGAACGCTGGCGTACCAGCAGTGGATTGAAGCGGCCGTGCACAGCTTTCGCGAATATCGAAATCAGATGCTGGGCGGTGTCTGGATGGTGCCGTTGAAGGAGATGGCGAATCCAACGTCTGCGGAAGTGCAGCGAATCTCCGGACAAGTTCTGGCGATTACTCCGGGCGGCATTGCGTCACTCAGCGGTGCGACATCAGTCGCGTTTGCGAAGGTTGCATTTGGGCTGCTGATCTTTGTGATGGCCTTGTTCTTCTGGTTTGCCGATGGACCGGAGATTGTCAGTGCCCTCATGGTTCTGTCACCATTGGAGGACAAGTATGAGCAGCAGTTGCTGACGGAGTTTCAGATGCTTGTTCGTGCGGTTGTGGCGGGGAGTATTGCATCGGCCACAGCCCAGGCTGTTCTTTCCGGAATTGGCTTCTGGTTCGCCGGAATGCAATCGATCTTCCTGTTGATGGCTCTGACGGCATTGTTGGCAATGGTTCCTTTTGTTGGCGCTTCTTTGGTCTGGATCCCGGCCAGTCTCTGGCTGGCGTTTGGCGAAGGAAATATGACAGCCGGCATCGCTCTGGCGATTTACGGAACTTTGATTGTGTCCACCGTCGATAATGTGATCCGCCCGTGGATCATCATGGAGCGAGCCTCGCTGCATCCGCTGGCTGGACTGCTGGGTGTTCTTGGCGGCATCCAGACGCTTGGGCCATTAGGCGTTTTCATCGGCCCGATTGTCGTAGCGTTTCTGCAGACGCTGTTGACGCTGCTGCACCGGGAGTTCTCCGGCGATGATAATGAAGCGGCGGCTGTGAAGCCCAGTTAGACTAACGCTGAGCATAGGAGTAATGTGAGGAATAGGAACAATGCGAATTGCGGGCTGGGAGGAAAAATGAAGCCCCGCGGGAAGTGGCCACTTCCCACGAGGCTTCGCGCTGCGATTCAACGGGAGTGAATCGTCGAGCTTTTCCTTATCAATGATGCCTATTCTTCAACCGGTGGTCGCTCAGGACGCTGCCCTTCGCCTTCACGGGGCGGACGATCTCCAGGAGGACGGTCGCCTTCAGGTCGTGGTCCGCGACCGCCGTCACCACCGGGCGGTCGGCCTTGTCGATTGCCCATTTCCGTCGCAAACTTCATTAGTTCTTCTTTGCTCAACTTTCCATCTGCGTCGGCGTCAAAACGCATCGCGTCTTCCACGAAGCGTTCAGGATTCGGCGGGCCCATTGGACGGCCCTGAGGCCCCTGTCCCGGAGGACCATCGCCACGCCCCTGTTCGCGTCCACGTCCCTGATCACGTCCTTCAGGAGGTCGTCCTTCGCCATCTCGAGGACCTCGGCCGTCACCAGGTGGTCGGCCTTCCCCATCACGTGGAGGACGATCACCGGGAGGACCATCTCCTGGAGGTCGATCGCCGCGTGGTTCGCCTTCGCCACGAGGAGGACCGTCAGGCCGACGTTCGCCGTCACGTCCTGGACCGCCTTCTGGTCGAGGTGGTCGAATCTCATCGTCCGTCAGCTTTCCGTCACTATTCTTGTCGAGCGACTTCAGAGCAGCCGTAGCGTTATTGATTTCTTCTTCGGAAATTTCACCGTTGTGATCTGCGTCAAGGGCATCCATCACGGGATGCGGTGGACGAGGTCGATTCTCGGGACCACCTTCGCCGCGCGGTGGAGGACCATCCGGACGGCCTTCACCAACCGGCGGCTGTGCCAGAACGTTCATCGTGACTGTCACGCCCAGCAACGCCATGACAGCACTTGCTAACAGGATCTTCTTCATGGGATTCGCCTTTCAATGGACAGAAAAAAACAGGTTCAAGGGGGAGGTTATTCAGAGACTTTTACACATCGGCACAGATGCACCGAATTAACTTGTAACGGGTCAGGGATCTTCAACTTGAACAACTCGGAACACATCGTTCCTTTTGAACACAGCACGGGGCCGATCGGCTGCTTTGAATTCAATATGACAATCCATCAGAACACCAAGAGTCGCATCATCCGGGATCTGTATTTCGACGTGCAGCACATTCCCCGTGCGCTCAATGGAAACAGCTTCATACGGGCCAACCTGCACCCAATCCGGAGTACCTTCCGGAACACGGTCTCGCGTCGCCTGAGAAGGATCCAGCTCAATCTCCAGCTTCTGTTTCGTTCCCGGTTGTCCGTTGGCGGGCCGCACTGCGGTAATGACTTTCGGTTGCGAACTCTCACCACTGCTGTTGTCTTCGATTGCTCCGGTCTCCAGGCCACGACGTCCGCGAATATTCGCCAGCTCGGGTACGCCTGCATATCCGCCAATGATGTAAGGAAATCGCCCCGGAGTGACGTGATAATGATATCCGCGAACAGTATCTGTATGCCCATTACAGGCATCCAGAGTCAGCTCTGCCGAGGCATCTTTGGCCATCAGTCCTTCTGCTTCATAAGGCCCGTAGATCGGAAAACCATCGAAGGCAAAACCGATCACCGGTGAGTGCTGCTTACCGTTATCCTTAAACGGCGACTTTACGCAGACCGGATACTTGTGATAATGATAAACGCCACTTTGTTGAGGATGTCCGCAACAGGAATCCAGCCAGACCTCGGAATAACCTTCGACCGCGTTCATGCCGCCTTGCTCGAACGGATTGAAATACACCACGCCATTCACGGCCGTACCGATCGGTCCCATCGGAAGTCGAGTAATATGATCATTCAGTTTCGGCTCCAGCGGTAACTCAAAGCGAAACTTCTGAATCTCAATGCGATTCGGGTTGCCCGAGTTTGGGAAGATCGCCGTCGGATGATTTGGATAACCCTGACTGTCCATGATCAGGTGCGTTTCGGAATGACTCAGCACAAGATTATCGATGCCGTCCTTGTTCGAATCTTTTCGATGATACGAAAACAGATCCAGATACTGCTCGGCATCCTTGTAGTAGTAGATCGCCGGCTCCGTCTGGCTTACGTACCAATAACCGGACAGATGCCTGAGCGTACTCGGATCCAAAACATCGTTGCCATCAACGCGATTCAAGCCCGCGCCGCCAATCACAACAGCGAGCAGCACGATCAACCGCAGGTTGCGAGCCTCATTCAATGAGTTCAATCTTCTCAGGCATATCAGATTCAGAATGTTCAAGTTTCTCTCCGCTTCATCATGGAAGTCACATGTCTGCAACATCCCTGCTTAGAGCCTTTGCGAACTTTTTACCTAAACGCGATTCTCACCATCTGCCGTCGCTTCAGTTTCAGCAACGATCGGCAGACACACTTTGAACACAGAACCTTCACCGAGCTTTGATTCACAGGTGATCGTTCCGTGATGAGCTTCAACAAGACTGCGACAGATCGCAAGACCCAGCCCGCTGCCACCGTGACGTCGAGATCTTCCTGCGTCAACTCGATAGAAGCGTTCGAACAAATGAGGAGTATGTTCCGCGGCGATTCCGCATCCCGTATCCTTCACCGTTAACACCGCCTTCTCACCATCGCGCCGCACTTCTACAGAAATTTTTCCGCCCGCTGATGTATGTTGAATAGCGTTATCAATTAAGTTGGCCGGTACCTGTGCAAGGAACCTGGAGTCGGCCAGAACCTTCAGGTTGTCTTCAGGTACGACGCATTCTAATTCGATCTCCGCAGCCGCGGCTTTATCCTGCAATTGGCTGATCGCATCTTCTGCAATATCACGAAGGTCGACAGGCACCGGACGCAACTCCAGGCGTTCCGCATCAGTGCGAGCGAGCATCAATAATCCATCAATCAGTGATCGCATGCGATCGGATGATTTCAGGCAAATCTCCAAAGTCTGCTGATAAGCCTCAGGCGTTCGCGGTTTCCCAAGGGCTAACTCCATCTGGCCTTGAATCACGGCCAGCGGAGTACGCAACTCATGAGATGCATCGGCCGTGAATTGTGTCAGCCGGGCAAACGATTGTTCAAGCCGTCCGAATGTTGCATTCAGCACAGTACCAAGTTGAACTAACTCCTGATCCAGAGCCATCGTTTCGATACGACGATTCAAACTTGTTGCAGAAATCTGAGCGGCCGTTTCGGAGATCATCTGAATCGGACGCACAATTCTTCCTGAGATCCACCAGCCGCCGACGATCCCGACGACCAAAGTCACCACCGCCATGCCCGCGATCTGCATGCCAAACCGATGCAGGTTAGACAAATCTCTTTCGAATGGCCGAACCACGCGAATCAATGTCCCATGGGGACCGCGTTTCGTCACTTCAATTCGTCCCCTGTTCATCGTGACCTTAGGCGCTGGATTGCCTTGATCAATCTTTGGTAACTCTGACGTTTCATCGACTGGCATCCCATTACTGCGAGTCAGCACGCTGCCATCTCCGCGCCAGACAACGAAGTCCATGCGATCAACTCGTGGCTCATCACCATCGGCTGGAATTCCATCGTTCGCTTCCGGAGGGCGAACAGCCCTCAACCGATCACCGTCCTGCGGCGGAAATGCACGACCATCCGGGGGACCACGTCGACCATCAGGATCACTAAACCTGCCATCTGGACGAAACTCATTCCCCGGACCGCCCGGTGGTCGACGTGGATCATCGATTCCCGGTCGAGGATTCCCTGGGCCGTTCTCTGCATACTCAGCGAATTCCGGACGGCCTGAATCTCGCTCTCCATCGCCCGTGGGACCGCGATCACGGCCGCGAGGTGGTCGGAACTGAAACTCGGGGGGCAATGGCCCGAGAGTAAAATTTTCCTGGATCGAATCTGCAGGACCGAACTCGGAATCCTGCGGTGCATGACGAATCAAATGTGGCTGAACATTCCGAAGGCTGACATCCAGATATTGAACTGTCGACACAGCCTGAAGAGTAGCTCGCTCATGAGCATCACGATCAGCACGCCAGTAAACCAGCAAACCAAAGACAAGAATCGACAACGCGTACACCGCGCCGTACCACCACTGCAGTCGTCCGCGGATTGATCTAATCATGAAGCATGTACCCCTGACCGCGGCGAGTCGTGATGAAGTCTTTGCCCAGCTTGCGCCGAAGATTTGACACATGCACGTCGACAAGATTCGACAGGCTGTCTTCATTCTCATCAAACAGATGTTCGTAGATCTGAGTTCTCGAAACCACCTGTCCGCGATGCAGTGCCAGAAGCTCCAGCAGAGAAAACTCCCGAGGTGTCAGCAGAAGCTGCGTTTCCCCGCGTCGAACGGTTTTCGCTTTCGTATCAACGGTCAACTCGCCAATCAGGATTTCTGAAGAAGCCAGCCCAACGGATCGCCGAATGATGGCTCGCAACCGAGCCTTCAACTCCGCCAGATGAAACGGCTTGCTGAGATAATCGTCTGCACCGCCATCCAGTCCACGGACACGGTCATTGACACCATCGCGAGCCGTCAAGATTAACACCGGTGTCTTATGAGTTTTTCGCAACGATTCCAGAACCTGCCAGCCGGTGAGTTTTGGCATCAACAGGTCCAGCACAATCGCGTCGTACTCCCAGCTTGTTGCCTTATAGAGTCCTTCCTGACCGTCGGCCGCCTCGTCAACGGCGTAGCCTTCCTCACGCAGTACCTGAGCAATTGTACTGAGCAAATCAGGTTCATCTTCGACGACAAGGACTCGCATAAAACGCTCTTCAGACTGACTTCTGCAGGAAAAGACGGCGGTCCGGAAACCGCGGCGAGTCAGTTTAGCGAGCGCTACCTGAAGACAGCGTGAAGACGCGCAAAGATTTTTTACGGTCTGACCTCGATACGCGAGGGACGTGCAGATTTACTGCTTCTGCAGCACGAAGACGGCATCACCCAGATTATCATCGAGCTGCAGCGGCTCTGTAATGTCGTAGCAAAAGTCAAAGACGTCGAGCAGCCTGAGTTTCGGAACCGATCGAAGCAATGACCGAAACTGATCGGCTCGATAAATTCGCAACTGGTGATCTGTCGACAACCGAATCACTTTCTTCGGCGTCGTCACTTTCAAGCTGAAGCGGACGGTTTCAATTCTTCTGCGGCGGCTGAAATCCAGAACGCGAATCGTTGTCGTGACTTTCGTATGGCGATGATTGATGGTCCACCGCTCACAATCGTCCTCGGCAGCATCCGGAGGCAGCAGGTGGAATCCCAAAAGGTAAATGCCGCCCGGGCGAAGTGAATCAGCAACGCACTCAAGATGTCGTCGAGCGGCATCCTCAGTCAACAAATGGCGAAACGTGTTGACAAGACAATGAGCGAGATCAACCGGCCTGGTCAGTTTGAAGCAGGTCATGTCGCCACAGAAGATCTGTGCATTCAATCGGCGACGCTTCAGCTGTCGCTGAGTCCACGCGACGCATGATTCATTCAGGTCGAAGGCAGTAACGTCGTGGCCGCGTCTCGTAAGTTCAACAACCTGCCGCCCGCCACCGCAGCCAATCTCAAGGATTCGCGGTTGAGCCGTTTTCAGATAGCGCGAAGCGGCCGCCTCAATAAAGTTGGTCTCGAACGGCGTTTCATCGCTGAAAGCCAGATCCCAATAGCCCGGAGCATCGTAGCAATCCGGCGAATGACGACTCATGGACTACTTGCTGTCTTCGAAATCTTCGTATTCGTCGTCGTAACTGTCTTCCATTGCGCCGTCGTCGAAGAGCTGTTCGCCGTCGTCTTCAGCGGCTTCTGTGTCTTCGGAGAACTCTTCTTCTCCCTCTTCGTATCCGTCAGCTTCTGCCGGTTGAGAAGACTTCTTGCCTGGAGCCGCAGCGAGCCCTGAAGCGGCCGCCGCCGCCGTTGCGAGTGCCGGGTCGGGCATCAAACCGGGGAAGAACATGATCGCGAAGGGAAGGAAGGCCATCGACAGAGCCCCCAGAGCCGCCAGAACCCAGACGATCCACAAGACAGGCGATACTGTGGCTCCGTCAGAAAGCATCCCCTGTAGTAGCCCAAGCACGAGAAACACCAGCAAGGCAGCCGCAGGAACAGCGGCGACAAAGGAAACGGCAATAAATTGTTTCTTGTTCATGAACCGGTTCTCGGATCTCAGGCGACGTGAAAAATCCAGGTATGGGCCGGAATCTGAAATGTGACCGCCTCGGTGCGGAGCTTCCAGCGCGTGGAATCCCAACGAACATCGGCGACACAGTCTGGATTTATCGTCATCGTAAGTGCGGAGAATCAGCTGTCGCAATGGCTGTCCTCAGACTTTAGCACTTTTACGGTTGAGTGCGAGTTCTGGCAATTAACTCGGATTTAACGGTTGTCCGGATCACGGTCGGCTTGCCGTCGGGCCGCGAAGCCGGAACAATGCAACAACGGCAATTGTCCGTGGGGTAATGGAACAACGCCCAATGCCGGGCCAGGGCCTGATTTTGTTGAGTTTTTCAGCGTGTCTCGTGTGATGAGAGCTTCAACCATCAAATCTGCACGACATCGCTTCGTCCGACACATCTGGAGTTGTGAATGTTTCGAATGAGTCTTGTCGCTCTGGCGTTGGCCCTGAGCCTTCTCAGTATCGCTGCTATCGGCTCAGATCCAGTGGAGCCGGTCGACACAGCGCAAGCCGTCGATTTTCCTCGCCAGATTCAGGAGCAGGCGATCGCAGACGACAAGTCCCCGGTTGGCTATTGGGGGACAGATGCCGAAAAATACACCGGCTGGAAGTCGCATTCGAATCGCCTTATTCCCGTTTACACCTTCGGCACCAAAGGTGGAAAGCCGGGAGTTGACCTGAATTCCTGGTTCGGCGAAGCGAGCCTGTATCGCTCGGCCGACAAGGTGCAGGCTCTGTACGGCTACGTTCCGGAGAAAACCGTTAATCCCAACGCAGTCTGGATGGACCAAACAAATATCTACGATATTCAGAAAGCCGCTGCAGAGTCGGGCAAGAAACATATCTTCCTGGTCGTTTTTGACGGTATGGATTGGCAGACGACTCAAGCTGCCGCGGTCTGGAATCAGAAGAAGGTCACTTACACCGAAGGCCGCGGTGATGGCACTCACTTTCAACGTTACGATGCTGCCGGGACATCACAGTTTGGCTTTATGGTGACGAGTGCTCACAATGAAGGTACTGATGTCGATGTCAACATGCAGACCGTGAAGAATCCAGGCGGAACGATTCGCGGCGGCTACGATGCGTCCATCGCGGGAACAGCTCCATGGTCGATCGCGGCTGATCCCGGCTACCTGATCGCAAAGCCTGCGGAAGGAAATCCGAAACACGACTACACCGATTCATCCTCGTCGGCCAGCAGCATGACGGCTGGACTCAAAACGTTCAACGGTGGTGTCAATGTTGATGCCACTGGTCAGCCCGTTTCGACGATCGCTCATTACCTGCAGGAGAAGGGCTGGCGAGTCGGTGCGGTCTCTTCTGTGCCGATCAGTCACGCAACTCCGGCGGCCGCCTATGCTCACAACGTCTCACGCGATGATTATCAGGATTTGACTCGCGACATGCTGGGGCTGCCTTCAATCGTCCACCCGAAAGAAGCTCTGCCGGGACTCGATGTGGTCGTGGGTGGTGGTTTCGGAAACGATGGGGAC
The DNA here is from genome assembly GCA_044378235.1 of Planctomycetaceae bacterium. Classification (GTDB taxonomy): domain Bacteria; phylum Planctomycetota; class Planctomycetia; order Planctomycetales; family Planctomycetaceae; genus SXXK01. Next base: position 23,777 of record JBILXT010000053.1, read on the forward strand.
CCAAAGAAGGGCGGTGAGAGTCAGGGCGACAACTACGTGCAAGGCAATATTTATCTGACTGACAAAGACCTGCAGGCTTCTGACGTCAAGAATGGCGGTCGTTATGCGACTGCGGTGCGAACAGCCGGTCATGATGGAACCGATCTTTTGAAAGCGGCTGCCGCTCAGGCGATCGCGAAAAAGCAGCGACTGCTGGGGTTCTTTGGTGTCGGCAAGTACAATGGGCATCTGCCGTTTGAAACGGCCGATGGTCGATACGATCCGGCTCCGGGAGTCAACAAGAAGGCCGAGGAATACTCTGAGCAGGACCTGCTTGAGAATCCAACACTTGAGGAGATGACGAGCGTTGCCGTTGAAGTTATGGCCTGCGGGAAAAAACCTTTCTGGCTCATGGTCGAATCCGGCGATGTCGACTGGGCCAATCACGATGACAACATTGATAACTCCATCGGTGCGGTGAATTCGGGTGATCGAGCTGTCAAAGCGATTACAGATTGGGTCGAAGCAAACAGCAACTGGGACGAATCACTCCTGATCGTGACGGCTGATCACGGCCATATGCTGAATCTGGTGAAGCCCGAAATGCTGATCAAAGGAACTGTTGCCGCCGAATGACTTCACAACGCCACTATAGAGACCTGATCCTGATTGATCAGCTGATGCCGCAAATCAGATCCGCGTTTTTCCAGACGCTGGGTTTGTTGCTGGTGTTCGTGACGTTGGCGGGTTCACTGCAGGCTCAGGCGGTCAATCGGCCCGGAAATGCCAGCTCCGACAAGTGGTATCTCGGCTATAACGGCTTTCGGATGCTTCTTGAAGAACGAGGCCTGACCGTACGGACCGATTTGTCGGCGACACTAACGCGGCCAAAAGAATCCGTGGTGGTCATGTTTGGCGATGTGACTCGAGTGTCCCTGGCCGAGTGGCGTCGACTGCGAGCTTATGTGGCTCAGGGCGGAAGTTTGCTGGTGGCTTCAGAGCGAGGCTTCAAATTGCCGGGCGTGAGTTTGTTCACTCGTGGGCCGGTGAGTTCACTTGATCAGGACAGCCAGTATCAGGGATTTGAAGACTGTATCGTACTGTCGGATTTGAATCAGAGTCATCCCCTCTCCAAAGGCCTGCGACAAATCATCGTCAACAAGACCGGTTGGCTGTCGACTTCAGAAGATGCCTCCCTGCAGTGGGAAATCATCGCCGCGTTGACCGAGGATGTCCTGCCAGGGTCTGCTCGTCATCGTCCGGTGATCATGGCCGGGATAGATGCGGCCCCGGGCACCGGAGTGATGATCCTGTCGGCAGATCAGAGCTTGTTCTCCGACGGCATGTTGTGGCACGGTGATAATTCTTTGTTCGCCATTCAGGTGTCGGATCTCCTTTGTCGAGGCAACCGCAAGTGGCTGACCGTGTACGACAACGGCCAGACGCTTCCCAGTTACATGGCTGAGCTGGCTCCTCAGCAAACACCGCCACAGATGCCTCCAAATATCCCGCCGAATATTCCTCAGATCCCTCCGGACATTGATCCGCCAGAACCAGATCTGGCAACAATGCTTCGCATGGCGAATGAAGTCATTGATGAGGTTCAGGATTCCAACATTCTGAATGAAACTCTGAAAGAGCGACCCAGGAACATGCGGCCTGTCGCATGGGCTCGCACAATTCTGTTAATCCTGCTGGTTCTCTTTTTGCTGTTCTTGTTGTGGAGGCTGGTCCAGAATCGCTGGCATCTGGTCCCGAATCGACACGATCGTTTCATGCAGTCAATGTACGGAGTTCATTCGTCCCGACAGCTGGAAACGTCTGAATTCGGTGCGGCCGTGGAGACATTGGCACGTGATCTTTGTCGGGAGCTGACGGGGTCGCAAGTCGAGTCAGACTGGCTAAGACTTGTGACCGTGAACCCTAATCTGCCTTCCGCGACATTCTCGAGATCTCAAAAGAAGGCACTCAAGGAAATTGTTGGGATCGCGATGCGAGGTTGCCGCGTGCATATTTCGCGACGCAAATTTCAGACGCTGGGACGCAGCATCGACGCCATCCGAACAGCGTGGCGAAACGCTACGCCGATGGTAGTTGCGAGTTAAGCTGTGGCGCCGACTTCAGTCGGCATTCCTGTTCAATGCCTTAATCGCTCGAGGGATGACGCCACGCTACACGATGCTTACGGACCGTCTTCGGCCACGACTGGAATCGATATGATTAGTCCGGCGACGCGGTCACGAGTACTCTTGCGGTCCGGCATATGACACTTCAGGCAATGACTGCTGAGCGTAATCGAAGCGGCTCGGCGGTAAATGCCGTCTGTCGTATTCTCATGAGACCGTTCGCCGGATTTGAGTTTCTCAACCGCCTGACGCTCGAATTCGTCAGCAGGTCTATGGTCGGAATTCATCGCCAGTCCTTCGACGGCCAGCCAGCGAAGCTTTACCTTCTGCTCGCCTTCAACATCCTTGAAGACTTCTCCCAGAATCGCCGCAGGGATTGGTAAACCTTCATCCTCCTTGTAGTAGCGATCATGGATCACGCGCAGGGAAGAATGCAGCGTCGAATGCAGAATCTCCGCCTGCCGCCGCGCTTCGTTGACTGTTGTAGTCACCGAGCCCGTTGTTGTAGTCACCGAGTCTGCAGGTTGAGCCGGTGGCAATTTTCCATCGGAGTCCTGTGCGTGCGATTGCAGAGTCAAAGGCCCCGCCATTTGTGTCAGTGCTGCACACAAGAAGAACCATCTGCGCAACGAAAAATTGTGCGGTCGCATGTTGACTTCCGGTAATCGACAACAAGGGATGGACAGCGCTACAGGGCGGTATCGGCTCCTTACAGCAAAGCCTCGACTCTGCTGCTTCTGAATCGATTACCGGCCCACGCTCTGTCCGGACGGTTTTCGTGATTTCGTGGCCTTAAGATCGTAGTTTTCCTCGCCAACAATCTCCGCCAACGCGTTCAGGAGTTCCGGACCGATATTGACTTTGCATTCGTTGCTGGTCGTGAGAATGTAGCGAAGCCGAGAACCGGCTCCCGTGCCGTTGTCGGCCTTCTCATCGCCAGTTCCGTTTGAGTCATCGTCACCATTTCCATTGCCGGTGCTGTTCAGATTGCGGATCTGATCGGCCCAGGAATCTACCAGCAGGATCACATCCGTCGATCCGGGAAAACGTGAAATCACGTTGCGAACTCGCTGCACGTCTTCGTGCGAATGCAGCCCCTTCTCGAACTTGATCGCGACCTGCGAAGTAAACTCCTTGTCGGCCTGATCGAGCGTATAAATTCGATTCACAACGAGGTTCGGCTCACGACCACGACGGTCGACCTTGCCTGCCACAATGATCACGCTTTCCGCTTTGATCAGTTCTTCATAACGAGCGTAGTCTTCGGGCCAGGCGATGCATCGCATAATGCCTGACGGATCTTCGAGATCGAAGTTGGCGTACTTGGTATTTCCGTTGCGACTTGGCTTCTTCGCGTTGGCCAGTTTGATAGCAGAAATCATCCCGCCGACCACCACCTGTGCCCCATCTTCCATCTCGGCCAGTTCGGAATTACGATTCGCCGCATAGCGTTCGATTCGTCGAGCATGCTGCGTCAGCGGATGCGACGTCAGATAGAAACCAATCGTTTCCTTCTCCCAGGCCAGCTTCTGCGAATGCGTCCAGTCCGGCACATCCGGAAATGACATCGCAGCCGCCTGCCCTGATGAATCATTCTCCTCGTCATCATCGCCACCAAACAAACTCTTCTGACCGCGAGCTTTATCCTTCTGTCGCGACAACGCTGACTGGACAGCTCGCTCAACGACCGCCGTCTGCTGTGGACGTGTGCCCGGCAGGCTGTCCAGCACGCCCGCTTTGATCAGCGTTTCCAGAGTTCCCTTGGTCAGAACCTTCGGGTCAACTCGCTCCGTCAGATTGAAGATATCCTTATAAGGACCATTAAATCGTCGCTCTTCCACGATGGCATGA
>JBILXT010000347.1:0-7672 GCA_044378235.1 Planctomycetaceae bacterium
CTGTTTAACGGGAACGAGCGAGATGAAGCTCTGGTTGGGAGAACGATCCTGGAAACTCGCACGTGGCATCATGTGGTGCTGGTCAGAAGCGGCAAACACGTCAGTGTTTATCTCAATGGAAATCCGTCACCGGAGATTGATGGTGACCTGGAGCCGACGTTTGGGGACTCGAGCGACATCTATCTTGGTGGTCGCAATGATCGCATGTTTGGGCTTGAAGGCCGACTGGACGAAGTGGCTTTGTACGACAGAGTTTTGAATGTCGAGGAAGTCGCGGCTCATTTTGTAATCGCAAAAGCCACTCTGGAACCGCAAATCAATGAGGTGATTGCTCGCCCCGATACACCGCCAATGTCACCTGAGGAGTCCATGAAAGTTGCTCATGTTCGCGAGGGCTTTGAACTTCAACTGGTTGTCGCAGAACCACTCGTTATCGACCCGGTTGCAATCGACTGGGGACCCGATGGAAAGTTGTGGGTTGCGGAGATGGCCGATTATCCGTCTGGCATGGACAACAACGGCAAGCCCGGCGGGCGAATTCGATATCTGGAAGACAAAGATGGCGATGGCAAATATGAAACATCGACCGTGCTGCTTCAGGATATTCCGTTTCCAACGGGCGTCATGGCGTGGGGTAAGGGAGTATTGATCACGGCGGCCCCGGAGATCATTTATGCTGAAGACACGAACAACGATGGAACTGCTGATGTTCGCAAAACATTGTTCTCGGGATTTCTCGAAGGCAATCAGCAACTGCGAGTGAATGGACTTCGCTGGGGTCTGGATAACTGGGTGCATTGTGCCAGTGGCAGTCATCATCCCGGCTACGGCGCGGACAGTCAGATTTTGTCGCATGTGACTAATCAGAAAACAACGGTGGGAAGTCGCGATTTTAGAATTCGTCCCGATGAGGGATTGATTGATCCTCAGAGTGGGCCCTCGCAGTTTGGACGCAATCGCGATGCATGGGGCAATTGGTTTGGCGAACAGAACAGCTACCCGCTGTGGCATTACGTGCTTGAAGATCCTTACATACGACGCAATCCGTTTTTTGCTCCACCGGATCCTCGGCGATTGATGACACCCTCCAATCCGCCAGTCTATGCGGCTGCTCCTCCGGAGAAGCGATTCCACAGTTTTGAGCAATCAGGGCGATACACGTCAGCTTGTTCAGGGATCGTGTATCTGGATGAAGTGCTGTTCGGGGCGTCGAAAGCGGATGGCAGATTAAACCTCAGTGCGCAGCATGTTTTTACGTGTGAACCGTTCAGCAATCTCGTTCAGCACAATCTATTGATTGATGATGGGGTCAGCTTTCGACTGGAACGTGATCCCGCAGAAGTGGATGCAAAACACGACTTCTTTGCATCAGAAGATCGCTGGTGCCGCCCTGTTATGGTGCGCACAGGTCCGGACGGTGCACTTTGGATTGTCGACATGTATCGCTACATGATTGAGCATCCCCATTGGTTGCCAAAAGAAGGTCAGGACGAGCTCAGACCGTTCTTTCGATCCGGAGATGACCGCGGTCGAATCTATCGCATTGTGCGGAAGGATCTTGCGAAATACGACTCGATCGCGAAGGGCGTTTCTCCCCGGTTCGATCAACTGACGACATCGGAGCTTGTTTCCGAACTGGAAAGTTCCAATGGCTGGCGACGCGATACAGCGCAGCGACTTCTTGTGACCAACGCTGATGAGGCGGCTGTCGAGCTTCTGACTCGGATGGTCACGGAAGGCCAGCGTCCAACTGCCAGACTTCATGCAATGTGTACCCTGGATGGCATGGGGAAACTGAGCAAAGAACTTGTTGAGACGGCTTTGAATGATCCCCATGCTGGAGTTCGACGATGGGCAGTACGATTATCGCCCGGGGCGAAAGTTCCATTGCAAGCTCTGGTGCGAATGGCTGAAGATGAGGATGCCAAAGTTCGACTGGAATTGGCCTGTGTCGCCGGATCTGCGGGAGATGCATCTTCCTCAGCCGCGATTCTGAGCGCGTCGCTGCTGCGGGACACCAGCCCTTTCGTTCGTGCTGCTGTTCTAAGTTCCCTGAACTTCGAGAATGTTCGCCCTGTAATAGATTTGTTCATGAAGACGGCCGGGCTTGATGCGTGGAGTAACCCACCGAATGAGACAGACCTACCCGGATTCTCTGCTGCAGATCGAGATGAGTTGATCGCAAGTTTGTTTGAGCAGGCTGCTTCCCTGGCGAATGATAATGATCTGAACAGTCTGTTGACGAGGACGACAGAGCTGCATCCCGAGCATCCACAGGCGTGGCATTTCAAAAGCTATTCCGGAATGCTGAATCGGCTGAAGATTCGAAACTGGTCGATTGAAGAACACTTGAACTCAGATACGGATAAAGGGCGATTGGCTGAGATTCATAGAATTGCCTGTGCAACTGCGGGCGATTCGAAGCAACATGAAGCTCTGCGTGTCGCTGCGATTCCGCTTCTGAAGTGTAGCCGTGATGATTCCAACGATGTCGTGATTCTCCGTGACATACTCACGCCGCAAACGCCAACAGCCATTCAGGAGGCTGCGATTAAACATTTGGGACAGCAGTCGGAGGATGTCGCGGCCGAGATTCTTCTGGCCAACTGGGCGTCTCATTCTCCATTGTTACGGTCACAGATCCTGATGGCTCTCTCAGGACGTCCGGAGTGGATCGTTCAACTCTTAACGCAGATGGAATCAGGACAGGTTGCCGCAGCGGAGATTGATGCGTCCATGAGACAACGACTTCTGACGATTCGCGAACCTGCCGTTCGCGAACGTCTCGAGAAGATCTTTGCCTCCGGTACTTCTGCCGATCGAAAGGCTGTGATGGAATCCTTTCAGCCGGCACTAAAACTTTCGGGCGATGCTGTTCAAGGTGCTGCGGTTTTCAATAAGCGATGCTCAACCTGTCACAAGCAGAACGGCGTCGGTTTTGAAGTTGGTCCGAATCTGGCGTCTCTATCGAATCGAACGCCGGAAACTCTGTTCAGTGCCATACTCGACCCAAGTGCCGCAGTTGAGGCCAAGTATCTCAATTTTGTTGCTGTCACCACATCTGGACGAAGCGTCATCGGTCTTCTGTCGACCGAAACAGGCAGCAGCCTGACTCTGGTCGCTGCGGAGGCTAAAACCGAGTCGATTCTCCGGAGCGATATTGAAGAACTTCGAAGTACGGGAAAATCGCTGATGCCGGTGGGGCTAGAGAAAGATCTAACGCATCAAGATCTGGCAGACGTGATTGAATATGTCCGAACTCTGATGAAGTAACGTCTTCAGTACGAGACAGCGTTCTGTGATGTTGTTGATCTGGTTTGCCTGTAACAAATCGACCCCTTCGGCCTTGTGCCGAAGGTGAGCAGGTTTGGCAACCAGAGAAGCGTCCATCATTAACTGAATTTTCCTTTCCCACTCGTTTCTGCAAGGAGCCTGTTCTGATGGATTCGCAATACTTCAGGCATCTGATTGTTTGCATTGCCTTCACAACTTTGGTCAGTTCAACAACAGTCTACGCACAGTCGACAAGGCGAAGCCAATCTCCATCAGATGACAACTGGCCAACGTTTCGAGGACCAACAGGGCAGGGTGATTCGTCTGCGAAGACAACTCCACTGACATGGAGTACCACCGAGAATATTGCGTGGAAGATACCAATGCCCGGGCCTGGAGCGTCCAGTCCGGTTGTGTTTGGCGATCACATCTACGTCACCGCCTACTCAGGTTTCTTTGTTCCAGACAATCCGGGAGGGACGCAGGAGGATCTGAAGAGGCATTTGTTATGTCTGGATCGCAAGTCAGGGAAAGAAGTCTGGCAGAAGAATGTTCCCGCAAAGCTGCCGGAAGAAGAGCGAATCAGAGATCATGGCTTTGCGGCGAATACTCCAACAGCAGACAAGGATCGAGTTTACTGCTTCTTTGGAAAAACCGGTGTCATGGCTTTTAGTCACGATGGCAAAGAACTTTGGACTGCGGATGTTGGTTCGAAGACGCATGGCTGGGGAACATCAGCTTCACCGTCTTTGTACAAGGATTTGTTGTTCATCAACGCCAGTGTTGAAAGCGAGTCATTAGTCGCACTCAATAAGGATACCGGCAAAGAAGTCTGGCGAGCAGGCAACATCAAGGAGGCCTGGAACACTCCTCAGGTTGTCGCCAATGTGGACGGCAAGCCAGAGTTGATCGTTGCAACTCAGGGAAGCATTCAGGCGTTTGATCCCGATTCCGGAGATCAATTGTGGACCTGTGCAACGGACATCACCTGGTACATGGTCCCGAGTGTTATTTCTCACGACGGAATTGTTTATTGCCTTGGAGGTCGCTCGGGCGTTGCTTCTCTGGCTGTTAAGACAGGAGGTCGAGGAGATGTCACGAAGACACATCGATTATGGACCAGTTTCAAAGGCTCCAACGTGACTTCACCTGTATTTCACGACGGACATCTCTATTGGATGAACGACAATCTTGGAATCGCGTACTGTGCCAAAGCAGAGACGGGAGAAGTCGTCTATGAGCAGCGGATGAATCGATCAGGCCAAGTCTATGCTTCTGCGCTATTGGCCAATGGTCGAGTTTACTATCTGACTCGCGAAGGCCGCACATTTGTTGTCGCGGCGAAACCAGAATTCGAACAATTGGCTTCCAATGATCTGAATGATCGATCGCTCTTCAATGGCAGCTTTGCCGTCGATGGATCTCGGCTGCTGGTGCGATCCGACAAGTTCCTGTACGCCATCGAATAGTTGTCGAGTCTCTTTGGAGCAACTACGAAAAAGCGTGCGGTTTGAATCAAGGCGAGCGGCAGAAACAAACATGCCGCGCTGTGTCTATGAGCCTGAGGCGCTAGCCGATTTTTCTATCGAATCGGCTAGCGCCTCAGGCTCAGAAAGCACTTTTCCTTCTTCTGCTCGGGTTTTGCGGATTCTGAAATCGGGTGATTGAAATCGATTACTGACCTGTCGTGGCTCGCCAGCTTTCAACCAAAACCGGCATAAAAACGTCGACTTTCGAGCAACGTCCCCGTAGAAATTGAACAAGGCTTTGTTATGTAGTTCGCGTTTGTTTCGGGAATCCGCGGCTCGCTGCGCGAAAATGCGGCAGACGTTCTTTCCGAAAACGCGAATGCTCCTAGAATCCGCAAACTCAGAAAAGGGGTCAGGAACCAGTAGTGCATAGCACCCATCGGGCCTTTCGGCTATTGGTTCCTGACCCCTTTTCTCACCTTGCATCCGACGATAGTTTTGTTTGGTATTCGGCATTGAGTTTGAGACGTTATGGCCAAAAAGGCAGCAAAATCAGCAGCAAAGGCTGAAGACGCCAGTGAAGTAAAGCCGGTTGAAAAGCCAACTGCAAAGCCCGCTTCGCGATCAGCAGCGGAAAAAGCTCCGAAGAAGGCTGCTTCTGCTTCTGCTTCTGCTGCTGTGAAGAGCAGTTCAACGGACAACGACCAGACTGAGCAGCGGACGCTGGAGATTGGTCGTGAGCTGTTCGGGCGGGTTGAGCATCGTTCGCCATCGATCTTCCATGGTCGCTGGTGGGAAGATCGCCTGATGTCGTGGGCGATGAACGACGAAGCAGTCAAAGTCCAGATGTTTCGCTTTGTCGATGTGTTGCCGATGCTTCGGGATCACACCGCGATCGCACGACATCTCGACGAGTACTTTGAAGAAGTGCGAGATCGCCTGCCCTGGGCCGCGCGACTGGGCCTTGATTTGTCGACCAGCAACAGTATCCTCAGCCGGGCGCTGGCTTTTAATGCACGCACCAATGCGGCACGGATGGCTCGCCGGTTTATTGCGGGCTCCAATGTTGATGAAGTACTGGCCTCGGTTCGCCGCATTCGCCGAAATCGCTATGCCTTCACTCTCGATCTTCTGGGCGAAGCCGTCATCAGTGATGGCGAAGCAGAAAGATACCAACAATCGTATATCGATCTTATCAATGGCATGGCCCAGCAGGTCAATGAATGGCCGGAGGACATGCTGCTGGATTCTGACCATGAAGGTCGGATTCCTCGCGTCAACGTCAGTCTTAAACTGTCAGCTCTGGACAGTCAGTTTTCACCGATTGATGCGGAAGGCACGATTCGTCGCGTCTCCGCTCGCCTTCGACCAATTCTGCGAACAGCTCGTGACAATAATGCGTATGTCCACATCGACATGGAGCAGAACGATTATCTCGAGTTGACGTTTGAGATCTTCCGCAGAGTGCTGATGGAAGATGAGTTCCGCGACTATGCAGACTGTGGCATCGTTGTTCAGGCTTATCTGGAATCGGCCGAAAGCGATCTCCAGAAGATGCTGGAGTGGGCTAAGAATCGCGGCACGCCGATCTGGATCCGTCTGGTCAAAGGAGCGTATTGGGATTACGAAAACATCGTTGCCGAATATCGTGGCTGGCCGGTTCCTGTCTTTCGCCGCAAGTGGCAGTCGGATGACAATTATGAGCGACTGACACGTGTGTTGATGGAAAATTATCAGTGGCTGCGTCCGGCTCTGGCCAGTCATAACCTGCGCAGTCTGGCTCATGGGCTAGCCCTGAAAGAAGAGTTGCAGGTTCCGGATCGAGCGATGGAAATCCAGATGCTCTACGGGATGGGCGACGAACAGGCCCAGTTGTTTCTGGAACGTGGTCATCGCGTCCGCATCTATACTCCGTTTGGCGATTTACTTCCCGGCATGGCGTATCTAGTACGTCGACTGCTTGAGAATACGTCCAACGATTCTTTCCTTCGCCAAAGCTTCACCGAACATATTGCCGTCGAGAAACTTCTTATGAAGCCGTCCAGTCATTCCGTCACAGAACCGCCGATTCAGAGTACTCCTCGTCCAGGATTCAACAACGAACCGTTGACCGATTTTGCGAACGCGGAAAATCGCGACGCTATGGTTCACGCTTTGTCTGAAGTGCGAGATCAGTTCGGTGGTGTCTATTCGCTGATCATCGATGGCAAATCTTGTGACAGCCGTGCGACGCTTGTGTCCCGAAATCCTTCGAAGACATCGGAGATTATCGGACGCGTAGCGTCGGCGACGGTTGATCAGGCAACTGACGCGATCGAAGCGGCTCGACGTGCATTCGGAATGTGGGCTGCGACACCTGTTGAGACTCGGGCTGAGTATCTGGAATTGATAGCCGCAGAGATTCGCGAGCGTCGCTTCGAATTGACCGCATGGATTATCTTCGAAACCGGAAAACCGTGGGCCGAAGCTGACGCAGATGTCGCTGAAGGCATCGACTTCTGCATGTACTACGCTCACGAAATGAAGCGACTTGGGGCTGGCCAGAAATGCGATTTTCTGGGTGAGGAAAACAGCTACTCGTATCGTCCTCGTGGTGTCTGTGTGGCGATCGCTCCGTGGAATTTTCCGTTCGCGATTCTGACGGGCATGACGATGGCTGCTATCGTGACTGGTAACACAGTTGTGATGAAGCCCGCTGAGCAGTCGTCCGTTGTCGCTGCGAAGCTGATGGAGATTATTCGCAATTCCAGCGTGCCGGATGGAGTTGTCAATTTCGTACCCGGAGTCGGAGAAGAAATTGGCCCAGCATTGGCCGGACATCCGGACGTTGATATTGTCGCGTTTACGGGTTCACAGAACGTCGGTCTTGAAATCAACCGCGCGGCTGCGGATACCGACAAGCGTCAGAAGAATGTTCGACGTGTCATCGC
>JBILXT010000348.1:0-7658 GCA_044378235.1 Planctomycetaceae bacterium
GTTTATCCTTTAGGAATTCAGGTACTACGCCTGAATTAGCGAAATCCCGTATTGCATAAACATTCGATCGTGAGTCACCAAAAACGCTGATTCGCAAACCGACTGAGCAATCAGCATGCGATCAAACGGATCACGATGATGTAGTGGCAGGGCTTCAGTCTTCAAAGAGTGCAATATCGAAATCGCCAGTTCCTCGAAGCCGCATTGTTGTATAGCGTCGTTGATATCCGCTGGGGCGGAGAGCTTATTGAGACTTCGCTTGATTGCAATTTCCCCAACACGAAGCCGCGCTGACCAGCACTTCGTTGTCCGGATCGGAAATCTGATCACGTGCCTCCTCCGAAATTCGCAATGGATCTTCGAACCACCATAGCAACACGTGCGTATCCAGGAGCAATTTCATTCGATCCCGACTCCAAACGCATCAGCGATTTCCGATGGCAGCGTGTCAAAATCATCAGCGATGATGACTCGACCTTTCCACATGCCCCCTCGTCGCTTCGCCTTTGGAGGCGTGGTTCTGACGACCTCAATCTGCACGATGGTCCCCTCCGGCAGACTAACTGGCTCATCCGGAACAATGACCCCATTCTCAAAATGTCCGCGAATTACCATATGATTTCTCCTGTTCTCCGGTGTCTATTGTAGTCAAACCATTGAATTCCTCGAAGGCCGATTTCCAGTCGGGCTGCGTCGGGTGTAGTTGACGATTTCGGCAGGTCCTCCTTGCCGAGTCCGGCAGAAAAGACCTACTCTGACAATCAACCGTGACTACACCCAGATGCCACTTAAAGGCTATTTTACTGGATACTCGCTAAGGAACCTTCGTTCGTGGCCGTCCGTGCCTAACGGTGACCGTCGGTCGGATTGCTGTGCGAGTTCCCAGGCTCGCGAACAAAAAAGGGACGCAACTGAGAAGGCAATAAGATTTCCGGGATCGCGATCGACTCGGTATGATGCGGTTTCGTAATTGATCTCCGGTTTAATCGAGTAATCATGTTATGCGAGTGTGTGCCAAGACTCCTGCCGACCTGACACTTCGTGGGCTCCTGCATCTCAATCTGTTCGCGTTAATTTTGACAGCTGCGCTGAGCACTTTGACGGCCCGCGCACAGGCTGACGAACACGAGAAGAAGGTGGAACGCTGGAAGAAAACCTACGAAGAGAAAATCCTCCCGATCGTGGAAGCTCGCTGTGTGCAGTGTCATCGTGGCGACAAGATTGAAGGGGAGTTCGACTTCGGCAAGTTTCCGAACGGTCAGTCGGCAGCGGACGCAGGCGATGCGTGGGAACGAGTGGCCAAGCGCATTCGTCTCAATGAGATGCCTCCCCAGGGAAGTCCGGGGCTCAATGATGAACAGAAAGGCCACTTTCAGCGATGGGTGGATTCCCGTCCCGATCAGGATCTTTGCAAACAACTGGCCTCGGAGGAAACTCAAAGCTGGTACCGTGGTTTCGTCATGAGTCGTCGACTGACTCAGACGGAGTATCGCAATGCGATTCGTGACGTCGTCGGGATTCCTTTGCGAGCCGATGAAGAACCACCCTCCGATGGTGCCGGTGGCGAAGGGTTTGATACGGTCGGGGATGCTTTGTTTACTTCCACAATTCATCTGGAATCATATCTCGCCATTGCCGATCGAGTGATCGAAGACGCATTGCCGGACGTCGAGAACTCACAGGATCAGGCTCTGGTTTCGATCAGAAACCGCCTGCTGACAACGGTCCCCAAATCATTGCAGCCAGAGTCCTCAAAAACTGATCCCGAGGCGGCAGCAGACATCATCGCGCAGTTTGCTCGGCGAGCCTGGCGGCGGCCGGTGGCGGACGATGAAATGCTGCGACTGATGACGCTTTACGAAGCGTCAACCACGCGAGGTCGTGGATTCCTGGCATCGGTGCGAGAACCTCTGAAGGCCGTGCTGGTGTCTCCTCATTTCTTGTTTGTCGTGGAAACAGATCCTGATGCCTCTGGTGTGATTCGCCTGACGCCGCACCAGATCGCGACTCGACTGGCTTTGTTTATCTGGTCGTCGATTCCTGACGAAGAGCTTTTGCAGGCCGCTGATTCCGGAGCCATCCTGAACGATGATGAGATCCGCTTGCAGGTTCGCCGCATGCTGGCCGACCCGAAGTCGCTGGCTCTGGGGGAGAACTTCGGACTGCAGTGGCTGGGTCTGCGAGGCTTCAACGAAGTTCATCCGGACGCTGGCGTGTTCCCCGAGTATGCCGCTGAGATTGCTTCCGATCTGCGCGAAGAAGCCGTGCGGTTCGTAGCTCATGTCTTTCAGCAAAATCGTCCTTTGACCGATCTTGTGGCGGCCGACTATGTGCTTGTTAATGGCCGACTGGCTCAGCATTATCAGATGGATCTCCCTGCAGAGAGTCCGTGGCAAACCGTTTCTGTGACGGATGGTCGACGAGGTGGCGTGGTAACGTTAGGAAGCGTGCTGACTGCGACTTCGTATCCTCGCCGCACAAGTCCTGTGCTGCGAGGACGCTGGATCCTGGAAGAAGTGCTGGGCTCGGCCGTGCCTGCTCCGCCGCCAAACGTTCCTGCACTGGAAGAAAACACTGCCAGCACCGAAGGGCTTACCCTGAGACAGCGGCTTGATCTGCATCGCCAGAAAGCTGACTGTGCGTCATGCCACGACCGCATGGATCCGCTGGGCTTTGGTCTCGAGAACTTTGACGGCATCGGTCGCTGGCGAGACACCGACAACGGGCAACCGATTGATAACGCGGGCAAATTGCCTTCCGGCGATTCCTTTTCCGGCCCAAATGAATTGAAGTCTGTGCTGATGAAACGCAGCGGAGAATTCCAGCAGCATTTTGTTCGCAAGTTGCTGGGCTTCGCATTGGGTCGAGAATTGAACAAGTTTGATCAGTGTATTGTGGAAACGTGTTTAAAGAAGCTGGGTGAGAATGAACTGAAAAGCCAGATCCTGATCGAGGAAATCGCTTTGAGTTATCCGTTCCAGTACCGATACCATAAACAGTCGGATCCAGTGCCGGAGCCACAAACGACAAGCCAGGCTCTTTTTAATCGGCTACAGCAGATTGGAAAGAAGGCGGACGAGTTAAAGAAGAAAGCTGAAGCTGTGCAGGAGCCTCAACCATGAATGAACAGAACCTGATTCCTCAGTCTTCTTCTCGTCGTCGCATGCTTAAGGGCTGTGGAGCGATGCTGGGATTGCCATGGCTGGAGTCCGCGATTCCTCGGGAAGTGCGTGCTCAGGATCAAGCGGCTGCGGCCAACACTGGAAGGCCCGCTGGGCGTCCTCCGGTTCGCTCGGCGTTTATCTATTTCCCGAACGGTGTGTGGGAAAAATCGTGGACTCCCGAAAAGTCTGGTCGTGATTATGAGTTGAGCTCCACGTTGCAGCCACTGGCCGACGTGAAAGACGATGTCCTTGTGCTGACGGGGCTGGACAAGAAGCACAGCCATGGTGGAGATGGACACTATGCCAAAACGGCCAATTTTCTGACGGGCATGCCGGTCACGAAGACCACGGGCAAGAATATCAGCAGCGGAGGAATCTCGGTTGACCAGTTGATGGCTCAACACACCAGCCAGTTTACTCCCCTGCCGTCGCTGGAACTGGGCACGGAACCGGTCATCAGCGGCATCGACAGTAACGTTGGGTATACTCGGCTTTATGGTTCGCACATTTCATGGCAAACACCAACGCGTCCGGTGGCGAAAGAAATTAACCCGCGTCTGGTTTACGAGCGATTGTTTGGACGACGAATTTCCGACGATCCTGCTCGATCAGAGTCGTATCGCAATCTCCTTGATTTTGTGCTGGAAGATGCAAGGCAGCTGCGTCCGCGACTGGGTCGTGACGACCAGTTCAAGATGGACGAGTATCTCGATTCCGTCCGCGCGGTGGAAAAGCGAATTGAGTTCTCCATGCAGCAAAAGCCGCGAGACTGGCAGCCGTCAGTAGCAAAGGGCGAGACCACTCCGCCGCGTCCGGGTGTTCCGGCAGATTTCCGTGAGCACATCGCCATCATGCTCGACCTGATGGTGCTGGCGTTTCAGACGGATTCAACTCGAGTCGCCTCGTTGATGTTCGCGAACGATGTCTCGGGCCGCAATTTTTCGTTTGTAGAGGGCGTCAGCGGCGGTCACCATGAACTGTCCCATCATGAAAACAACGAAGCCAAGATCGCTCAGTATGAACGGATCAATCGCTGGCATGTTGAGCAATTTGCGGGGTTGATGAAACGCCTGAAAACGATTCCGGAAGGCGATGGTACTCTGCTGGACAACTGCATGATTCTGTTCGGTTCCAGTATCTCGGACGGCAATCGGCATGATCCCGATAATCTGCCGGTGCTGCTCGGTGGTCATGGTGGGCGGACATTGCAGTCAGGGCAGCATCTTTCATCGAAAGGAAATGTACCCCTGTGCAACCTTTATGTTTCCATGCTGGATCGCATGGGCGTTGAGGTGGAACAGTTTGGAGACAGTAACACGCGTTTACTGGATCCTGTGGCGTAAAGAGATCAGAACCGGGGGCTGCTTTATGAGAACCCAATGACCACATGCCTGAAGCATTCTCTAAGTCGCCGTCATTTGCTTTCCTACGCCGTAGTGACCGTCGGATGTCTGACGATGAAAGTCGGTCGGTCGCGATCAGAAGATGTCGAGGCTGCTGGCTTCGAACTTGATCCGACGTGGCCCGCAGAGTACCCCGGACCATTGCAGGAACCCTGCCAGGTGGCGGGAGTTGCCGTCGACGGAGATGGCAGGATTCTTGTGCTGAACCGCGGCGAGAATCATTGGATGCCTGGCACGGGTTTTCGGCAGGAGCGAATCCAAAAGCCAGCGATGTTGGTCTTCGACAGTCAAACAGGACGCGTGGTTGATTCCTGGGGCGAGGATCTCTTCGTGATGCCGCACCAGATCAGCGTTGATCGGTCTGGTCACATCTGGATCGTGGACTGCGGTCAGGATAAGGTCTTCAAGTTTGATCCCGCGGGAACGCTCTTGATGCAAGTCGGCGGGGCGGAGATTGGCTTTCGAAAACCGACAGATGCTGTGGTATTCCGCGATGGGTCTTTTGCCATCTCTGATGGTTATACCAATTCAAGAGTGGCTGTCTTTAACGCGGACGGGCGGTTGATTCATGCGTGGGGGCAGAAGGGAAAAGGATCGCTCGAATTTCAGACGCCCCACAGCATCGCTTGCGATGAAGACGAACTGATCTACATCGCTGATCGAGAAAACCACAGAGTCCAGATCCTGACTCGCAAGGGAGAGGTTCATTCCGTCTGGACTCACGTCGAGCGACCTTTGACGATTCGCTATGCGGCAGGATCGATCTATGTTTTGTCGAATCTGGATGCCGACAAAGGAATTGTCAGACAATTTGATCGCAATGGAGAACTCCTGACTTCCTTCCGAACCAGGCCATCCGGCTCCAGTGAAGATTATGAGTGGCCGCACGGACTGGCCGTCAATGATGACGGATCGCAGGTCTACGTTGGGTTCACGCTCACGGGACGAAGAGTTCATCGTTACCGACGATTGAGCTGAGGCTCTGACGGATTTTCCAGTCGGCAGGATAGATCTTCACGGCTCACTGATCAGAAAAACCCAGGAGAAGATTCACATTGCCCGGAGACCCCATTAACGTTGATCGTGACCGGAGCCGTTCGGGGGACGCTGTCGAAGTGGACTTGTTCTGCCTTGGCGCGGTGATGCTGGTTGCTCTGGGAGTCCTTCAGTTTCTGGAAGGCATCTATTCGGCGATCAGTGTATTTCCGGAACCCTTCTCAATCTTCAACCGATTCCTCAGCGAACTGGGGTGTGATTCGAAAGCCAGCGAGGTGAACAGGAACCGGCAGGTGTTTTTCGCTTGAGAACGGCTATCATTGCGATGGTCAGTAGAGTGCTCTCTATATCGATTGACCGTTGTTTACACCTCTGTGGAAGCTGAAGTTTATGTCCGAACCAGGCAGCACAACACGTCTCGGAGAACTCTTAACGGCACTTGCTCAGGATCAATCTGACTGGTCGCAGTCGACATTTGGAACGGATCAGGAACGAGGTCCTCTCGGGGCGTTGCGACATCTTGAAAAGGAAGCCAGGGAAACGCAGGCCGCTCCGGATGATATTGAAGAGTATGCAGATTGCTTTCTGTTGATCATTGATGCCGCACGACGAGCCGGGATTTCTCCGCAGCAATTAGTTGAAGCGGCTCAGCGGAAGATGGTCATCAATCGGCAGCGCACGTGGCCTCGTCCGGTCGATGATCAGCCTGTGGAACATGTGCGGTAGAGTTGACACCGCATCGTGTTGGGGTGACAGATATCAGCCTCGTGCTCTGTCAAGATAACGAACGGGAGTGGAGGTAGTGGATCTTGCTAAAGATCCCAACACACGAGGACCTTTGGCATGGTCCATTACCCCAAAGTTAAACCGTGACAAAGCACTCGTCAACTCGTTGCGGATTTCTGTTGCGGCAAAAATCAGTCTTCGCCACCAGTCAGATCGGCAGTGCCGGCATTTGGGCTGCTCGGCTGCATCTTCAGAACGTGGGTCTGCATGTCATTGAAGTAACTGGGGACCGCAGCTTCCAGACCGGGCATCAGACGTTTGGGTGTCCTGGTCGATCGCAGAACGGTGAGATAATCCAGCAGGACCTTGGCCGACTGTTCAGAATCATTCAGCATGAAATGAACCCATGCCCAGCTTTCCGCGTAATCTCGTGACGTCAGGTCTCGAAAATCTGTCAACATTTCCAGGCGGTAAAGATTCGGGTTCCATTGTTCGGACTCCGCCATACGGAGTTCACGCAAGTGGGCCGCATGAATCGCCCCGGGAGTTGTGGCATCGACCTCAAAGTACTCGGCCAGGCCCTCATCCAGCCATAATGGGACAGATTGCAGAGTCGCATGCAGCAGGCCATGAGTAAACTCGTGGCGCAGGTCTTCTTTGACCTGAGGACTGATGAAAGAGTACACCGCCAGTTCTCGCGCCGTCCCGACAAAGTAGGCTCGGCGAGGAGGCAGGTCTTTCCATGTCGTGTGCATGTAAAAGCGATAGGATGCTTCGTCACTGAAAAGGTACACATGCACGGGATCACGCTGCTCGGGCAGTTGCAGAGTGTCGTAAACCTGATCGTGCAACTCCTCCAGTTCTTTCACCAGCACATTGTTTTCATCCAGACGAACGTCACTGTTGATGACGAAATGGCCTGTCTTGACAGTATGCAGCGAGGGGCGATCGGTGGAGAAGGTAGTCTTCGGAGTACTCTGGCAGCCAGCCGCGATCAGCGTCACTGCAAGTAAACTCGCGGCGATGATTGGCGAGGCCAAAAAATGCCCGCGCGAAGTCTTCTTTGGGAAAACGTTGTCTTGCACGGACGTTTAAAACCAGTCGGAAAGAGATGATGAATCAGCTGAACGACCTCTGAACTGCAATAATCCGGATCCTGCGACCCTGGACGAGACCGCACGGATGGTGACAGAAGCTCCACAAACCAGCAAGCCGGATGCATCGCCGTTGGGGAATCTTCAGGCCACCAGAAACCGCCTATCTTCCCGGCTTGCGCAGCCAAAGGCCCCTTTTTGCCGCAACTGGCATTTTTTGCCACCCGGCCAATGCGGCAAATCTGAGCTGTACCGTTGACGACGTCGGTACGCTA
>JBILXT010000054.1:0-27414 GCA_044378235.1 Planctomycetaceae bacterium
CGGTGGTGATGGAGTTCCCAACAGATTGTCCAGAATAAACAATCCTCGTTTTACGGGTGAGGTTCGTGTTGGATTGGACGTCACCAGCAACATGGATCCGTGTCCCAGAATGCCGCCGCGAGGACTCTCTTCGGCCAGATCCACTTTCCGCATGTCCTTACCTTCGACGCCCGGAATTCCATAGTGCTCCGCGAGTGCCTGATTGAGGAACGTGTAGCGGCTGTCGAGCAATTCCAGCACGCTCCGATTCTCACGAGCCACATATTCGACACACAGTTCTGTTTCCTTCTGCATCGCACGCTTGAGTTCCTGGCCGAACTTGTCGGAGATCTCACGCAACGCTCGCAGGCGAGCGCGTTGCTTCTCTTCCTCCGGAGGAATCTTGTCGCCTTCACGGACGCGGCCACGACCACGAAAAGTTGCTCTCAGTTCTTCGTATTCCTGCGTGTATCCCAGCACTGCAATGGCATCAACAGTGACCTGTGTTACGTCACGAGTTCTCAACCATTGTCCGACAAAATTGCGAAGGAATTCTTTCGATCGGTCGTCACGCAACATGCGTTCGACCTGTGCGGAGAGTTGGCTTCGAAGCTGTTGTTTTTCGGCAAGTTGCAGCAGTTCTGTGTCTGGCATTGAGGACCAGAGAAAATACGACAGCCTTGAGGCCAGTTCGTACTCGCTTACGTCGGAAAATCGTGAACCATTTTGTGCCGGCTCACGCGACTCCACATGAAACAGGAATCGAGGCGATGCGAGAACGGCCACCATCGCCTGACCGATGCCGGATTCGAAGGTCGCCTCAGGCTGCTGCCAAGCGGTGTCACAGATTTCAAGCAGTCTGTCGACTGTTGCGGAATTTGCCGGGCTGCGAAACGCCCTGGAAGCAAATCGCTGGAGCACCTCTGCGGCATATTGCCGACGCTGTTCAGGATCTTCCGGCGGTGAGTCGCGAGTGAAGAAGCGTTCGTAGCCGCGAGGATGCTCGGTGCCGACGGCTCCCTGAGGTCCCTCAATACGCACTGTGTCGATTTCAAAGCGTACAAAGCTGTCTTTGTTGGATGCTTCTTCTGCGGTGGCATCAGGCTTGATCGGGATGATTTCGAAAGACAATTCGTGATCGCCAGAAGTCAGCTCTTCGGTTAACTCTGATTTCACCAGCTTGTTTTCGTCCCAGCCGTATTCGTTGCGAGCCTTCTCCTGGCCATCGATTCGAAACACCACCGTATAACGCGCCGGATCGAACTCGAACGAACCGTGCAGGCGAACTTCATTGCGTACCACGTAGAGTCCAGCCGCTTTGATGCTCAACGTCTTCCGCAGCAGGAACGACTCTTTCCCCGAAACGCTGTTGCCATCTTTGTTCTTTTCGCCATCTCGAAACTCGCCACCAGAGATCTTCTGAGCCGGTGCAATCCACGTTGCCCTGGGAACGGCCTGCTCCACAATGCTCTGAGCGGCTCGCAGATATTTTTCCATCAGCAGTGGAGAAAAGCTGAGCGCATCGCCCACGTTGTCGAAACCGAATCCAGAGTCATCCGGAGGGAACAGCAATGTCGCGTCGAAGTCAATTCCCATCAGATCAGAGACCGTATTACCGTACTCTGATCGATTCAGTCGGCGGGCGACGTTCGGGCCGGGATCAATTTCTTCCGGATCGATTCGAAAAGCGCTGAACTTGATCCATCGCATCAGCTGATCACGTTCCTGAACAGTCAGGCGAGGTTCCTCAGGAGGCGGCATCACTCCGGCCCGCACGTTCTTCAGCACGTTCCACCAAACGTCGGGCTTCTGCTGAGCCATCGCATTGTTGGCGAACTGATCGAGAACCAGACTGCCTTCGGACGCTCCGTCCCCATGACACTTAAAACAATGCGCTTTCAGGATCGGCACGATGGCGGTTTCATAGTCCGGGATGTCTTCGGCAAAAGCCATCGATGTGGATGCCATTGCCATCACGCACAAAGTTGCCCTGCCGATTCGCCAACTCTTCGAGGATTCCATTTGCTCAAAACTCCGCGATATCACACTGTAAAGATACAGCACTTGAATTCCAGATACGATAACACAGCCGTCAACAGCCGTCGCGTGATGCTATCAAAGCCATATGCGCCCGCCCGGAGGTCTCCGATTCTTTTCTTCGATTCTCAGCAGCGTGGGGAGACCTTGGGTCAACGTGCGTGCCGCGTCACAGACGGTCACAGACCCGCGCACAACAGCTCTGTGATTGCCACTGAGCATTCTTCGTGATCAGCACCGGCAACTCACGATTATGGACCACTCTTAACGCGCCACATCAGGAGCCAACGTGACGATCGAATCAATATGGGCTCCCAAGTTCCGATGACAACCACCGCTGCCACTGGTAGACTCGCCGAACCGACAGAGTGCTCGTGATTAATTCCGCATCGGTCGCCCCTCGATCTCAGTCGATGTCACTTCACAAAGTGGAGAAGTTCAACACACGAACAATCCGTCGGATAATCGCCCGACACATAGATCGCAATTTTTTATGCGAAACAAACGTGAGGATCGTATGAGCAGTTCATTCACTACCTATTGGCCAACCGAGTACACCGCGTTCGTCAAGAAAGCAGGTGATGCGGGCTCTGCGCTTGAGGTGGTGTTTGGCGGGACGCATATCTCTTATCCCGCGCCCAGCCGTTACGGCGTTTCTGTGGGAGATGTGATCTATCCTGTTACTGTCATCAAGAAGACTCTTCATGTGATTGCCAGACTTCAGGTCACTGCGATTCTCCCGATCCAAGAGTATTGCGCTGATGTGCTCAAGTTGCCCAAAGAACTTTACGAGTTGAATCTTTTTGATTTGACTGAACTACTGTCGAAAACTCATCCCACGCTTGGACACCGCAGTCCACATCATTGCGTCGATGAAGCCGTAATGGGTGAAGGCACACTCATTTCGTTTGACTGTGTCGTGTCGCCCGAGATGCTCGATGCGATCAGGCTGGTGAACGGTAAAGGAGAAGAGCGTCCTGTCAGCTTCGTCGTCGATGGCAAATTGCAGAAGCCTCTCGCTTTTCTGCATCATTGCTACCGCCTGAGTACGCATACAGAAGGACTGTTTGCCAATCTCGTTGCGGCGAGGACGCCGAACAAATGAGCCTTTGGGAAGATCGATAAGCCCTCTTGTTTCCCTGAAGTGCTGCAGCCTGCTGCCGCTTTGGTGCAGGCAGCCTGCTGCCAAATCAGGGATTCAGAGGGTGCTTAGGGTTCAACGCCGTGGTTCACAGCAGGCTGTGAACAGGAAAGCGGCAGCAGGCTGCAGCAGTCCATGAGGAGATTATGGACAGTTCTCCGCGTGAGTCCCCTTCGATTTCTATTACCTTGCCATGGAAAAAATGGCGAATCTTTTCAATTCTCTGTCAGATCCTGTCAAATCCTGTGTGTAACCCCGTGAGACTGACCAATTGCAGAGATATTGAATGCTGGTCCCCGAAACACGTCCAAGCCTGATCCTGCGCGTTCGTGATCCGAACGATGCCGACGCATGGAATCAGTTTGCGACGTTGTATCGCCCGGTGATCCTGCGTCTGGCTCGTCGAAAAGGAATCCAGGCGGCTGACGCGGAAGATCTGGCTCAGCAGGTTTTGCTCTCTGTCGCAGGAGCCATTGAGCGGTGGCAGCCGGATCAACAGCGAGCTCGATTTCGAACCTGGCTGCAGACGATTGTCAGAAACGCCATTCTGAACGCAGTGCAACGACGTTCGCCCGATCAGGCGGCCGGAGGCGACTGCGATTCAGAGCGTTTTGAGATCAATCAGACTACGCGAACTGACGACGAGAAAACACTGCGGGACGAATATCGCCGCGAATTATTCCAGCAGGCCGCTCAACAAATACATGCGGAGTTTGCTGAAGACACCTGGGATTCCTTCTGGAAGACCGCCGTGCAGGGTATCGATATTGAGATACTGTCATCGCAGTCCGGCCGGACTCGCGGCAGCATTTACGCCTCACGCAGTCGAGTCATGAAGCGGCTGCGGGAGGCGATTGAAGAACTCGAGCAGCAGTATGGAGATCGCTGATACGAGAAGTCTCTGACAACCTCATCCAGACTCAAGATGTCAAAAAATCATGCTCCGACAAGATCTCTGCAACCCGAAAATGATCGATGACTTCCTTGCGGATTGCCTTGAGGAACGTCAGCGTCGAGCATTTGAAGAGCATCTGGATCATTGCTCAGAATGTTGTCAGCAGCTTCAACAAAAATCGGCTGTCGATCATCTTTGGCAGGAAGCTCGGGAGTATTTGAGTGACTCCGATTTGCCTTTAGCAAGCGGCTCTGAACCAATTGCCGAACGGGAAAATTCAGCCCACGTTCGACTCGACTTTCTGGGGCCAACAGACGATCCGCGAATGCTGGGTCGGCTGGCTGGTTATGAGATCTCAGGAGTCATCGGCTGCGGCGGAATGGGGATCGTCCTGAAAGCATACGATCCTGCATTGAATCGATATGCGGCCATCAAGGTTCTGGCTCCACACTATGCCACCAGTGAGGCGGCTCGCCGCCGGTTTTCTCGTGAGTCTCAGGCTGCAGCCGCGGTGATCCATGATAACGTGATTGCGATTCACGGCGTGAGTGAATTCAACCAACTGCCTTACCTTGTGATGCCCTACATCAAAGGTGAATCGCTCCAGAAGCGCCTCGATCGCGAAGGGCCATTGGTGGTTCCGGAGATTCTGCGAATTGCTTTGCAGACAGCACGAGGACTTGCGGCTGCTCATCACCAGGGATTGGTTCATCGAGATATCAAGCCCGGCAACATTCTACTTCCGGTTGGCGTGGAACGAGTCATCATCACGGACTTCGGGCTGGCTCGCGCGGCCGATGACGCCAGTCTGACTCGCAGCGGAATTATTGCCGGAACGCCACAGTACATGTCTCCCGAGCAGGCTCGCGGCGAAGCGGTTGACTCACGCAGCGACCTGTTTAGTCTCGGGAGTATGATGTACGCGATGTGCACCGGGCGTCCGCCGTTTGAAGCGGAAACACCTTATGGAGTCCTGCGACGAATCACGGATTCCAGCCCGGCCCATTTGTCGTCAATCAATCCGAACATCCCGTCGTGGCTGTGCAAGGTCATCGACGCACTGCTGGAGAAACAGGCCGCTCAGAGGTTCGATTCCGCCGATACGGTTGCTCGAATCCTGGAACAGTGTCTGGCCCATGTGCAACGTCCGCGAGATATCGAGCTGCCCACCGAGTTGCAACCAGCGAAGAATCAAACACGCCGACTCTTTACTGTGGTGGGTGCTATGGTGGTCGCCTGTGGAGGCCTGTTTTGGGCCGCTATGAATCAAACACACACCGTCGATGACAAACCAAAGAGACACGCATCAGCAGAGGCTGGATCACAAGCGATTAGATCATCGGTCATCGGTTCGGCAAGCACCGCTGCAACAGTGCCGAGCTCTGTTGAGAGCCAAGCGAATGCTGAAGATCAGACGAACGTATCCGAGCCTGATCTTCGATGGCAGACAGACGATGAAATCGAGCGTATTGAAGAGTCGATTCGAGCCATGAATCAGGAATTCAGCGACAAAGATTAAGGATTTTTGCATAGCAGATGCCTTACCGCGTGTGAACTTCGCAGGGTTAACCAAGTTGCACGCCACACTGGCTTTCAATGGTTGAGGTAACAGATTTATGGACGTTAAGAGTATGAAAACAACGCAGATACTTCTGGGAAAGCTGCTGATCCTTGTCACGATGTCCTCGCTGTCGGCACAGGACGATTCTGTGCCAGCCGCAGGCTTGCAGGAGCCGGATTCAGGTCTTCGAAGCGATGTCCCGGATGCCCTGTCAGCGAAGCAGGCAGAAATCAATCGGCCCCCGGCCATCGACAAATCCCGGCTGGCTGGATGTGATCTACACACGATTGGCATCTATGGGCAGGAAGCGTCGGGAGATGATCGCGTCTACGTGACCGTCAAAAACACAGGACGTCCCATGGTCATTGTGCTCTGTTCCTACATGGAAACGCAGTGGAACGTCACGATCGAACCTGGCGCGGAGGTGCGACAGTTGATTGCATCTGGCTGGTTCGAACAGGAGATTATCGCCCCGAAAGAGATCAAAGAGATCCCGGTTCACATCGTTGTTGGCAGCAGTTCAAGAGATGCGAAGCACTTCTGGGCGTACAGCTGGCACACGAAAGAGGGGCGTGATGTTCGCAAACGTGTGCGTGAACTGACGGATCTGGAGATCGCAACCTTTCAGGGCTTCTATAACGGAAGCAGACATGTCATCGACGGAAAGAGCGGACTCGTCAGCGAGCTGGACAAACAACGAACTCCGGATGAGGAAGCGGCACTGAAAAAACAATCTGGTGCAACGGATGATAGGCCGCAGATGATGGCAGGCGACCACCCCGCACCGTCTTCAATTGCTGAACTTCAGCGAAAGAAGGCCGATGCCGAAGCGATCTGGCGAACGGCGGAGACGTTGACTCTGGAGGAGGCCAAGCGCATTCGAAACGAGACGGCGACTGCCTCTCCGGAGACGCTCAAGAACCTGAAGGATCAACTCGCGAAGTCAGTTCGGAATTCATTCGACCGACAGTTAGAACTTCAGGAGATTCGGATGCAACTGGCGGCCGCTGAATTATCATCGCTGCAGCAGAAACAGGCGTCTCGAAAGAAGACCGCCGACG
The DNA here is from genome assembly GCA_044378235.1 of Planctomycetaceae bacterium. Taxonomy (GTDB): domain Bacteria; phylum Planctomycetota; class Planctomycetia; order Planctomycetales; family Planctomycetaceae; genus SXXK01. The sequence goes on from JBILXT010000054.1 coordinate 6,675, forward strand.
TCATTATTGAGCGACGAGTTGAAGACTTGCTGACGGGAGCTGACTTGTCATGGCCTCAGGCAAGTCACTCCAACGGGGCGAACAGTTCAAACAGGAACAGCGTTGATGCCAGCGTTCCGACGAAGATCAAAGCGGCGCTCCGCTGCGATACGCCGGAAGAGCTTTTGGAGACTCTTCGCCAGCTGCCTGAAAACGGAGACCCCGCAACGATCGTCACCTACTTCACTGACAATGCTGTCGAGGAATTTGCGGGGACGCTATTGATGACAGCCACCATGTTTTCGTCCGTTGTTCCCGTGATGGCCGCTCAGGCAGACGCTGATCCGAAAAGCACGCAGATGATGTTGCAGATCGTGGAGATCATGGGCCGCTCGATGAAGAAAGATGCCACCAAAGAAGCCAGGGACGCTTATCAAAGAATGTCGAGTCGCACCAACGTGATGATGGCGGCCTTTCGCAAGGGCCCAGCGTATACCGATGTTGACGAGTTCGAAGCCGACCTGCGCAATTCCGTTGGCATGCTGCGAGATCCTCGTGCGTTCGTCGTGGAGGTATTCAACGCCATGCAGAGCGAATCTGATTCTAACGATGCTTCCCCGTTGAGGAGTCTTCAGCCGGATCAGAAGACCACATGGACGCTGAACTACTCCGACAACGGCCAGATGGCAACCGCAATACCGGATGGCGTGAGCTCCCAAGGCGAGCAGGGTTCCACTTTGCAACTGTCACGCACAGAACACGGCTGGCGAATTCACAAGCTCTTTGACAAAGCGACACTGGCCAAGCTCGCCACTGGCCCCACGGTGTCGTCGGATTCGTTGGATTCGTCGGATTCAGACGATTCACCGGCAGGGATAAACTGAGAATCCGGCGGCTTCGGATAATCACTTCAACACTGTTGAAATCCGGAACATTTCACGAGTTCCTTGTCCGGACTAAAAATTGGGATTGTGGATGAGGCTTCGAGTTCTGTGCGCCCGGGTAGCGTCTCTCAAATCCCTTCGTTTAACCCGTGGTCGAAAGATTCTTTAACCGTGTCAAAAGGTTTCCTTTCGCCGGGTCGCCACAAGTTACGAAAGGTCTCTCGAAAACTGGGCGGGATTCATATGGCTTGCTGCAGTCAGGGTTGACGTGCTATGAATGCCCACACGCCCTGACGTCCGGTTGCGTGTTTTCATTACGACCCGAAGAGGCTGTGAAGAAATGTAGGACGCCCTTTTCAGGGCGTCGAAATCGGCCGCTTTTTGAGTTAACGACTGCCTGAAAAGACCGTCCTACGAATAAATTCACATCTTCGAAGCGTTAGAGTGTTAGCAAGGGATTCGTCCGCAGGTAACCCGATACTCAAAAGCTCTGTGCCTCAGGACATTTCGCGTTGTGAAATTACAGCGGCAAAACGAAGAAGACTTCGTCTGTCGGGATCCTGGTTCAGGTAAAGGACTATCCAGCAATGACACTACTCTACATGGATGATCGTTTCCTGCTTCACGAAACGGGGCAGCATCCGGAATGTCCGGCGCGGTTAAAGTCGATCCATGCGGCGATCAACAAGTCGGGCCTTCTGCAGAAGGTTCGACAGGTGCCTGTGCGAACAGCGTGCGATGATGACATTCTCCGAGTTCACCCGGCGGCTCATCTTGAAAAACTGCGGGAGTTCGCGGCGGCCGGTGGTGGTCGCATCGAAGCAGACACGGTCATGAGTGCTCAGTCAGAAACCGTAGCTCGCATGGCCTGCGGGACGGCTGTTGATGCGGTTGAGCGAGTTATCGCGGGAGAAGACACCACGGCCTTCTGCGCGGTGAGACCGCCGGGACATCATGCGGTTCCTGACGGCGCGATGGGATTCTGTCTGCTGGGTAACGCGGCGATTGCAGCTCGCACGGCGATACAGCGGCTGGGCCTCAATCGAGTGCTCGTCGTGGACTGGGACGTTCATCACGGCAACGGAACTCAGGATGTGTTCTACGAAGATGGCCAGGTTGGATTCTTCTCTGCTCATCGCTTTCCCTTTTACCCAGGCACTGGTCGCAAAGTAGAAACAGGTCGCGGAGCTGGCCTTGGCACGACCTTTAATCTGCCTCTGCAGTTCGGGACTTCTCGCAAAGACTATCTGTCCGCCTTTGAAGCCATGTTGACGGACGCGGCCGATCACATGAAACCGGAACTTGTGATTCTCAGCGCCGGCTTCGATGCTCACGCGGATGATCCGATTGGTTCGCTGGGACTTGAGACTGAGGATTTTGAAACGCTGACGAAGCTGGTCCAACAAGTCGCGGCCACACATGCCAACGATCGACTCGTGAGCATCCTCGAAGGTGGCTATAACCTCGAACGCCTGGCCGAGTGTGTGGAGTTGCACGTTAAGACGTTGTTGCCGAAGTAGTTCGAGGCTGAAATAGTTTCCACGGCTGGCTTCCGTTGTTTCGGGCTGTGTTTAGCAGCGTAGCTGCGGCCGCATTTAGCCCCAGGCTTCAGCCGGCTTCAGCCTGGGGTGGGAGCCGAAAACACAATCCATCAGCCGTGAAACGGCGACAGCGATGTTTGTTCTTTAACGATATCAACATGTTGCTGTCGCCGTTTCACGGCTCAGTGTTCATTTTCAAACGTCTTCCCCAGGCTAAAGCCGGCTAAAGCCTGGGGCTACTCGCTGCCGCCTCTACGAGGCGAAATCAGAACGATAGTTGTCCCACTGAATCTCGTTAAACACCAAACTCTTGACACCTCAGGACAAGCTCCATTGTGGCAAGTCGAGCTGAAGCCCACGCCACCGGGTTTACCTCGGTGGTCCAAAGGCTTTTGCGCTACAGCAGCCCACGCCCGTTTTCAACGGCGATCCAACGTGAATCGACTGGTGCAAAGGCCGTTAAACCACCGGGGTAAACCCGTTGGCGAAGAATAGGCATCCACCACTCACGCGAACTCTCCGCTTGACCTGACGAACGAATTCGCTACTCTTTGCCGATCTGGCGAATTCATTCGTCACATTTCCAGCAGGAGTGAAGCATGGCACGGGCGGTTTCCAGTCAGCCGACAGAAGTTGAGCTGCAGATCCTTCGAATCCTCTGGGAAAGCGGCGGCTCGACAGCCCGCGAGGTCCACAACGGGCTGACGGAGATCAAGGGCACGACGTATTCGACGACCGTCAAAATGTTATCGGTGATGCTCGAAAAAGGTCTCGTCAAACGCGACGAAGCAGTCACCCCGCAGGTGTATCGCGCGGCGATGAGCCAGAAGGTGACTCAGAAGAGAATGCTGGGAGACCTGATTGAGAAGGTCTACAACGGCTCGGCGATGAGCCTTGTGCTGCAGGCGTTGTCCTCCGGAAAAGCGTCGGCCGATGAGCTGGCGGAAGTCCGCAAAATGGTCGACGAACTGGAAGGAAAGAAGCCATGATGCCTATTCAGGTGATGGTCGTTCCGGTTTGGGTTGAACGTCTGGGGTGGATGCTGGTGCATTCGCTGTGGCAACTGGCGATCGTGGCCGTACTGGCTTCGGTATTGCTTCGGTTGCTGCGTAATCGATCGGCTCGAATGCGGTACGCTGCGGCGGTTGCTATGCTGGCCTTGATGGCGATCGGGCCTGTCGTGACATGGTGCTTTATTTCTGTCGAACCAGTTCAGCGAGTATCCTCGTCGCAGACTGACGAACGATCGGCAGCCGTACAACAAATGGCTTCAGTGGTGCAAAGGCCTGTGACCACCGAGGCAGGCTCGGTGGGGTTTGAGGATGTGCGGCCCGTTGCGGTTTTGGCTGTTCCATTGGCTGTTGATGCTGAAACAGTCAATGTTCCTGGACCAAGTTCCGCATCAACCGCCACTGCCGCCGTTGAAACGTCAGTATCCCCGACGCTGGCCGACCGGAAGCCTGCATCGACTGTAACTTTCGTTCGCGAATCGATCGAGAAGATCGCGCGGGCCATCAAACCTCGTTTGCCCATTCTGGTCGGGGTTTGGTTAGTGGGAGTGCTGATCTGTTCCATCCGTCCCATCTGGGGGCTGTGGATTCAGTGGCGATTGCGACATACCGGTTTGCAGTCTGTCCCTGAGTCGATTCAATCCACATTAAATGTGCTGATACAGAAGTTGCGACTAACGCGTGCCGTGAGAATCGCCGAGTCGGCTCTGGTCAAGGTGCCGTTGGTTGTTGGCTACTTGCATCCGATCATTCTGTTGCCGGCGAGTGTCATCACGGGGCTCACGTCATCTCAACTGGAAGCCGTTCTGGCCCACGAGCTGGCTCATGTTCGTCGTCACGACTGGCTGATCAATACGCTGCAGGTGATTGCGGAGACATTGCTGTTTTATCATCCCGCCGTCTGGTGCCTGTCGTCACGGATTCGTCAGGAACGAGAACTCTGCTGCGACGACATTGCGCTTGGGCTGAACGTCGACAAAGCTGTCTTCGCGAGGACACTGCTCACTCTGGAAGAGCTGCGACAGAAAGCAATGGTTCCAGCCATGGCCGCGACCGGAGGCGACCTGGCGGCTCGCGTGCGACGTTTACTGATCACGTCGCATGCCACCCCATCACCAACTGGTGGCACGGTCATTGGAATGTTCGTGGTGGTGGGCGCCTTGGTTCTGATGGTGACATCACTGCTCGCTTCTCAGCCGCGTGACGAAGCGAAGACATCTCAAAATGCTACTGCCAGAACACAGAGTGATTACGATGAAACGCCCGATGCTGAGGCTTCGCTTTCATCGGAGACTGAGCAAAAGAACCCTCCTGCCCCAAACCCAAAAACCGCACGGCAGCGAACCATACAAGTGCTGGACGATTATGATCGACCAGTCGTTGGTGCCGACGTTCGACTTTCGTTTCAGCTGGACGGCCGAGTTCCGTCTCCAGACGATTGGTTGATCACCGCTGAAACGAAGGAAAAAGGCATCCTCACTGTCGATGCGCCGTCAGAAGCAAACAAGGTCTACCTGACCATAGTCGCTGATGGATTCTGCACGTTCCGCGACCAGCGGCCAGCGGTCGGTGAATCGACAATTCGCCTGGAGCGCGCCCGTATAATTCGTATTAGGGCGTTTGATCAGGCTGGTAATCTTCTACGAAAATCAGTGCCCTGGCTGGCAGGCAATCATGGGCGTCTGGAACGCGAGTTTTCTCTTGGGGCAGATGGGACAGCCACATCACTGCCCGTAGCATTGAATCGAAGTTTGATGCGCGTCGTGACCGCTACGCAGAACGGTCTTTTTCTATTTAGTGATCTCATTGATTTGGAAACGGCTCAACCGGGAGCGGATGGTGTTATAGACGTGGTGTTGAAGCCTGGAGTCAGGATTACCGGGACGTTGGATGATTCCGTACCACGGCCAGTCGGCGAGGGTTATGTCCAATTGCGAGTCTGCGAGGGAACGAATCACAGGCTTGAAATGCCAACGAGTGACGTATCTGATCGACCAGCATCTCCATGGAGGAATTCGTGGATCTGGGAAGATTCAGCCGCGGTACAACCAGATGGAACGTTTGTGTTCGAATCTGTCCCCTCTGGAGGACTCGCTCAGATTCATGCCATTGTCGATGGATTCATGTCATCCAATTCTTCAATCGATGAACTCAGCGAAGCGATACGGGCTCACAATGGGGGCGACATCGAAACGTCTGAGGTGCTTCAGCGCCATCTCAGTGGCGTCACGATCTGGCCCCAACTTGTATCCATAAATGCAGAGAGCGTGGAGGTACTTGTTAAATGCCGTCCAACAGCATCCTGTAATCTGCGGATCCTTGATTCTTCTGGCAAACCCGTATCAGGAGCCGCCGTGAGCTTCGTTTTAAATGCCACGACGATATTCGCAGGCACGGTTCCTCCGGGACTCGGTTCATTCAATAACTCAAATCTTGTCGACGATATTCTCCATGATGTTCCTCCATTTTCAACAATTCGGGGTGAACCATCCAGAACGCCACGGGGCGCGTTCCGCAACAAGCAGAGGTCTTGGGAGAATCGTTCGTACCATGAGGTCATTTCAGATGAGAATGGGCGAGCAATCATTCGAAACCTACCAGGCGATTGTCGACTAAACTTCATGATAAAAGCCGAAGGATTTCTGCTTCCCGAATCTCCCTTGTATCAGCCCTTCAGTCCCAGGCACACTATCAACAGACGTGTCGGCAACTTCGATCTGGTAGCAGACCAAATCGTTGAGTGCACCATCTACCTTGAACGTGAGCAGCAGGAGGCAAACCGCCTTGAGCTTGAGCAGCCACTGGCAACCCGTGAAGCTGTCGTGGTGGACCAGAACGGCGAGCCGATTCAGGGGGTCTCACTCGCAGTCGCTGAAATTCGCGTGGGCGCAAAAGACTGGCATAAATGGAGTACACAGCGATTCGGTACTACACAGACTGCAAACACTGATGCTGATGGGCGAGTGACTCTGCAAATCCCGAGCGTTATTGATTCACTGGACGTTGAGCGAATTCGGCTCGCGGTCAACTTTCGAACAGACGACCTGTGGGTGTATGGCGAACTGGTCGATGCTCCGCTTAAGCCGGATTCCGGACTCATCGCGATTGTCCCAGATCCTGAATCGAAACGACGTGGCCGAGCAAAGTACGGATCAATCGACGAGTTTACTCGACAATAAGTCGCCGGCACTCGCTGGCGTTCGGTCCTTCCATTTTGTCTACAACAAAACCTCCACCCAGTTTGGCTGACAGAGCACCAAGCAGAACACTCGTTATCTCACTCCAGCGGCCATTCAATCGCTTGAGGAGGAGCGGTGGCGGTAAAGGCGATGGTGTTGCCGTCCGGTGACGAGTCGACTCCTGAGATATTCAGATTTCTTAAGACCGTGAGAAATGGAAGCGATGGCAGCTCCGGTTTCCTTTCATTGCGTTCCACCACAAGCAGGGTGGCTTTCGATCGATCAGATCCATAGCCGGGAAACATCACCGACTTTGCGTCGGGATGGAACGAAATATCTTCAGGGAAATACTCAGGACTTCCGTAGATCGACGTCAGCGAATCCTGATCATTCACGTCAGCAATACTAACGGCGTAGATCTCCTTATCTCGCACTTTTGCTTTGAATGCGATTGCGAGACTGTCTGCGGACCAACCAAAATTCCAGTAGATCACGTCATAAAAGCCGGTCTGATGCTCCTGGAGCAACTTGCGACGTTTGCCAGATGCCACATCGTGCAGCGTAATGTTATTGCCGCCTCCGAATGCAATGGTTCGACCGTCCGGTGACCACTGAACTCCCCAGGCCCCCTGCTCCAACAACTCGCGCTTCGTGCCATCGGATTTCATCTTCATGACACCCATACCTGGCTGACTGAAAACGACTTCAGAGCCATCGGCCGACAAACTGGGCATGCAACCGGGGCCCAGATCTTTGACGTTTGAGCCGTCAACATTCATCAGCAGGATTCGAGACGTCTCAACGCCGCCCTGCGACGTGTCGCCGATTAGCTTTTTGCCATCGGCTGACCATTCGAAGGATCCCAGTTGAGTAAACCCCGGCCGAGGTTTTGCCAGCAGACGAATATCCGTGCCGTCAGGCTTCATTGTGTACAGATTGACTTGCGGTTTCGCGTTGGGATCGGGCTTCAAAGTCAGACGTTCGGCTCGCAGCGTAAACGACTTCCAGACGACGCTGGTTTCTCCAGGGCCGCTGCACATCGTGTGAAAATGCAGACCATCAGGCACCGATGAACTGTCGGATATCTCTTCGGTCTCGAGCAATCGATATTCCGGCGAATCATTCTCGGCGAACAGATAAAACAGCGTCGCTCCACGCCGAGCCATACGGAGACGACCGGCCGTGGATTCGGTTTTCTTTGGTGGGCGAGCAGAAAACGAGCGACCTCCATCCTGATGAAGTTCCGACAGAGAGGAATGAAGTTCCTGTCGTTGCAGCTCATCGCGAATTCGCAAGATGCGACACTGCCGCCGCTTTTCATCGTCCAATTCTACGACAAGCATGATGCAGCCAAACTCATCGCCCACGGCTTTGAACTCTTCAAAGCCAATTTCCATATCGAAATCACCGTGGATTAAGAACGGAAGATGGACGTGCGTATCGAACCATGGACCGCCGCCCGGACGAACGATCTGCAGGCCATTTCGGCCCGCTGACACAGTATCATTTGGCTGATTCCGACCAACCTCAAAAAAGCGAGCCGGGATCTGCGATGATGTAAATTGGTACGTAAAAACATCCGTCAGCTTCGCAAAATCGGCATCAAGCGTTGCTGGTCGTTGATCGACAAGTTCCTGAGCAGACAACGTCGGCCAGCTTCCTCGCATCACCACGTTGCGAACTCGAGCTTCCGTCTGGTCCGCGTTATGAAACAGCCCAAACACACGATCGTTCGCCGCATCAATCGACGTTTTGCAGATGGCTTGTCCGTTCAATTCCAGGGTCACGGTCTGTTCATTCAGAGCGACTTTCATCTGATTCCATTGGCCAGGTTTCAAAGGAATCGCCCCCGTTGAATCTTCGCGAGGCAGGAACTCCGACAAGTTGTCCGGCCCAAGTTCGGTCTGATCAAACGGCCCATCGGTCAGCCAGTGAACGCGAACTCCGTCCGGCTGAAGATAAAACACCATACGATCCAGAGCTGGATGCACTTCGGTCTGGCCGGGTTCATAGAAGAACTCAAACTCCATCGAGCCGACAGAATCCAGTGGCCGCTGATAAGCCAACAGGCTTTCGCAATACGATCCCTGTTGAGCACCTCCGTGACCGAGAATCTGGCTGGCAGATTCATCGTCCGCGAAATGCTCCCACACAGCTCCAGGAAACCCGGCTGAGACTTCATAGTAGGGATACCAGCCGCGGAGATCTGTCGCGTTCGACAGCTTCACGGCTTCCGGAATGATGGGATTTCCCGTGATGCGAACATCCCGAGCCGCACTGTGCATGCGCCACCAGTTGCGAACAGCAAACCACGGATCCGCTGATCCGGTGATCTGTTCGGTGTGAGCCACGACACCATTCAGGCTGGTTGTGGCCGTGTTGTTCTGAATGATACTGCGATGATGTATCCATTCGTCAAAGCCCGAGAATTTCATCCCGCTATCGACTCGACTGGCACTATTGCGAAAAGTCCCGACCCAGAGATGGGTCTTGTCCTCGTCATTGCCAACAAACGTACCAGCCGCCATCGACTGACTCGTAAAGGCAGTCACATCGCATTCCACTTCATAGTCTCCCGTCAGCGGACTACGAAAGAACAAATAGTCATCATCATGGCCGCTGATTTTGTAAACCTGCGAACCCGCGCGTCCCCACTTAGAACCGGCAAAGCCCTGGCCGCGAGTCAACGCGCGGCGACGGCTGATGGGAATCCATTGCGACATCTCGGTTTCGCTGACGTCGGCCACCGCCGGTGTTGCAGATTCGCGATGTCCTTTCTCGCCAGCCAGTGAAGCGATTTGCGTGTGCCATTTCAGCTCCGTCGGCAGAAAATCGAGCTGCGTTCGTTGAGCGAACATGAACGACAGCAGTTCATCAAGTCCCGGTGCAGTCTGCTGGCGAATAACATGACGATAGACCACAAGCATCTCCGGCCACATCTCGCCGGCGTTTTTCGGCGAGGATGCTCTGACAAGCTGCAACAGTCGATCCGAGGATTTCGCAACGGCGTCGATGTTTCCTGTTTCGACATAGAGTAGCGTCAGCAAAGCCGTTCTTGCTCGTTGCTGTTCGTTGAGATGTGACTCCGGAATTGCTTCGACCTGCTGAAGAAGTCCGTCCAGTTGATTCAGCTTGCGGGCGGTCTCCAGAAGATCAAATACAGGCGATGCGATTCTCCCGCCGGAAATATGTTCCTGCGACGTATCAACTCGATTCGCGGGTGCGGGATTCGTCTGAGTAAACTCACCGTGCATGCGAATGGTGACATGGGACTCTGAGGGCAACACCCACTCTATGAGCTGCTGGTAGCGCTCCTGATCAGGCAATTCTGAGGCATGCCGTCGAATTGCTGCGGCGTTGTCGGCGAGGATTGCTTCGTCAAATAACATCGCGAGAGGTAATGCCTGCGTGTTCTGATCCTTGCTGCCTTGTTCCATGGCAAACACCGAAGGCGATGAACACGCGAAAACGAAGATGACGAAGAATAACTGGAGTCTATGAATCGTCATATGGCTTCCTGATGAGTCTTCGTTAATGAAGTCAACGCGTTCCGCATGTGACGCTCCGCAATGAAAAAGACGTTAAGTTGAGCCTGAGGCGCTAGCCGATTTCAGGATATCACTCGGCTAGCGCCTCAGGCTCAGACACCATGATCCTGTCGCTTGTCCGGTGAGAATCCCGCCTGCAGAATGGGCGCAATCGGGTGAGATGGTCAGAATAGTATCCAGAGCCGGATCGAATCACCTCCGAACGGTCAAATGTGATCACGGTTCCAGCGACAATGGTCAGAATATCCAGCCGATTTCCCACCCGAACTTTGAAAAGGAGGGTCCAGAGAATGGTCCGTTCATTCTGGTTAAACCTGTCATTTCTGGCGATCGCGGCAATTGGTGTTGGCTCGAAACCCGTTGATGCCGCCGATCCTCTTGAACCGGCCAAGGCCATCGTCCCGACGCAAACGATAGAACTGGTCTCCGGCAACGATCTCAAGCAGCATTGGTATACATGGCTGACGGATGATCGTCACGAGGATCCTCGCGGGGTCTTCCGAATGCAGCCCAACGGCACGCTGCGGATCTCCGGAGATGGCTTCGGTGGATTGATCACTCACAAAGAATACGTCGACTACTATCTCTACATGGAGTATCGCTGGGGCACAGCGACGTTTCGAAATCGCGTCAAGGCGGCTCGCGATGGCGGAATTCTGCTGCATTGTCAGGGACCGGATGGAAACTTCGGTGGAACAAAGGACGCTCCGGGGCCGTGGATGAATTCCGTTGAATGCCAGATCATCGAAGGCGGCGTCGGCGATATTCTCGTGCTGCAGGGAGTCGACGAAGCCGGCAAAATTCTGCATGCCGAAGCCACCTGCGAAATCTCGCGAGATCGTGATGGCGAAGCGTTGTGGACGCAGGGAGGAAAAAAGGAAACCTTCACAGCGGGACGAATCAACTGGTTCGGTCGCGATCCGGATTGGAAAGACGAGATCAATTTCCGCGGGGCAAAAGATGTGGAGAGCCCCGGTCAGGAATGGACGACCCTGGAATGCTTCGTCAAAGGCGACACGCTGACGTATCGCGTCAATGGCGTCATCGTCAATCGAGCGGAGAATGTCCAACCGCGACAAGGCAAGATTCTTCTGCAGACGGAAGGCGCTGAAATGTTCGTTCGCAAGATGGAGCTACGACCATTGCCGGCGGAGATTCCGTGACCTGCTGATGTTGTCCTATCCCGCTGAGATGCCTCAAGGCAGAATCGCATTTGCGTCTATCCCAACCCGAAACGCCAGTGAGGGATTGAGCCTCAGTGTTCGAATGGCGAGCGAAGAATCCCCCGCTGCTGCGTTTTGAAGTTGCGCATCTTCAGGCCCGGAGGGTCGACAAATCCAATGCCGGTGGCGTGAGCCACCGGTATTCGAACATAAAGAATCTGAGGCCTGAAGGGCCGATACAAGGGCGGAGGTGTCGGCCCTTCAGGCCTGAGTGGCAGTTTTCTTTTGCAATCCGGTGGCTCACGCCACCGGCAGACGATATGCCGGGCTTCCAGCCCTAATCAAAAAACGCAACTTCAAAACTAACGGGGCGCGTTGTGAAACCCTTTTGAACTTTCACCAGCTCATCTCGGAATGCTTGGATGTTTTCTGCCCGGCCACGGGACGAATTTTTCCTGAAAACCGCCACGAATTCGTGAAAGGTTTCGGAATACGTTGTGTGTAAACTGTATCACAAAGTTTCACCAGGGAGTTTCATCGCAGGCGGAGTCGGAAGGAATGTCATTTGACGCGGAAACGCGACCAAGCCTGATTCGCCGAGTTCAGTCGGGCGACGACACAGCGGCCTGGGACGAGTTTTCCAGCATTTACCGACCTGTCATCGTCCGTCTCGCGATCACTCGCGGTCTGCAACCGGCGGATGCGGAGGATCTGGCTCAACAGGTGCTGATGTCGGTTTCTCGAAACATTCGCAAGTGGAACCAGAATCCGTCGCGAGCAAGGTTCCGCACGTGGCTGCAGAAGGTCGTTCGCAATGCGACTCTCAACGCACTGTCAAGAAGTCCGAAAGATGCGGCAACCGGAGGAACCGATGCACTGACCCGGCTGGGTGCGGTTCCCGACGACAGTTCCGGGGACTTTGATCAAGAGTGGCGTCGTGGCGCACTGCAGTGGGCCGTGCAGCAGGTTCGAGGAGAGTTTCAGAAGGCAACATGGGATGCGTTCTGGCTCACGGCCGTTGATGGCGTTTCGCCGGAAGATGCGGCGAAGCAAACAGGAAAAAGTCTGGGCGCGGTTTATATCGCGAGAACTCGCGTGATGCAGCAAATCAGAGCACGAGTCGCAGAACTGCTGGAGGAGGAATCATGACAATTCGGGCTTCCACATGTGCGCCGCAGCGAGTCAAAGACTTCGTGGCGGGAACACTCGGCGACTACGAGTTAAGAGTTTTCGAACAACATCTGGATACCTGCGCGAAGTGCCGAGCAGAACTCGATCAACAAACCGCTTCACCCGCAGAGTGGAACGAACTGCAGAGTTCTCTCAGCGGCGGCGACGAACCCGCCGGTTATGATTCTCGAGAGTCATTGCGCAGTGAACTGGAGACTTATCGCAAGCTGCTGGGGCCGAGTGATGATCCGCAAATGGCGGGTCGGATCGGGACCTACGAAATCATCGGGCTGCTGGGGCGAGGCGGCATGGGCATCGTGTTTAAAGGCTTTGATTCCTCGCTGAACCGTTATGTGGCCATCAAGTTGCTGGCTCCACTTTATCTTGCGTCCGGCGCGGCCAAACAACGCTTTGTCCGTGAAGCTCGATCATCCGCCGCCGTGTTGCATGAGAACGTTGTTGGCATTCATGCGATTTCCGAATGGCAGGGCGTCCCTTATCTGGTCATGACCTTTGTGCGAGGTGAGTCGCTTCAAAAGCGGATCGCTCAGCGAGGCGCTCTGACGCTTAGGGAAGTGCTGAGAATCGGTCTGCAGATCGTTCAGGGTCTTGCCGCAGCGCACGCGCAGGGGTTGATTCATCGAGACATCAAACCGGCCAACATTTTGCTGGAGTCTGAAGTTGATCGAGTCAAGATCACGGACTTTGGGCTGGCTCGGGCCGTTGATGATATCCGACTGACGGGATCTGACACGCTGCTCGGGACGCCGGAATACATGTCCCCGGAGCAGGCTCGCGATGAGCCGCTCGATTTCCGAACGGATCTGTTTAGTCTGGGTTGTGTGCTCTACGAAGCCAGTACAGGACGGTCACCATTCCGGGCAACGACCGGATACGGTGCGATTCGGAAAGTGATTGATCATCAACCCAAATCGCTGCGAGAGTTCAATTCGGAGTTGCCGGACTGGCTGGATGTGTTGGTCTTTCGTTTGCTGGCCAAACGCCCTGAGGACCGGTTCTCCTCGGCATCTGACGTGGCGGCAACGCTGCAACAATGCCTGGCTCACGTTGAACAGCCTCGGCTTGCTTCGTTACCGGAATCTGTCGCTCGAAAAACATCGGGATCGCCTTTCCACTTTTCCAGGAGCTTAACCATGGTCACAGTCCTTTCGTTTCTTGCACTGGCTGGCAGTGCGATCTTTTTTGCCGCGAGCGGAGATAATCCGTCGGATCAATCCGGCCTCGCATCGAAGCCAGACTCGAAGGAGTCGAAGGTTCTTGTGGCCGACAATCGAGATGAAGAGGCGAAGTCATCTCGCCGAAAGGCCGCTGACGAAGATCGCTCCGAAGAGACCGAAACAAAGTCTGCGGAATCGTCCGCTGACACTGATGCGACTTCAAACCAGTCGTCGCCTGACAACGGCGATACCACCTCCGCTATCCTTGCTACGGCTGCTGGTCATGAAATCAGACTGCGAAAAGTGGACGGCGTGGCTCAGATGCAAAAGTCCATTAAGCTTGATCCGGGAAAACTGTTGGCTCAGGGAAACAATCAAACGGTGACACGGTCGTCACAGTCGGGCGGCCAGGGATCTCCGTTCGGAGGCGCCACCAGCGGCGGCGGTGGATTCAGTACCGGAGGCAGTTCGTCCAGCAGCAGCACTTCGTCATCCGGTGGGCGACCGTTTAAGCCGACGCTGGGACTGGCCTTCGATATTCAGCCGACGAAGTCCGACAGGTCCGACAGAACGTCTCGCGGAAAGAAGAACTCTGGCTCGAGATCTCGAACCAACTCATCGGAAGGCGTGAGCAGCATCGTCGAGATCAGCCCGAAGCTGATCGCAACCGGAGAAAACGGCCAGGAGCTCGCTCATCAGGCCAACAATCCCATGACGATGCGTTGTCTGGAATTCGAAAACACGGTTCCCGGTTCGTCCGTCGTTTATCTCGAAGAACTGCAGCAGGTTGAAGAAATTGCGTCACTCAAAGGAGAGTTGATGGTCACTCCTGGAAGAATTCTGATCGCGGAGTTCACCGGGACGGCACCAGACAGTCAAAGGGTTGACGGAGAAACATTCGCGCTGAACTCGGTCACCGAAGGAAATGGCGGAATTCAGGTGTCTGTCACATTGCCACCAACGACGCGCCAAAAACGAGCTCGTACGTTTGAAGAACAGTTCAAGGTCCTGACGGATTCCATGGGAGCATTCGATGTCACAATGGAAGATGACAACGGCGATGTCTATTCCGCGAACTCCGGTGGATCGTCGGGCGGATCGAGCAGCGGTTCCGGCTCTGGTAGCGGAAATGGCTTGAACAACGGAGGCGGAAATGCGAATCAAACAAGCAGCTCAAGCCAGAGCTTTTCCTTCGCGTCACTGCCGCCCGGGCGATCCATCAAGAAGATCCGCGTCAAAATGACGGATCGCACAGGTGAACCAAAACTGTATCCGTTCGACATGAAGGATGTGCCGATTCCATTTCCGACTGAAGAGTAGTGTCGTGTCTCACTGAGATGGGATCTTATAGAACCGAGTGTTTAGTCTTGTTTAACCCGTGGCCGACAGGCCAGGAACAAAGAACGCCTGGCCTATCGGCCACGGGTTAAACGAAGCGACTTGAGAGACACTACACTAGCTAGCCGAAGACTCGCATTGTGCTCAATGAGTCAACGCGAAGGTCAGGCGACCAAACCTCTATTGTTTGTTCCTGCCGGATCGGCCAGTCTTGGATCGAGAGCTTCCGTTGCCGTTCTGATTCAATGCCTGCGGACCGCCGCCCGGACCGCCCATGGGAGGCCCGGCGGTCAATTGCTGAATCTGCTGTGCCGTCAGAATCTGCACCAACTGAGCATCAACCTGAGCTTGTAAGGCGGCCAGTTGCTGACGTTGAGAGTCTGAGAGTTGAAGCTGATCCTGAACAAAGCCGGGCAGGATTTCACCGGGGCGAGGCGGGGCACCCTGACCTCCGCCGCCTGGTCCTCCACCACCTCGTGGACCGCCGCCTTGATGGCTCATTGCAGCGATTAATTCTTCGCGAGTGACCGAGCCGCTGCTGTCGGTGTCAGCCTGCTTTAACATTTGCTGCAGCCGAGCATCCGTGACTTCCGCAGGCGTCAATGCTCCGTCGCCATTCGCATCGAGTGACATAATCTGCTGCAACATGGCTTCCGGATCGCCACCGCTCTGTCCTTGAGGACCGCCCTGACCGGGAGGCCCTTTCTGACCGCCGGGGTCACCGAAACCCTGACCACCTTTTTCTTGAGGCCCATTGCCATTGCCTTCGAAACCCTGACCGTTGCCGCCTTTTCCTCCCGGTCCGCCACCGGGGGGACCTGCCGAGGAGACATGGACCAGACTCAGAACCAAACCTGCGCACAAGCAGACGACGATGGATCTCATGTGAAAACTCCCTTGTTATTCTTTTGATCTCAAAGATGCCTGCAGGCATGGCAACGGCGAAGGATTCCCGCCGAAGCCCGGATCTCACAGTGAGCCGCTAAATCCTTCGAGTCCTGAGCGGAATGTGTGGAGCAACCACAAGCCGCAGTGCTTGACAGGTCTACGAGGAAAACCTGCAATCAACTTCAGGCCTTGAATGCCTTTGACCAGAAAGATTTAGGCGACCAAAATGAGAACCGGGCTTCCGGATCGGGACTCTCTTCCGTCTCTCACGGAAAAGCGGACTTAAACAGGCCCGATAGGAACGTAACGCGTTTCAGTTGTTTGCTACCGGAGGATTCTTTGAAGAATTTCCCGCACTCAAGTCGCTGGCCTGCGGTCTGTTGATTTATTCAGCGCGGAACGCGTTAGCGTCCGGTGCTCGATGATCAGGAAAAACAACCAGGGGCTAATGAAACGACGAAATCAACACTCCGGGAAGCCACTGGCTAACAAAACGCCGCCGCTCCGAAGCGAATCGCAAAAGGGCAAACAGAGACACCACCTCCGGTCACTTCCGGCGATCAAACCATGCTCAAAATGTTGCTCGATGAATGCAAATGCGTCGAGCATAGTTTCCCTGCTCTCAGAAATCTCTGCAACCACCAAAAGGAGTCAGACCCGTTGGCGATTGGCGAACAGTGCCGCGTCGAATAACATCGCCCATCTCGATGATCCACGCTGTGACCTTTCTCCATGTCTCCAATCGCTGACGGTGCTGAATGATCTGCTCGAACAAACTGCTTCCCGCCCTCTTTGTGGCGATGTTTTTCTTGTCTGCATCCTCAGGAGCCCAGGACAATTCAGGCGGTCCGA
Organism: Planctomycetaceae bacterium; assembly: GCA_044378235.1. Lineage (GTDB taxonomy): Bacteria > Planctomycetota > Planctomycetia > Planctomycetales > Planctomycetaceae > SXXK01. The sequence goes on from JBILXT010000054.1 coordinate 23,405, forward strand.
ACATCGTTATGATCCTTTCTGATGATCAGGCCTGGACGGATTATGGCTTGATGGGACATCCGGATATCAAGACGCCTCATCTGGATCGCCTGGCAGCTCGAAGTGCCGTGTTTAAGCGAGGCTACACGCCGGTTCCGCTGTGTCGTCCGTCATTGCTGTCGATGATCACGGGGCGTTATCCGCATCAGCACGGCGTGACAGGAAATGATCCTAAACCAGACAAGTCACTGGGCGATGCGAAATACGGCGAGCTGCGGGAACAGCTCATTTCGAAGATTGATCAACAGGCGACGCTGCCGAAGCTGCTGGCTGGGAAAGGTTATCTCAGTATGCAGTCCGGCAAGTGGTGGGAAGGCAATTTTTCTCGCGGCGGGTTTACTCACGGGATGACTCGCGGGTTTCCTCAGAAAGGCGGTCGCCATGGCGACGATGGCCTGGACATTGGTCGCAAGGGCATGCAGCCTGTCTTTGATTTTATCCAGCATGCGACAGAAGAAAAGAAGCCGTTCTTTCTGTGGTACGCTCCGATGTTGCCGCATACTCCACATACTCCGCCGGATCGATTGCTGGTCAAGTATCAAAAGCCCGGACGACCGGAAGCACTCGCGAAGTACTATGCGATGTGTGAGTTCTTTGATGAGACGTGCGGTGAGCTGTTGGATTATCTGGATGACAAGAAGCTGTCGGAGAATACGATCGTTGTGTATGTCACTGACAATGGCTGGATTCAGGCAACTCCGGAGATGAAACTGGGGAAGGACTGGAATCACGGATTCGCGCCGCGTTCGAAGCAGACCGTGTACGAAGGCGGAATTCGTACGCCTATTATGATTTCATGGCCCGGGCAGATTGCTCCTGGTGATCATCCCGAACTGGCCAGCACGATCGACGTGTTCCCAACATTGCTGGCCGCAACCGGGCTGGATGTTCCCTCGGGTTTGCCCGGTGTGAACTTGCTGCCGCTGATGAAGGACAAAGCTCCGCTCGATCGCACGTTCCTGTGTGGTGAAAGCTTTTCGCATGACATTATCGACATGGATCAGCACGAAGCATCGTTGCAGTATCGCTGGTGTATTGAAGGCAAATGGAAGCTGATTCTGAGCTACGACAGTCCGCCGGATCGCTATGCGTTCGTGTACTCCGTGAACGAGCGAACTCCGCAGTTGTTCGACCTGGAAGCGGATCCGCATGAGAAGCAGAATCTGGCGTCGAGTCATCCGGAGATCGTGCAAAAGCTGGCCAAGCATCTGCAGGACACCTGGTCTGTGAGCAAGCAGCCAGTCGGCCTTTAAGTGGCTTCGTTTACCGCCCAGCCGAAGGCGCCGGTCTCCTGACCGAGCCAGCCGGCCCGACCGAAGGTCTCCATTCGCCTTCCCCCGGATTTCAACCTTTCACCCAAAGCCAAACCAATGGCCAACATTTGCGTCTTCTGCGGCTCACGTTCCGGAGATCGCCCGGAGTATGCTCAGACAGCGACTCTTCTCGGTACTTATTTGGCGAACTCCGGCCATCGTCTGATCTATGGCGGAGGCAGTACCGGCATCATGGGAGCCATCGCCGATGCTGTCCTGGAGAACAACGGCCTGATCACCGGAGTCATCCCAACACATCTGGCTCGCGTCGAACTGATGCATGCGGCCGTGCAGGACATGCGAGTTACCGGGGATATGCACGAACGCAAAGCTCTGATGCATTCGCTGTCCGACATTTACATCATTTTGCCTGGCGGCTTTGGAACGATGGAAGAATTCTTCGAAGCCGTCACGTGGGCTCAGCTGGATCTCCACACTCGACCGATCGCGGTGCTCAATTTGCACGGAATCTACGACGGCTTGATCCAGCTGATGGATACAATGATGAACACCGGTTTTTTGTCCGCAAAGTGTCGAGCTCATGTGGCTGAGTTTCGAGATCCTCTTGCATTGATGGACTGGCTGCAGAGCAAAACAGCCTCCCCAGGAGCATGACGATCGCATGGACAGCGTTGCCTGCTAACATTCGGCTTTTGCGAAAGGGCGTAAGCCTGTCATGAGTTCCGTAGATCTGTCACTTCTCAGCAACTGGCAGTTTGAGCTGCCTGCAGAATTAATTGCATCGCGTCCGACGGATACTCGGGATGGTGCGAGATTGCTGGTGGTTGATCGACAGAAGTCCTCGATCACTCACGCACGAATTCGCGATCTGCCAAATCTGTTGAAGCCAAATGACCTTCTGGTGTTCAACAATACGAAAGTGCTGCCAGCTCGTTTGTTTGGGGTTCGAACGGCAACGGGCGGACGCTGGGAGGGACTTTATGTCGAGGAGATTTCTCCGGGACATTGGCATCTCCTGAGCGATACTCGCGGACGACTGCAGCCGGGTGAAACGATCACCGTGCAACCAGCTTACCCTGATAGCCCGGAAGCGGAATCGGAAAACGATCGAGGCCGTTCGCGAGTCTCCGAGACTCTCATTCTGACGCTTATCAAAAAGCGAGATGACGGAGGATGGATCGCAGCTCCGAACTCAAACGCATCGTCACTTGAACTTCTCGAACAATTCGGCAGCCTGCCGCTTCCCCCGTATATGGGCCGAAAGCTGGCTGATCAGGATGATAAGCAGCGCTACCAGACTCAGTTTGCGTCCGAGCCCGGAGCTGTTGCCGCGCCGACGGCGGGGTTGCATTTTACAGAATCTCTGCTGGAGCAATGTCGTCTCAATGGCATCGACAAGGCTGAATTGACACTGCATGTGGGCATTGGAACATTTCGGCCGGTGGTCGTGGAACGACTCACGGACCATAAAATGCACGAGGAATGGTGTCGCCTTCCTCCGGACACTTGTGACATGGTTCATCAGACGAAACAACGTCAGGGGCGAGTCGTCGCGGTTGGGACAACATCCGTCAGAACTTTGGAGTCCGCTGCACAGGCGACCATGGTTTCAGGTAGTTCGTTGCAACCATGGCAGGGGCGAACGAGCTTGTTTATCCAGCCCGGCTTCAGTTTTCAGGCGGTGGACTGTTTGCTGACGAATTTTCATCTGCCCGGTTCAACTCTGCTGGTACTCGTCGCGGCCATGGCTGGTTATGATCTGATTATGAACGCCTATCGTCAGGCGATCGCCGAGCGTTATCGCTTTTACAGTTATGGCGATGCCATGCTGATTGTGTGATTCCAAAGGAAGTCTGTTTCGTGCTTAATGTCTCAAAATTCGTGAGTCGTCTCTGTGTCTTGGCAACTCGCCTGGCGATCAGCTTCTGGGTCGGCGGAGCGATTCTGTTTGTGATCACCAGCGTTGCGGAACAGAGAAATCCACAGTTCGACTCACTAATTCGCGATCAGCTGGCCACCATTCGATTTCCCTTGTACTACATATTTGGCTGGGGCTGTTTGGGGACGACTTTAGTCGCATCCTTGATCGCTGCGATGATGAACAAGGGCTGTTTGCGGAAAAGACTGCTGGCCTGCTTTTGTCTGACGTTGCTTTCCACCGGGATTGCAGTTATCGATTTTAAATGGGTGTATCAGCCTTTGCAGGTGTTGATTACTCCGCCCGGCCAGGCAAAAACTCAACAGTTCATCACGTTGCATGAACAATCACGACTGATCAACGAGGTGCATCTTACGATCGCCCTGATTGCCGCCATCATTATCTGCCTGCCGGAGAAGACTCAGGGAGAGTGCAAAGCCTGAACCTGAATGCAGTAAGCTGTAGCCATCACTTCGCCGTGATCGTCGCAGGAAGGCACTTAGGGAAATGACGTTGCCTGGCAGTGGCGTATTTGACCGGAAAGTTTCAAGACAGAAAGATTGAGGGCAAAAACAAATTGATACCCCTGCGTTTCAATATTTCGGTCACCAAATCTTTCGGTCGGAAATTCTCTGTCAATCTACAGCTCTGTCACACCAAACATGTTGCTGCACGAGTGGCGAGTGGCGGCCTCAGGCACAAATCAATTTGACCGAAAGATTTCAGGACCGAAAGATTGAGAGCAAAAACACGCACCAGCCCCTGCGGTTCAATTTTTC
>JBILXT010000349.1:0-7639 GCA_044378235.1 Planctomycetaceae bacterium
GATCTGACTTCTTCTCTGGCCTAAGGATCTCTTCAACCAGTTCATGGTAGTTTTCGTCATGATTGGTCAACGCGATCATGCGAGTCGAATGCAGGACTTTTTCCGGCAATGACTCAATGCTCATCTGCCCTGGTACGGTCACCAGAACACAGTCAACGGACTTGACGTTACTGATGGTTGCGAAGGTTCTGGCCAGTTGCTGTGGCGAGGCCGCACGAACATCGAACACGGCAAAGTCCGGTCGATGCAACTGAATCATCTGCGCGGCTTCGGGCAGAGAATAGCACTCCATCAGTCGGCACTGGCCGGCCATCAGACTTCCGACGCTGCGGAGAAATCCTGGCGACGCACTACAGATCAATGCAACTTCCAACGCCTTCATCACTGCACCTCACTTCTTGTTCACGTAGCATTTCGGCATCACGGCGCGAGCCGGATTCCTCTTTGGGACTACAGAACAAAAACAGTGCCATTGAGCGCGCAAGAGTGAAAACGTCAAAAACAGGCGGAATTGCGTGTCAGCAAAGATTTACACGATGGTGAGAAGGCATCACATGTTGCCATTCGTCAACATCAAGGCAACAGACGGCGGGAAGCAAACTGCACGGAGTCCGATGTCAGTGGATTGATCGCATGGCGCACGAAAGGCTGACCCACCCCCACCCGGGTTTACCCCGGTGGTCCAGGGGCTTCTGCACAACTAGATATCGCCGACGACGATGCGTTTGAAAAAAATGAACAAATCTAATGAACAAAATTGAGATCGTGATTCCTCCGTAGCAGCAGGAAAACACTCCAACGGTTTGAACACTCTTCTTCGTAGTCTGGCGAACAAACTCCACTGAAGGGATCCAGTCATGGACGAACCGCAAAGATTTCCCGGGCCTGATGATCACTCTCCTGACGGGACGAATATGCCGTCAGCTCAACCGATGATATTTGAGCGAGCGCCATCCTGGGCGAGAGATCAGCCAGTATTGCCAACCCGCGAAGAAGAGCCTCAGGTTGGGCGAAAAGTTGTCCTGATCATCATCGCTATGGTTGCGCTAAGTGATCTGATGCTGTATCAGGCTCGAGGATTCTTCGGTCCGGCGGTGTTCTTTCCTCTGGCCGCGATTCTGTTGCTGTTGGGGACTCCGCGCGCAAGACTGTCATCGTCCGCGGCCTTGATGGGGCTGTTAGTGATCGCGCTCGCCTGTCGCCTGGCGTGGTCCGGCGGTGTGGTTCAGGTGCTTACGGCGTTGTGGGCTCTGAATGGATTTTCGATGGCACTTCATGGTGTTGCACCCTGGCTGCTGGAGTCGATCGTCTTTCTGGCGTCCACCGTTCCCGGAGGATACGAGTGCCTGCGAGCGGTTCAGATCGGGTGGAGACGGTCAGTGCTGGAGCCTGTTGATCGAGGCGAACCGGCTCCCATCATGAATTTCCTGCTGCCACTGATCAGTGTCTTCATGTTTGGCACGATCTTTGTCTTTGCGAACCCCGATCTCATCTCACGTTTTTCTACAATCCTGTCGGACATTGTAAGTCGCGTGCAGTTGTGGGTGAGCCGATTCTCTGCGGGTGAGATTATCTTCTGGTGCGCGATCGCATGGCTCACGGCGGGCTTACTGCGTCCGCTGGGCAAACAGATTCTGGAAGGGCTCGATACAGAAACTGGCGACTCATCGACAACCGGAGAGTCCAGCGGAATGTACACACCATTTCGCAATACACTCCTGTCGCTGTCCATTCTGTTCTCCTGTTATCTGGTCTTTGAGTTCCAGACGTTATGGTTTCGTCGGTTCCCCGAAGGTTTTCACTATTCTGGTTATGCTCATCAGGGCGCGGCGTGGCTGACGGCGGCCCTGGCGCTGGCCACAGTGGTGCTGTCGATGATGTTCCGTGGTCGCATGCTGCAACATCCGTCGATCGTGGCTCTGAGGAGGCTTGCCTGGATCTGGTCGGGCTTGAATTTTCTGCTGGCCGCTTCAGCCTATAACCGCATGCTGATCTACGTCGACTTCAATGGAATGACGCGAATGCGTGTGATCGGGTTTCTTGGCATTACCTGTGTGGTGATTGGATTCCTCCTGGTTCTCCGTAAGATCGCTCGCGCTTATAATTTCCATTGGCTGATTCGCAATCAGTTGATGGTACCAGTTTTCGCCGTGTGCCTTTATGCCATTGCTCCGGTCGATTCTTTGGTCCATCGGTACAATGTGAAGCAGATTCTGGACGGCCATCCGGAACCATGCGTGCAAATCAGTGAGCATCCCATTGACGACTCTGCGCTGCCGGTGTTGACTCCTTTGCTGTCATGCGAAGACGCAGTGATCAGAGATGGTGTGCGATCGCTCCTGCTCGCTCGTCTGCGTGAAATACGCAGCGAGAGAATCAAGAATACTCGCCGCGACTGGACGGAGACACAACTTGGTGCCGATCAGGCCTATACCGTGCTGAGTCAACTCTCTGCATCACTGGAGGCGACCAATCCGCCGTTCGATGACAGCGCGGCGCGATCACGGTTTCGAGACTACGCGATGAAATGGTGGTAGCGTCTCATCATAACGTGATTCTGGAGGTCGTCACATCAGCCGCTGGGCGCTAGTCGCGGTTCAATTTGCCGCGATTTTTGCGGAATGAACCGGACGCTAACGCATCCCGGCTGATGATGGGCTCTTGCTGGACAATCCACGATGCTGATCACGTCTCCGACTTTTCCACAATCGACAGTGCACGTCGCAAATGTCCTCCGTGATCGAGCAAAATCTGACGAGCCTGCTCCGGGGAAACATGTCCTCGATGAGCGACGACTGCCGTCTTGACCTGTCCCTCACATTGAAGCAACAGGGCTCGCGCATCGGCGGCGGCCAGGCCGGTCAGTTCAGAAACGATTCGTTGGGAGCGGTCTTTCAGCTTTTCATTGGTCGCGGTCAGGTCGACCATTAAGTTCCCATAGGTCTTGCCAATCAGCACCATCGCGCCGGTGGTCAGCATATTCAAAACCATCTTCGTGGCGGTTCCGGCTTTCAACCGAGTCGACCCGGTGACCACTTCCGGTCCCACGATCGGGGTGATCATGATGTCGGACAGCGGAATCAAGGCGGACCCGGCATTGCAGGCAAAACCGATTGTGGACGCGTTCACACTGCGAGCATACTCAAGTCCTCCCATGACGTACGGAGTTCGACCGCTGGAAGCGATCCCCATCACCACGTCATTGGCAGTGAGTCCGAGTTGCTGAAGGTCGGTTGTACCTTCAGCCCGACGATCTTCCGCGCCTTCGATCGCGGAGGTCAAGGCGGCCTTTCCTCCTGCGATCAGACCGATCACCATGCCCGGTTTCACGCTGAACGTTGGAGGGCACTCGCTGGCATCCAGAACGCCAAGTCGGCCAGACGTTCCTGCTCCCATATAGATCAGACGACCTCCGACGCGAAAACGTGCTGCGATCAGATCGATGGCCTGAGCGATCGAGGCCGATTCCGTCGCCACGGCGGATGCAACTCGAGCGTCCTCCTGATTCATCAGCTGCACAATCTCCAGCGCTGACAGACTGTCGATCGACATGGACGCTTGATTGCGAGCTTCTGTAGAAGCGGACGGAGGAAGTGGAACCTGCATGTGTGCGCTCAGAAAATCGGATGAACAAGCAACGGGAACGAGACCGCAGTGAGTTCTGGTGTTTCTTCTCCGGCGGTCTTGTGAGAAGAATTTTCCGGACGTTGCGATGTAGCGTAGCAGAAAACGTGCGTTGTCGACTGACAGAGTCGCATGATCCCGATGTGCTGCTGGAACACGTCCTGGACTGGGTATGGCAATCTCGCCCATGTGGAGCAGCCTTGAGCTGGGACAATATGAGCGGACCAATCAACAAATCTTAAGTGGTGCAAAAACCTGTGGACCACCGGGGCAGGCCGGGTGGCGGGAACTTAAGCTTGACTTGCCACGATGGGGCTTGTCCTGAGGTATCAAAACCTTGGTATTGCAACGAGAGTCCGTGTTGTTTTGATTTTTGCCTCGTAGAGGCGGCAGCACGTAGCCCCAGGCTTTAGCCTGGGGGAAGATGTTTGAAAATGAACATTAAGCCGTTTCACGGCTGATAGACCGATCCTCCCCCCAGGCTGAAGCTTTTGACGTTGCGTTTTTTCAGGCCCGGAGAGGCTGTGAATTTATTCGTAGGACGGCCTTTTCAGGCCGTCGTTGCCTCAAAAACGCGTGCGATTTCGACGCCCTGAAAAGGGCGTCCTACATTCTTTCACAACCCCAGAGGGCCGACACAAGGGCGGATGTGTCGGCCCTTCAGGCCTCAATCGCAATGTCTTTCCGTCCGGTGGCTCACGCCACCGGCAGAGGATGTGCCGGGCTTCCAGCCCTAACCAAAATGCGCAACTTCAAAAGCTGGAGCCTGGGGCTAAATGCTGCCGCAGCTACGCTGCGAAACACAGCCCGACTCCGAGTGTCTTGCGATTCGTCTGAAATCGACAACTCAACACGAGATGGAGAGCGGTGATGCAAAAAAAGCCTTCGCCCAAACTCACTCGGTTCTGTGGAACTATTCGCAGTGCCCGGGAGAACGCCAGCGCCTCTGAATGTTTTCCCTCAAATCCCCGTGAGGCCACCCGCTGCCCAAGAGAACTGGTAAGCCAGATAAGCTTTGCCGGATATTCTGATTGTAGCGATCACCTGAGGCGTGCCGATGCCGAGCGTGTCAGGTCTCCTGATGGAGCTTCGAAGTCACATCGGGGTTCGTTCCGGAGACCATCAGTGGGCTGATCCACAGATTCGGTGTGGAGTGTTCGTCATGGAAACCATGAATTCTCAATTTGATCTGCTGGGGCGTTTGATTCAGGCCTCGGAAATGCGTCAGCGAGTGATCAGTAACAATCTCGCTAACGTTAACACACCCAACTATCGTCGACTGGACGTTGATTTCGAAGCCCAGCTGGCTCAGGAACTTGAGGGACGCGGATTCGGCGAAGCGAGACCGGAGATTTTCGAGACTCCTGGACTCAAAACAAAAGCCGACGGAAACAACGTCGATGTGGATCGCGAAATCGGACAGCTCAATAAGAACGCAATGCTCTCTCAGGCCTACATTCAGTTGCTCGGACACAACCTGTCACAAATGCGACTGGCAATTGAAGGATCGTAGTACTCAACAGACTGATTGAAACGAAAGGAGGCGTGAGATGGCATTTGGACAGATTCTGTCGGGCATGGAGATCAGCGCATCCGGTCTGGCTGGCGAACGCCTGCGAATGGAGGTCGCGGCGAACAATATCGCCAATATTGATTCGACGATGACTCCTGAAGGCGGCCCCTATCAGCGCAAGCAGGTGACCTTCGCGGCGGCCATGGAGAACGTTATGTCGGCTGGCTCGAATGCCGCCGGAGAACTTTACGGTGTCCAGGTTGTGGGTGTCAGTGAAGACAAGACGCCTGGACAACTGGTCCATAATCCCGGGCATCCTCACGCAGACGCAAATGGTTATGTCAGAATGCCCAACGTCAACATTTCCCACGAGATGGTGGATATGGTGACGGCCAGTCGGGCTTATGAGGCGAACCTGAAATCACTTGAGACATTCCGACAGATGGCCGAACAGGCCCTGTCACTTCTGCGAGGTCTTAACTGATGTCATTGCAATCACTCTACGGACCTAACGGGCTTCCTCAGACGCCACCGTCGATCATTCCGCTGTCGATCAAAGACAACGAGTCTGCTCGAGACGGCCTACCGTTCAAGGATTTGCTTAAGGGATTTGTGAGTGAGACAGACAAACAACAGCAGCTTGCAGATTCGGGCGTCAAGCAGCTGGTGACGGGAGAAGCGGAGAGCATTCACGAAGTGGTGCTGACAACGTCCAGAGCTGACCTGGCCTTTCGACTCATGATGGAAATCAGAAATCGACTGATCGCATCGTATCAGGAAGTGATGAGGATGCAGATTTAGAACGCGTAAGTTAACTGAATCACGTAGCCGTGATTCGTGAGATGTCGGTTGCCATTCTGAACTCTCACGAGTTCAGCTACGAAATTGCCAATTGCCGATGCGGCTCAAAGATTAAAGATACGTCGGGAAGATAAACATGGCTTTCTGGATCTCGCTCAAAGAACAATCGCTGGCTCTGTGGAATCGTTGGACCATTGGTCAACGAACAGGATTCATTGCGGCTGCTTTGGCCTGTATCGCAGCCGTCTCGGCGACACTGATCTGGGCGTCACAGCCCGAGTACATCGTGATTGCCAGCCAGCTGACGCCCTCACGATCCGTGGAGATCGCCGGCGTTCTGGACACAGAGAAGATTGACTATCAGCTTAATCTCTCCAGCTCAGCCGTGTCGGTTGGCCGAGGCGACGTCAGCAAAGCTCGACAGGCCCTCGCGGGTCTCTTAAATCCGGAAGAAGAAACAGAAATATCGGCGACACCAAGTCTCTTCGAATCACCGAGGACAGAAGAAGACCGACGCCGGCAGGGCCTGGAGCGACGAATCGCTGCGGCGATCAAGAAAATCAAAGGTGTTCGTGAGGCAACGGTGACGATCAGTCGTCCTGACGAAACTCCGTTTTCAATCGAGAAATCCCCCGTCACGGCAGCGGTTGTGATCGAGCCTATGCGAGGAGACTCCATCTCCGGTATGACGGCCGAAACAATCCTGAGCCTCGTGGCCAAGTCTGTTCCCGAGCTCAATCCAGAGAACATTACTCTTTCAGACACCAATGGTCGTCAATTCAATGCATCGAGAGGCGTCAATTCAGATCTCGACATGCAGCTGGTGTTCCGGCAGAAATATGAGGCGTCTCTGGCCCAGAAAGCCACTGAGATTCTACACAAGATCGAAGGCCTTCGAGCTGACGTGCAGGTGACGGCAGAGATTGATTTTGACTCCATGACCCAGAAGAAGAACATCTTTGATCCGGAATCCAACGTGAAGGCCAGTGAGAAGATTCTGGACAGCAAGAACGATACAGCCCCTCCGCCACCGACCGGAGTTGCTGGCACTCCCTCGAATATCCCTAACGACCCCAATGCACGAACCAATAACAACGGTGGCTATAAGAACTCGCAGGTTGATACGACATATTTGAATTCAAGCACTGAAGAGACGTTGATCAAAACGGCCGGAGCGATTACTCGCCTTTCTGTCGCAGTGATCGCTGATATCAGCGGAATCAAACCGCCAGCTGGTGGAGCAGCCGATCCAAACGCGGCTCCTGCTCTTGATCAGCAGCAGATTGAAAAGCTTGTTCGAAATGCGGTGGGGATTCAGGACGACCGTCAGGATGTGATCGAAGTCGTGCTCGCACCTTTGGCACCAGAAGTCGTCGAAGCTCCAGCTGTGCCTGGCTTTGACTGGCAACAGTGGCAACCCCTGATTCAGTCTGTATCACTCGGGCTGGCAGCAACTCTGGCGTTTCTGATCGGCATGATGCTGATGAAACGCATGAAACCAATCGTCATCACGGAAACAGTTGGGCCTGGCATTCCACTGGCGGATGCACGGAGATTGGCGGCCATCTCGGAACAGGCGAAAGCTCATCCGGAAATTGTCGCGAACGTTCTCTCCGCATGGCTCAATGAAGAACAACCTACGATTCCGATGACACCTCCGCCTGGAAACGGCGCAGACGCAACGGCAACAAATCCGCCCGG
>JBILXT010000350.1:0-7620 GCA_044378235.1 Planctomycetaceae bacterium
TCGCGGTGTGTTCAGCATTCCCGGCAGGCCAAGGCCTCCGAACTGCATAATCTTTCTTCGCGAGATTTCCGAAGCCATCTTCCGGAGGTTTGCAGTCAACATAGGATCTCCCCGAATTCCCCGGTCAAGGATTGAAAGTCGTTGGAATCACGCAGTATTGCGGCAGACAAGAAAGTGAGAAGCCCGTTCTCCATTCCATCTTATGAATCCGGAAGATTGGTCCGGCCCGATGGCTCACACGCGGGCGAAGCATACGTTCCGATTCCGCCCCCGGACAAATTTCTCCGTAAGTGACTGTATATTGCCTCGTCCGAGCAACAGAAAGCCCAAATTCATTCTCAGACGATTTTCATCTAACCAGCCGACAAGAAGTTCGGAATGGTCGGCTGGGCGGTGTGGGCGTGAGATCGGGAATCTGGTCGATTCTCAGCTTGCTCAGCGTTGGATCTCTTTTGTTCACCACGTTAGCATTCGCGACGTGACAGTTTGGTGAAATTGCCGGGAAATCACCGGAAGTCCCGTCCTGCATCCTTGGTTTCCGCGGAACGTGTTATCAAGAATGATGCGTGCAATGACCTCCGTGGCGAGATCCGTGATATTGGTTTCAAACTTTGCGTTGATGTTTTGATTGCGACCACAGTTAGTCACTCCGCTTACTCTTCCTTCCTGCCGATCAGGGTTCCTTAATCCATGTCTTCGACTCCCGCCTTTCGTTTAACGCCCGTACAATGGCTTGTTTGTACAATCGCTGCCATTGGGTTTGCGTTCGATATCTATGAACTTCTGATGCTGCCTCTGATCATTAAGCCAGCCATGGCCGCGTTGAGCGCTCCGTTGGTTGAAGAGGCGATCAAGGCTGGCATGGAGCGACCGGCAGCGATGGCACTTTGGTTGCCAGGCGGTGCGAATTATGTCAAATGGGCTCGCGTCCTGTTCTTCGTACCTGCTTTGGCAGGCGGGATTTTTGGACTATGGGGCGGATGGCTGACTGACCGACTTGGACGTCGTCGAGTTCTGACGTTCAGCATTCTGCTCTACGCCTTCGGAGCTTGTGCTGCGGGGTTCTCCACAAGCTTGTATCACCTGCTGTTTTTCCGCTGTTGCGTATTCGTGGGTGTGTGCGTTGAGTTCGTTGCGGCAGTTGCGTGGCTTGCGGAGTTGTTTCCAAATCACGAACAGCGTGAGAAGGTGCTGGGCTGGACTCAGGCGTTCTCGTCTCTCGGTGGATTGTTGGTGGCCGGAATGAATATTCTTGCCGGAAAGATCGCTGAAGATTTGCCGGCGATTCACAGCGGACATGAGGCATGGCGATACACGCTGATTTCGGGCGTGATTCCAGCTCTTCCTTTGTTGTTGATTCGTCCGTTCCTGCCAGAGTCACCGGAATGGCAGAAGAAGAAGGAAGCCGGCACTCTGCGTCGCCCATCGATTGCTGAACTCTTCAGCCCTGCTCTGCGTAAGACAACGATCGTTACAACTCTGGTCTTTGCAGCAAGCTACGGGATTGCGTTTGGTGCCATCCAGCAGTTACCTCAGATCCTGGGTGCTCAGGCGTTAGGAACACCAAAAGAATCCGGACACCAGCAGGTGCTTGCGGCAGCAAAAGCCAAAGCAGGCGACCCGAAAGGAAAGAACAAGGAAACTGGTAAACCAGAGTATACGCCTGACCAGAAGAAGGCTGCTGGAAATGAGAGTGATGCTGTTGTGGCCGGTGTAACACTGTGGCAGGAACTCGGTGGTCTGTTGGGCCGTGCCTTGCTGGCCATTCTGGCGTTGAAGATCGTCAGCCGCAGAAATCTGCTGCGAGTCTTCCAGATCCCTGCCCTGATCGTGGTGCCTGCCCTGTTCTATTGGATCGGAAGTGCCTTGCAGTCGGATTCCCTGACCATGATCAAGTTTGGCATTTTTATGGCAGGTGTGCTGACTGTCGGACAGTTCAGCTTTTGGGGGAACTACATTCCATTGGTGTTCCCGGTGCATCTGCGTGGGACGGGAGAAAGCTTTGCTGCCAATATCGGCGGTCGAATCATCGGAACGGCAGCCGCTTTCATCACGATTTCTCTGGCTACAGGTCCGGGGCAGATGGCTGTCGTCGGTGCATGCGTTGCCGGAGCTTACGCTCTTGTCGGTACGATTTTGACCGGGATGTTGCCAGAACCATCACCAACCGACGAGCATTAATCCGGAATCGAAAGCGACAAAACGAAAGCGGCTACCAGCGAAGACTCCGCTGGTAGCCGCTTTTTTATTTCGTCATACAGCCCGCGACATGGGGACGACGATGCTAATCTGCAGCGACAGCACTAGCTGTTAGACCCTGTTGGGCTTGTTGGAATCAGACTGTTTCCAGCCATGCTGTCAGCAGTCGATGGTACGACTCCAGGTCGTCCTTGTGCGACATTTCCGTCACGGTGTGAATGTACTTGACCGGACAAGCGAGCGCAATCGTTTTGACACCGCTGCGACTGCGCTGAATGACGGCTCCGTCCTGTCCGCCGCGAGGCAGGATGGCTCGCTGGCATTTGATGTCTCGCGATCGGGCGATCTTTTCGAAGTCCTCCACCAGTCCGATGTCTGAAATCATGGAGCCATCCATGACATGCAGGCAGACACCATCGCCGGAAACGGAAACGCGATCTTCATCCGGGACACCGGGAGTCTTGCAGCACAACGTTGTGTCACAGGCAACCGCGATATCAGGATCCACACCGAATGCTGCAGGCTGGGCTCCTCGCAGTCCGACTTCTTCCTGAACGGTCCAGACCGCGTAGATATCACAACTGTGGGAGCGAAGATTCTCGATCGCTCGGATCTGGGCCCAGCAGCCGATGCGATTGTCCAGACACTGCGAAACGACCGAGCTACCAACTTCCTCAAACGGACCATCCAGAACCACCATATCGCCAATGACGACTTTGGCCTTCACCTGTTCGGCGCTTAATCCAAGGTCTACGAAGAACTCCGTCACTTCCGGAATCTTCTTCTTGTCGGCCTCACTGGCAATGTGAATTGGTTTGCCTGAGGCATTCATAATGCCGGGAAGATCACCACTGGAGCAGCAGACGCGAACCTTTCGAGCGAACAGGTTTCGTGCGTCGAAGCCACCGACCGGGTTAACTCGCAGATAGCCGTTTTCGTCGATGTGGCGGACCAGAAACCCGATCTGATCCATGTGCGCCGCCAGCATGACTCGCACGGGCTTCGTTTCCGGAGTTCCCTGACTGCGGCGTGCTCTGCGAATACCAATCAACGAGCCCATCGCATCGATTGAGACCTCATCAAACAGATTATTCTGCGTGATGTAGTCCTTGATGACCTTGCGAATACGATCTTCACGACCAGGAACGGAAGGCGTCTGAGTGAGAGTCTGCAGGAGTTTCATGAGTGTGCTGATTCCGAAGTGAATACGATTCCCTGACTGTCGTCTGACGACGAAGGGTAAGAAATCGCACCAAACGGGCAAGGCACTTCAAGGCTACTCCAAAAATGGGTCAAAGCCCAAAATCGATGACGGGTTAGCATTCCCTGCACTACCGGTGCCGACGCCAGTTCCCGTCGCGGCCTTGTCCAGCAGCGATTTGGCTGAGTCAGGAAGCATCTCTGCAGCCTTCTCGCGGACGTAGTTCGAAGACGATGCCGAACCCTGCTCTACGGTGGAAACAGCTTTTTCTTTCGCCGTATCTTTGGCTCGGTTGAGAGCTTCCTGAGCGCGGTTCTCCAGTTGCGTCGTCACCTCTTCAAACATCGAGTCCGACTCTGATGGTTTCGGAGCAGGTTTTGGTGTTGTTTTCGGGGCTGATGTTTTTGGTGTCGACGAAGAGCCGCCAGAAGAAGGACCGGCAATGCGATCCCACATTTCGTTCGCTTGTTCGGCGACAGACTTTTCTGTCTTAGACGGCTTTGTCACTGATGAGCCCGAAGAAGCAGATGGCTTCCGGGCATCCTCTTCAAGGTCTGAGACTTCTTCAAATCCATCGAGAACATCATCTGATGAGAAGCGGGATGGAGCGGACGAACCTGATCTTGTTGGAGAGGCCGATCGACCTGATGAATCAGGCTGAACTTCGCTGACCTTATCTTCTGCTCTGGCTTCACGGAACGGATCCGCCGGAGCTTTCGTTCGTGCATCCTGAGGAAACGGTATCCGAAACAGATCGTTATCAGAGCCTTCCTTTTTGCCGGATTCAGCATCTGCATCGTCCGTTGGGAAACCGAGACTCTCGTCGTCCCCGTCGGAGGACTTCTTTGCCTTCGCACCGTTCAGAAATCCACGAAGCTCGTCCAGTGTTGATGAGTCTTCAGTGACTCGATCAGCCAAAGTTGTCGCCACAGATTCAGAAATCAGGTCTCCGGAACCATGGGCCATCACAGCGCGAGCGACTTCAGGACGGTCAACCCATTGCGAAGGTGTCCAGTTGCGGATGTCGACGTAAGCCAGTCCCAAAGACAGTTGCGGCGTGCGAGGAACAACCTGCAAACCGTCATGGGAATGAACGACATGGTATTGCTGAGCGAAGAACATCGCCGACGCACCCAGCGCCGCACCGAACAGTAACGGCTTGGCCTTGCTCATCGGTTTGCTTCCTGATCCACAGAGGCGGGAAAATGGCGGACGATATGCGGACTGCCGTTTCACAATGCCGGCAGGACGACGCAAACCTACCACGTGGGAGGGGCCGGCTTTGCTGAGTTCCGGGAATGAGAACAACAATTTCTCAGGCAGGCGAACTGCCGTCGGTCAGGTCTTCGCAGATGACAAAGAACGAAAGGCAGTCAACGTCGTTGCTGTTCCCCCGACCTCCGCAGGCTTAGGCTGCGGATTGTCAATCTACAGAGATTGGTTCAAGTTGACGGTATTCGACGAGAGCACCAGCTGTTGGGGGAGTCGACCGGATGGAGCTGAATTCGGGATCCTTCCCCTTGCACTTTGGGCCGCATGAGGCGAGCATATACGCCCCACCCTGTGCAAAACCTGCCTTTAGCTATGCATTTTTCGACTCCAGACCACGGGACTGTCTCTCCATGCAAGGAAGACTCTGTACCGGCCCGCTTCGGCGGCGCGAGTTTATGCGCATCGGGACTTTGGCGCTTGGTGGCCTGACGTTGCCATCGTTGCTGTCCCGACGTGCTCAGGCCGGCACACCTATTGAACCTGATACCAGTGTGATTTTGTTCTGGATGTGGGGCGGCCCGAGTCAGTTCGAAACGTGGGACATGAAGCCGGATGCCCCCGCGGAGATTCGAGGACCACTCAAACCAATCCCGACAGTTGTCCCTGGGATGGATATTTGCGAATACATGCCGAAGCAGGCGCAGCGTGCAGATCGGTTTTCGCTGATTCGTTCTTTGCACCATGAGATGTCCGCTCACAATGATGGCAGCATTGAAGTTCTGACTGGAAAGACACCCAGCGTTCCTGATCCGACGTCACAAGCCAGATCCGAGCATCCGGACTTTGGGATGATCGCAGCCTGGAATCGCGGGCTGCGGTCCGACGGGATTCCTCAGTACGTTGGACTTCAGAAGGCTCCGTTTATGACAAACCCTGGTTATCTGGGTGTGAGTCATCGAGCGTTCGAAACTGGTGATCCTTCAGTCCCCAATTTTGCTCCTGGCAATCTGACGCTTGCGACGGGGATCGACAACAATCGTCTGGATCATCGACGTTCATTGGTCACTCAGTTTGACCGCATGCGTTCAGACATCGATCGCCTTGAAACGTTGGGAGGCGTTGATCGCTTTCGTTCCGCCGCATTTACGATGTTGACCAGCAATCGCGTGGTCGATGCGTTTGATATTTCCAAAGAATCGCCTGAGACACGAGATCGTTATGGTCGTCATCGCTGGGGGCAGAGCTGTCTTTTGGCCAGACGACTGGCAGAAGCCGGATCGGCGGTTATCAATATCGACGCCACTGCGCCGAACGATACGACGAAAAATTTCAGTTGGGATGATCATGCGGGAGCGTTTCATCTGGACTATGCTCAACGAGAACGTCTGCCTCAGATGGACGAAGCTCTATGTGCTCTGATCGATGATATTTATGAGCGAGGGCTGGATAAGAAAGTTCTGCTGATTGCCTGTGGAGAGTTTGGGCGAACGCCAAATGTGACTCACGCGCCAAAGAATTTCTCAGACCAGATCGGCCTGGGACGCGATCATTGGCCGCATGCGTTCAGCGCCCTGATTTCGGGTGGTGGGCTTAGAATGGGCCAGGTCGTTGGTGAAACCAATGCGCGTGGCGAGCATCCGGTTCGTGATCGAGTCACCCCGCAGGATTTGCTGGCCACTGTTTATGCTCATCTGGGAATCGACTTTACTCAGTCGGTGAAGGATTTGTCCGGCCGACCAATTCCCATTCTGCCGCATGGATCGCCGATTGCTCAGTTGTTGTAGCGAGTCATCGTTGTTGTTGGGCTCGAAGATTGTGAAGTCTGGTTTGTTTACGCTGCACTGTTCTCCGAGAGGAGATGATCATGAAACTTACTGCTGCCCTGCTGATCATTGCAGCCGGTGTGCCCTGCCTTGCCGATGACACAGCCGTCGACTATGCCCGAGATGTGAAACCGATTCTGCATGAACGCTGCTATTCGTGTCACGGAGCGCTCAAGCAGGAAGGTGGACTGCGACTGGATACTGTCGAACTTGCCAGAAAAGGTGGGGATGGCGGAGCGGCCATTGTGCCTAAGGATCTCACCGGAAGCCCGATGATTTCTCGCATTACCTCAACCGATGACAGCACTCGCATGCCGCCGGAAGGGAAACCTCTGACGCCCGAACAGATCAGTCTGATCACGCGATGGATCGAATCAGGCGCTGAAGCACCTGAAGATGAAAAGCCAGAAGAGGATCCTCGTCAGCACTGGGCGTACAAGAAGCCGGTTCGACCGGAATTGCCGGTTGTCGCCGGGAATCAGTCGTCGAATCCGATTGATGCCTTCATTGCCGCACAGCGCGACGCGCGAGGTGTGGTTGCGATGCCACGTACGGATAAAGCGACGTTACTGCGGCGAGTCTATCTGGACTTGATCGGTGTGCCTCCATCCGCTGAGGATCTGCAGGCATTCATCAAGGACAAATCCCCTCAGGCTTATGAGAACGTCGTGGATAAGCTGCTGTCGTCACCTCAGCACGGTGAACGGTGGGGACGACATTGGATGGACGTCTGGCGTTACAGCGATTGGTATGGCCGACGTTCCGTACCGGATGTCATGAACAGCTATCCCATGGTCTGGCGCTGGCGAGATTGGATTGTTCGGTCGATCAACGAAGACAAACCCTATGACCAGATGATTGTGGAAATGCTGGCGGCGGATGAAATCATGCCGGCGGATGATCAGAACATCGTCGCCACAGGTTATCTGGTTCGCAGTTGGTTCAAATGGAATTACGAAACCTGGAAGAAGGATCTGGTTGAACACACGGGAAAGGCCTTCCTCGGGATGACTCTGAATTGCGCACAATGTCACGATCACAAATACGATCCGTTGACGCAGGAAGAGTATTTTCACTTCCGCGCGTTCTTCGAACCATTGGAATTGCGACACGATCGAGTTCCGGGCGAAGCCGATCCAGGGATGTTCGAGAAATACGTTTATGGCAAGCCGTATGGTCCGATTA
>JBILXT010000055.1:0-27347 GCA_044378235.1 Planctomycetaceae bacterium
CGTCCTTCTCTTCCTTGTTCAGGTTCTTTCTCATGGAGCTGGTCTGATCTTCAACGAACTTCAGCGTCCGCAGACTGGCTCGACGAGATCGCAACGGAATAAATGTCTCATCACCCGCCAAAGCATCGACTGCATTCAGGACGAAGGTCACGTTATCGAACTTAACGCCCAACATACCTCGATTGCGTTCAAGGAAAAACCAGTCCGTAATCATGTCGATATCAGAGCACAGGATCACGTTCAGCGGCGACTCAGCCGACTTGTTTCGAATCTGTGCAGCAATCACGTGCGAATCATTATCGTCGCGACGACGAGGATTCGGATTAATCTCAACTGACTGCCCACCAGCAAACGGATTGAATGATGGAGCGGTGTAGTCTTCCCAGTCCAGCAGACCGGACTCACGGCTGGTACGCAGTAGCGGGATGAACTCCTGCTCCTTACGTCCCGCACGATCGATGATCGATCCGGGATAGAGCATGACCAGATCCTGCAGGCTCTTCGAAACTGTGCTGTCTTCACCAAACGGAGAAGACTGGTTTCCAGTGCGAGAAACGAAGACATACTCCGGTGGCAGCGTGCCAAATTCGTTGTGGGGATTGTTGCGGTCGTAAACAACCTGACCGTTGTCCCACTTAACGTTCAGAAGATTCATCAGCGCGGTCGCCTCGCCACCATCAGCCTTCTGTTCGGGCGGAGGACCACCACCAAACATGCCGCCACCTCCACCTGGCTTTGGCAGTTTAGGGGCCATCGCCAAACCGGCCTGAGACTGGAAGACGAACGGACAAGGGTCATCGAAAATCAGTGTCGGCTTTCCGGCTTTGACATACTCAACCAGATTGTCCATCTGAGGCTGTGTCAGCGACGAAGGCATGACGGCCAACAAAACATCGAAACCCTCGGCTGCCTTCTTGTCCTTTTTATCAGAAGCGGCCGCATCATCCTTTTTCTCTTCAGCGTCTTTAGCGGCGGCGTCGCCTTCCTTCTTCTCTTCGGCCTTCTCGTCATCAACCAAAATGCGATTAGAAGGATTGACGGCGATGACCTTGTACTGCTTTTCAAGCTCTCGAACGATCTCCCATTTACCGCCGCCTTCGCCTTCGGAGGTTGCTCGAGCATCGGTCACCAGAACACCAACGGTCAGACGCTCTTCCTGAGAAACGGTTCGCAATGATCGAGTCAACTCATACTCGATGGGAAGCCCTTTGCCGAAGAACGGAATCACTAGTTCATCAGTCGCACTCTGGATGAATGCTCCAAGGAATACTTCCGCTTCTTCGCGTTTGCCATCTCGTTCATATTGCAGTCGGACAGGCTCAATGCCCAACGCGCGGGCCTGCTCTGCTTCTTCGCTAAACGGCTCAACAGCAATATCACGCCAGGTGATGGCACCACCGCTGCTCAATTCAAATTCTCGGAGCAACCCGCGAAGCTGACGTCGTGTTTCGACATAATCGCCTGGCACATCCGGGCTGATGAACGACTGAATCGTGATTCGCTGCGTTTCCTTCAAACCTTGCAAAGTGTTCTCAGTAGCGTCGGAAAGCGTGAAGAGGTCTTCGGCGGACAAGTCGGCTCGAGCAGGATAGGTCCAGAAGATGGTCATCAAACTGGCCGCTGTGATCAGAACGCAACCGGTGCGAATTGCGAACTGCATTCCCATCCCGACCTGTTGTCCCGCTGACCAGCGACGTCGCGAAATCACAATCAGATTGAGATACAGCATGACCGCGGCAAAAAATGCAAACCAGGCAATTCCGGAGAACGGCAGAACGCCGACGCTGAAGTCCTGGAGCTGCTGCTGAAGACTCATTGACGCCAGACGATTTCGGAGGTCGTACAGCTCGGCTCCCTTGCCGAACAAACCATAAACCCACTCAACCACATCCGTGACGTAATACAACATCACCGGAACACAGCAGAATACAACACCCAGCACGAACGCAACGGTTGAACTGTTCGTCAAAGAAGACGCCAGCATTCCGGCTGTCAGCAGAGCAGCACCTGCCAGCAGGTAGCCCACATAACTACTGATCACGGCTCCCATGTCAGGCGAACCCAACCAGATCAGGACCAAAACATTGACCAGCGAGAACGCCAACGCCACAGAATAGACACCGAATACGGCCAGATATTTACCAGCCAGAACTTCGATTTCCGTCGATGGCATGGTGAACAGCAATTCGTCTGTTCCCAGCTTTCGCTCGTCGGACCAGGCCGTCATCGTGATCGCCGGAATCACGAACAGCAGCAGCCAGGGAAACCCGGCGGTCAACTGATCGAGCGTTGCTTGATTTGCGGCAAAGAAAGCGGCAGAAAACGCCATCGCAGCCGAGGCAACGCAGAACACCAGGATAAAGAGATATCCGAGAATCCCGGAGAAGTAACTGCGGAAATTCCGCTTGGCTACTGCCAGAATTACATGACTGCGAAACATGCACACACCTTCGCTCTGGATAAGAATCGGAAATCTGCCAACCGAGATTTGACGGCGTTTAGAAGGCCAAAACTGGATCAGCAGACCATGAATCAAAAGGAATCAAGTCGGGGCCTCAATTACGCAGCACTGTGAGTCAGCTTGCGGAATTGCTTTTCCATGTCGACCTCGTTGTTGCCCAGATCACCCGTTGGGCCATCGAACACCACTCGCCCATTATTCACCATCACCACTCGACTGCAGACCGCGCGAACTTCCTGCAGAATGTGAGTCGACAACAGAATCGTCTTCGTCTTCGCTAGCTCAAGAATGAGGTCTCGAACACCGTGGACCTGATTCGGATCAAGTCCGCTCGTCGGTTCGTCCAGAATCAACACATCGGGATCATGCAACATCGCGTGTGCCATGCCGACTCGCTGACGAAAACCACGAGACAACTTCGAGATCGGCTTTCGCCAGACTTCCGCAAGTGAACACTTGTCAGAAACCCAGGCCATACGCTTGGCGAGCTGGTCGCCCTTCAAGCCGCGAACTTCACCCATGTACTGCAGCAATGTCTCCGGGGTCATCTCGACATAGAGAGGCCCGTTTTCTGGCAGATACCCGAGATGCTCACTGGCTGCAATGCGGTTCTCCGCAACATTGTAGCCCGCAAGAAATGCCTCGCCGCGACTGGGCGAAAGAAATCCCGTCAGCATCTTCATAGTCGTACTCTTCCCGGCTCCGTTCGGCCCGAGAAACGCACACACTTGCCCACGAGGGACGGAAAACGTCACGTCCCGAGTCGCTGCAAATTCTCCGTAGAACTTGCTCAGCCCTCGGGCTTCGATCATCACATCAGACGAGGTGCTGGAATTCGAACTCATGAGGATCACTTTCTGACCGGCCCATATCTCATACAAATTAATTTGGTTACCACGATCGATCACGTAGATGCCGCAACCGGCTCGGTTCGAGAGCTTTTCTGGAACTCTCAAACCCCGTAGACCAGCACCGCATCGTCGCGACTTTGGCCGGGAATACAATCGAGGTCAGCTCGCCGACCCGAATCAAGCTCCCGCACCCAATCTCAACTAACGCCAAAAACCTCGAAAACACGCAGGCTTTTCAACCCGAAGCGTTACCCGGCAGAATCAGGCGACACCCGAGCCTCCAAAACCTTGAGAGGCTGTGAACTTGCACGTAGGACGGCCTTTTCAGGCCGTCGTTGCCACAAAAAAAGGCCGATTTCGACGCCCTGAACAGGGCGTCCTACATTTCCTCATAGCCTCTGAGTGCGCGGAACTGCCGGAACGGCAGCGGTCCGCGTTTTTGCCCCACAAAATGCAAACTGCGTTCCAGAAATTGGTGGCCTCGACCACCGTATGCCCGCAGCAAGCAGGAAAAACCGGACACAGACGTGTTCCGGCTGATGAAATCACCGTCCCACCGAGCCCGTTCACTGGTGAAAATCGACCTGTCCCACAACAATTGCCTACTCTTCAATTCATATATTTCAGCGGAGCATCGTTCCAATGCCATTGTTGGGTGTGAACATCGACCACGTCGCCACAGTCCGTCAGGCTCGACGTACCAACGAACCGGATCCGGTTCATGCGGCTGTTCTGGCAGAACTGGGCGGAGCTGACGCGATCACAGTCCATCTGCGTGAAGACCGGCGTCACATTCAGGATCGCGACGTGCGGCTCCTAAAGGAAATCTGCCGTGTCCGACTCAACCTGGAAATGGCTGTGTCCGACGAAATCACAAAGATTGCCCTGAATGTCCTGCCGGATCAGGCGACACTTGTTCCCGAGAAACGTGAAGAGATCACGACTGAGGGCGGACTCGATGTGAAAACTCACTTCCAGCGCATCCGCCAGTGCGTCGATCAACTGCAGGGCGCGGGGATTATGTGCAGCCTGTTTATTGATCCGGATGTCGCTCAGGTTGAGAAAGCCAAAGAACTGGGTGTTGAAGCCATCGAACTGCACACTGGCTGCTATGCGGATGCTCGCACACCAGAGAAAGTCGAATACGAATTCGATCGCCTTCGCGAAGCCGGTCAGTACGCCAACGCTCAGGGACTCAAACTGAATCTTGGACACGGACTCACTTATCGCAACGTGCGTCGTGTGGCAGAGATTCACTGCGTGCATGAACTTAACATTGGTCACTCAATCGTAGCGCAAGCCATGATGGTGGGCTTCGAACGCGCTGTGCGAGAAATGAAGCAGCTTGTGACTTTGTGACATTCGTTGCTCTTCGTTTGCGAATTTCAAATCTCAAATTTCAGATTTCGAATCTGCTGTTTGAGGATTGGCCTCTCTACAGAACCCAGGACTTTAATGGCCGGTAACTCCTTCGGAAAACTGTTTCGCATCACAACCGCCGGTGAAAGCCACGGGCCGGGCAACGTTGTTATCGTCGACGGTGTTCCCCCCGGGATGCCGCTCAGCGTCGATGACCTGCGACCCGATTTGCAACGACGACGACCGGGCCAAAGTCCGCTCGTCACACAGCGCCAGGAAGAAGACGAACCAGAAATCCTGTCTGGAGTTTTCGACGGCAAAACAACCGGTACCAGCATCGCGATCCTGATTCGCAACGCCGACCAGCGCAGCGGCGACTATTCTGACATCCGCGACAAGTATCGACCGGGGCATGCAGACTACACGTTCGATGCTCGTTACGGCTTTCGTGACTATCGTGGCGGCGGTCGCAGCAGCGCCAGAGAAACAACCGCCCGAGTCGCCGCAGGAGCCATCGCGAAGAAACTGATCGCTCAGGAATTCGGCGGACAAGTGATCGGCTATGTGTCTCAAGTCGGCCCCATCAAAGCTGCCATCCCCAACCCCGAACAGGTTACGTTGCATCAGGTGGAAATGCTGCCGGATGGATCGCCCAACTTCGTGCGCTGTCCCGACTATGCGGCGGCCGAGAAGATGGTGGCGTTGATTGACGAAGTTCGCCGCGACACAGATTCCATCGGTGGCGTTTCTGAAATCGTCGCAACCAACATTCCCGCCGGACTGGGTGAACCGGTCTTTGACAAGCTCAAGGCGGATCTCGCAAAAGCCTTGTTCAGTTTGCCCGCAGTTCTCGGTGTCGAATACGGCAACGGCTTTGCCTGTGCAGAACTTCGCGGCAGCCAGAACAACGACATCTTCACATCTCGACAAACACGTGCTGGCGTTGAGATTGCCACCGAATCAAATCGCCACGGTGGAATGCTGGGCGGCATCAGTTCCGGCATGCCGATCATCCTGCGAGCTGCCATAAAGCCGACCAGCAGTCTCGCCAAAGAACAAGCAACCGTAACTCGCGATGGCCTGCCAACGACGATCCGCACAAAGGGCCGCCACGATCCGTGCCTGCTGCCTCGCTTTGTCCCCATGGGAGAAGCCATGGTCGCCATCGTGCTCGCCGATCACTGGCTCCGTTGGCGCGCGATCCGGAAGTAGGTCTCCGTTCCGTCGCTCCAATTTCCACCTTGCAAGTTCCCGATTTTCGCGGAAAATGCAGGTGAACAAACAATTCGCCATTTCGCTAAGTGGCTGAATTCATCCTCACATCACAGGTGGGCAATGGAAAACGAACTTGAACTGGTAACAAGCCTTAGCGAAGAGGAGCTTGAAGCGCTTGCTAACAGCGTTCTGGCTCCTTCTGCACAATCCCGGCTTGATACATTACTCGAAAAGAAATCTGACGGTCTGCTCACTACGCTTGAATTGTCAGAGCTTGATGCACTGTTATCACAAGTGGATCAATTGACGATCCTGAAGACTCGATCTCGCTTCACACTTCAGCAACACGCGAAAGCGGCAGGGGCGTGAGCGTCTATATTCCTGCAGAGCTCCGTCGTCGCATCCGTGCCCATTTTCGTGACCATTGTGCTTATTGCAGGACGCCAGAAGCCCTGACGGTGGTGACATTTGAGTTTGAACATATCGTTCCAAGCTCCCTTGGCGGCGAAACAGTCTTTCAAAACCTCTGCCTTTCTTGCCCCACCTGCAATCGCTACAAGTCAGATCGAACCGTCGGGTCCAGCGATCCTGCCACAGTAGAGTTTCCACTTTTTCATCCACATCTGAACGATTGGAACGAACACTTTGAGTGGAGCAGCGATGCGACTGTGATAATCGGCCTGACTCAGATCGCACAAGTCACAATTGCGACATTAAGAATGAATCGTCCGCAGATCGTTCGAGTGCGCCGTTTGTGGGCTGCCATGAATGAACATCCACCAATGTTCTGAGTCGCAGCAGGATCCAGTAATATATCGCGGAACTTTCCTTTCGACTCTGACTCCTGTTCGATCAGGAAACACCTCCGAAAACGGTGCGACGAAATTCTCCCAAGGTCAGGGCGTCTGAACACCACTCTCATCCGGCTGAACATTCATTTGTTCCTCCAGGTTCTGCATATGAGTTCTATACTGCTGATCGAAAGCATCATGAGTCACCTCAGCGATGCGTGCCAGTGATGGCTCCTGCAGAATGTAGTCTCCATCCGGACGATAAATTGCAGCCAGCAGAGCAATCAGATCATCACGATACAGTCCGTCTTCGTAGTGCATCAGGAAGTGAGTAAACCCGGCCGCCTGCGTGTACAACGGTGCGACCTGCGGATGATGCATAAAGTCGTTCTTCCCGAGTGCTAAAAACTCTTTACTGGGCAGATAGAACTGATCATCAGGCAGCGTCATACGTTCGATCGCTCGGACAAAACGCACATGATCCGGACGACCGATCGACACCTTGCCGTCATTGACTTCGAACGATTCAAAGTAGCAGGCCAGCCCCTCGATGATCCAGAAGTTCGAACGTTCGCCGAGCCCCCAATCTCCGGGCTTCTGCCTTGTCCGCTGAGCCCGCGCGCGAGAAGCCGCACGGCGAGCTTCCAGGGTATGCAGGTCGAGGATTTGATGGGTCGCCTCGTGAAACAGTGTCGACAGCGTTCGTTCTTTGCGATCCATAAAGAAGTACGTTGTGCGAGTTTCCTGAGAGTAGTATCCCGTCGTCTCCAGATTCGGCGGCACTTTGCCTTCAACACGTTTCTGATACTCGTCGCGCTTCGCATAGAAATGCAGTTCCATCGGCCCACGCTTGTGAGCAGAACCTCGCAATGTGGCATTGTCGAAACGATCCTGCAGAGCAGCGGGTGTCTCAAAGAATGCCGCGAAGTGCTGCTGCAGCCATTCGTAATAGAGTTCAAGCTTTTGTGATAACTCAAGGCCAACTTCAAGGCTGACATTCGTCTTTACAAGGAAGTGCTCACTGGGAATTTCCCAGGCATTGCGAAAGTCGCGACGATGTTCAGCTTCCTTCTCCGCACTGATCCAGCCGCCTTTCCAGGGACGCAGCCCTTCTTCATAGCGCGAAACACTGGTGATGGGGATCCAGCCGAACTCGGGATGAAACGTCTGAGGCTTGCTGCCACTTCGCATCTGCTTCTCAAACTGAGACACCCATTCACCGGCATACCCCGGTTCTTCTTTGCGTTGAGGATCGCTAAAGATTAATTGCCCCAGAACAGATCGCGCATACTTGTGGTCCGGATCGATTCGAACAACTTCGCTGATCAACGAAAACGCCAGCGAGGGAAAGCCATTGCGCAGAGCCTGTCGAGCCAATGAATAGAGTTCTGCACCTCGCTCGCGGCGATGATTCTGAATCTGAAGCCGCCACTGCTGCTCATCCAACGGCAGAGTCCCGTCAACTTCCGGAGTCACCAGACGCGGCGGCTCAAAATTCGGCTCTGGCGAAGCGAGTGACTGACGAATCGTCTGGACCTGAGGAATGACTTCGGGCAACTCATGCTTGTCGCACCAATCCTCAACACTTTCCAGATCGGCCTGCAGACCGTCGAAAATCGCCTGACGCTTTTCCAGAATCTGGCGATGCAGACGGTCCCGTCTCGGAGCTTCATCGGCCGCCACGGGTTGACCCAAGATAGCAACGACGCACAGAATCGCGTACGACATCGCTTGCAGGGAAGCAGTCAGAAATCTGACAGTCGATCGTGGGAGTCTTATCATTGCTATTCTTCACGCGGATTGAAATGAGGCAGGGTGCTCGCGGGATACCGTTATTGCAGATGGCCTCGATGGTGGCCGCGTGCAGAAAATATCCTTAGAAGTGGCCGGCTTCCGACATCCAAGTCGCCTGTAGACAGCCAGAGGATGCAGAATATCAGTGTCGGGGAGTGGCGAGAATGCGAGTTTTCCTCGGGGAAATGCCTGCTATCATGTGGTTACCGAGTCATAGTCTATGACCCGTTGTGTTGAATGACTGGCTCGACGGACGCCTTTGGCCCGACGAGGTTGTGAAAAATGTAGGACGCCCTTTTCAGGGCGTCAAAATCGCACGTGTTTTTGTGGCAACGACGGCCTGAAAAGGCCGTCCTACGAATAAATTCACAACCTCGACGGGCCCACGGTACTTCTGTCCCTTGAATCCGTCCTGAGACACCAACTCCACTGCGCCTGCTCAGGTTCATTTAGCTTTAACGAATTTACCCATGCCCGCCGATCTGCTCATTTCACCCCGATGGAAAGCCGAACATCTGGGACTTCCGATGCCTGATTCGGTCCATGCAGTCTCCGCCTGCCTGCCGCTGTGGGAACACAACATTCGGTACGAAGAGGGTGATGCCGAGGTCGTTTCGAAGTTGCAGGCCGCGTATCCTCGATTCTGCCTGCATCCGTTCGTACGACAGCTTTGTCGCCAGGTTTTTGGTTCAGATTCTGCGGGTCTGATTTTTCCAACACGAAAGTCCGCCGAACGTGCATTGCGCTATGTGCAGTGGCGAGGCGTAGCGACCGCCTCGCTGATCCCTGTCACTGGTCAGCCGTTCTGCGGAGTCGCCATCGATCCTCAAGAGTTCTCAACGCTGAAGGAATACTGGCAACACGCCGGCGAAGTCATCTCCTCTCGCGGCGCGGAGATGGCGTTGCGAGGCGAACGAGTGACGTGTACTCCTACACCAGCTCGCGATCAGATTCTGAATCGACTGGCCGAGCTTCGAGGTTGCTCAAAAAATGACCTCTGGATTTTTCCCTGCGGCATGGCAGCAATCGCAGCCGTGTGGCGAGCTATTCGTCGACATGATTCGGATAGCCCCAGCGTGCAGTTTGGATTTCCGTACGTGGACACGCTCAAGATTCAGCAACGATTCGAGCCGGCAGCTTATCACTTCTACCCGATTGGCAACGGAGCCGACATCGAAGCGTTGCGGACTCTTTTGAAGACCGAACGAGTTAGTGCTGTGTTCTGCGAGTCACCGACAAATCCGTTGCTCACAACTCCGGACCTCGTGACCCTGCGAAGTCTCGCTGACGAATACGGCTTTGTGCTCGTCATTGATGACACTCTGGCCGCCTGCATTAATCAGAACGTGCTGCCTTATGCGGATGTTGTGGTCACAAGCCTGACCAAGTACTTCAGTGGCTACGGTGATGTGTTGGCTGGATCGGCCATGCTGAACTCCGCATCAAAACATGCGGACCGACTTCGCGCCGCACTGCGAGATGACTTTGAAGAAATGCTGATTGATGCCGATGCGGAAGTCTTGGAAAAGAATTCTCGCGATGTTCGCGAACGCGTTTCTGTGATCAACAGTAACGCCGAAATTCTGGCGAAACGACTGAGCCAGCATCCGTTGGTTGATCGAGTCTACCACCCAAGCCTGAATGAAAACGCTGCCGCTGTACCTGATGGTTTAGCCCCATCGTTCGGATTTGGCGGACTGCTGTCAGTGGTCTTGAAGAATCCTGCAACGACAACACCGGTTGTGTTTGACCGACTCGAAGTCTGCAAGGGCCCGAACCTGGGGACGAATTTTACTCTGTGCTGTCCTTACACAATTCTGGCGCACTACACAGAACTGGACTTTGTTGAAGAGTGCGGCGTCAGCCGTTGGCTGCTACGAATCAGCATCGGTATCGAACCCGTCGAGGAACTCTGGCAACGTTTCGAAAGAGCCTTCGCAGCGGCGAAGCTTTAAGCCCCTCACAATGCCTGTTTCACAGCATCATTCAGCAGGCCGACGTACATCATCGCGATGCGGAAGATAAAGAAGATCACAATCCCTGCGACACCAGCCCAGATCACTCCGCTGAAAATCGCCGTCATGCGATGCATCGCTCGATGAGCATCATCCTCGAACAGATGGCTCATGCGATCCAATTGCTCCGGCACAGTTCCGGTTTCCTCTGCTGTGGCCACGAACTGAAGATATTCGTTCGGAAACAACTTCGATGCTGTTAACGCGTCGGCTAATGTTTCTCCTTCAGCCAGTTCCTGCCAAATCAGTGGCTGCGCCATCTGAAACGCGCCGTTGCTGGTGGCTTTCAGGCTGCATTCCAGCGATGGCTTAATCGACATTCCTGCCTGCTGAGTTAGCGCGAAGCACCAGGAGAAGCGAGAAATCGCAAACGATCGCATACACGGACCGATCACCGGCAGCCCCAGCAACACAGGATGCAGAGCAACCTGCCACGCAGCGCTGTTGCTGGCCATCTTCCAGAGAACGAAACCCGCCACTGCCGCACCAATCCATCCCATGAACCAAACCCCGGCGCCGGTTGCTCCATACAACCCGAATCCTAACACATCGAACGGCTGACCATTTTCGCCGGCAGGCAGGATGCCCAGAATAAACACCAGCAAACCAATAATGCAGATTGCCGCAACCAACTGAATCACTGGCCACGCAATAGCCGCACGAAAATCTTTGACCTGCTTGATTCGGGAGTCGTAATACTTCGCCAGAGCATTGAAGACTTCGGGAACGGAACCTGTCTGCTCACCAACGTTGACGAGATCTCGAAATAGAGGCGGGAACAACTCGCCTTCTCGCTCAAATGCTTCAGCCAATGTTCGACCACTGGCGACACTAACCACAACGTTCTCAATCGCTCCAGCCATGCGACGATCGGCAGACTGCCGCGAAGACGTCTGCAGAGACTTCCGCACCTCAACACCAGCCTCCATCATCCGCGACATCGAACGACTAAAGGCCGCCAGGGCAGTCCATGAAAGTTGAGGATTGGTCAGCATAGGAAATCGAAACCATGTCGCGCTGGCTAACTGCCAGCTTCCGGGGAAATCTGAGTCATTGTTCACACCTGAAGATCTGGACAACAATCAGCATCAACACCGGAACTCATCGAGACGGTGTTGGCTGATTTTTGTCTCAAAGTTTCAGATCATGACTCACGATTGTAGAGCGAAAGCCCGCTCAGAAACGACTCAGTCGTCACTTTCCATCGACAATCCTGTCGCAAACCACGGGTAAATCGCAGGAACCACGAGCGATGTCAGCAACGTGGAAGTGATCAGTCCCCCAATCACCACACTCGCCAGAGGACGCTGCATTTCCGCACCGTCACTGGACGACAGAGCCATCGGCAGGAACCCCAGACTAGCCACCAAAGCCGTCATCAACACCGGGCGAAGACGAGACAACGCGGTCTCGCGAGTCGCTTCCGGCAGAGGCATCCCGGACTTCCTCAGGATTTCCGCTGCACTGACCCAGACCAGACCATTCAACACCGCGACACCAAACAAAGCGATGAATCCCACTCCCGCCGAGATACTGAACGGCATATCACGCAGCTGGAGAGCAAAGATGCCACCACTCGCGGCCATCGGCACTGCCATAAAGATCAACAGAGCCAGACGCGTCGACTTAAACGACGTGTACAACAACAGGAAAATCATGAGCAGTACAACAGGCGTGATCAGAATCAAACGCTTGCTGGCCGACTGCAAGTTCTCAAAATCGCCCCCCCAGCGAATCTCATAGCCTGTCGGCATCGGGACATGCTTCGCCACGGCCTTTTGAGCATCCTCCACGAAGCCCGCGACATCTCGCCCGCGCACGTTGGCCGACACAAATGTACGACGACGATTTGACTCATGCTCTACCGAAGGAGGTGTCTCTTCAATTCGAATCTCAGCCAGTTCGTCCAAAGGCACCGGCTTGCCACCGGCCTCAGCCACAGGCAACTGTTTTAGTCGTTCGATTTCAGAGCGCCATTCATCTGGCAGCCGAACCTGAATCGGAAACCGCGCACGACCTTCAAAGATAATTCCCACCTGCCGACCACCCATCGCTTCAACAACATCCATGACCTGCTGAGCTTCAATCCCATAACGCGCCATGGCCTGACGATCGGGAACAATGGTGATGGTTGTCAGATTGGCCTGATAATCGGCCTTCACATCCACAGCTCCGGGAATATTCTTCAGAGTATGTTCTATCTCCTTCGATAGGCTCGCCAGCGTCGGCAAATCATCTCCATAGAGCAATACGGCCACATCGGCTTTCACACCCGCGACCAATTCATCAACTCGCATTTCAATTGGCTGAGTAAACCCGAACGCTACACCGGGCACACGATTGTTCAGCACTTCGGACATTTCTTCGATCAGTTTCTCGCGAGTGATCCCGGGACGCCATTCATGATGATCCTTCAGCATGACCCAGACGTCCGTCTGGTGCACGCCCATCACATCGTTGGCAATCTCCGGGCGCCCGGTTTTGCAAAAGACCGTTTTCACTTCTTTGTCGAACTTCATCAACTCTGTTTCGATCTGCTGCGACATTCCAATCGCACCTTCCAGAGTCGCACTCGGAAGTCGCACCGCTTCGATCAGCAGGTCGCCTTCTTCAAGTCGCGGCATGAATTCGCGGCCCAGATTCATTCCGACCGGAATACTGATCCCAAAGACAATCAGAGCGATAAGCGTCGTAATTCGAGGCGACGCAATCGCTCGTGTCACAACAGGGGTGTAGAACCACTTGATCCAGCGTACCAGAAAGACTTCTTTGTCTTTCATGTTCTTTGGCAGAACCAATGACGCAATCGCCGGCATAAATGTCATGGAAAGAATCAGCGATCCTCCCAGAGCAAACAACACGGTCAAAGCCATCGGACGAAACAGTTTGCCTTCGGTTCCCTGCAACATCAGGATCGGCAGATACACGATGGAGATGATCAGCTCCCCGAACATCGTGGGTTTACGAACTTCGATGGCAGCATCCCGAATCACATCAGTACGACTGCGGCCTTCCGTATTGTGCGACAGGCGATGAATACAGTTCTCGATCATGATCACGGACGAATCCACGATCAGCCCAAAGTCGATGGCTCCCAGGCTCATCAAGCTGGCGGTCACACCAAACACCTGCATCATGCTGGTCGCAAACAACATGGAAAGCGGAATCGCCAGAGCCGTAATCAGCCCAGCCCGGAAACTGCCCAGCATGACCAGCAACACAAGAATCACCAATGCACCACCGTGAAACAAGTTATCGAGAACAGTCGCCAGAGTTCGGCCGATCAATGCAGACCGATCATAAGTGATCTCAATATGGATCCCTTTTGGCATCGTCTTTTCGATTTCTGCGATGCGTTCTTTAACTCGCCCGACAACCTCTCGGGAGTTTTCCCCGATCAGCATCATCACGAGACCCGTCACAGCTTCGCCTCGTCCATCGCGTGTCACGGCACCCTGACGCGTCATCGGTTCAATGCTGACTTTCGCCACATCACGAATCAGCAGCGGCGTTCCTCCCGTTTCTCGCCGAATCACGATCTGTTCAAGATCTTCGATGCTGGTCACAATCGCCTGACCACGCAGAAATCTCTGCTCATCATGATGAATCACATAGCCGCCCCCGGCAGACGCATTATTGGATTCGAGTGCCGTGAAGATCTGTTCCAGCGTCACCGAATAACTGTTCAGCAAATCGGGGTCGGGACGTACTTCAAAAGTCTGATAGAAACCTCCATGAGTATTAATCTCCGTAACACCCTTAACCTCGCGCAATCGAGGTGCCACGTCCCATTCCAGGATCGTTCTCAGTTCCATCGGCGTATGATTCTCGCCACGAACTTCAAACTGCAGAATCTCTCCCAGCGCGGTCGTGAGCGGGCCCATCTCCGGGACTCCGTAGCCTTCCGGAATCTTTGAAGCCGCATTGCTCAATCGTTCGGCAACAAGCTGTCTGGCGCGATAGATATCGGTGCCTTCTTCGAAGACAATCGTGACCACAGAGATGCCAAATTTCGAGACGCTTCGCAGCTCCTCCACATCCGGAAGTCCGCCCATGGTGACTTCCACTGGCTGCGTGACGAAGCGTTCGACTTCAACCGGCGATAAAGAGCCCGCGTCAGTGATCACGGTCACCTGAACATTGGTCATGTCAGGAACAGCATCGATCGGCAGATGATAGGCCGCATTCAATCCCGCAGCCGCCATCAGCAGAGTACCGGTGAGTACCAGAAAGCGGTTATCGAGAGTTAACTTGATCAGGTGAGCCAACATGGAGATTCTTTCCGCGAAGGTTTCGCGATATTCGTGCAGAGAAAACGAGCCTCTCGATCAGACGGAGGCGTCCAGCATTCCTGCTGCGGTCCGGTCAACAACGTGAACCGCCCCGGTCTATTCCGATTCACCCTGCAGCAATAGCTCGCTCTTCAAATAGAAGCCGCCATGGGCCACCACTTTCTCGCCCTGGCTCAAACCTGAAAGGACTTCAACCATTCCAGCCGTGTGTAGGCCCGGTGTAATGTCGACTCTGCGAAACGTGGACTCTCCATCCGGCGTAAACACAAATGACTTCTGATCATGTTCCAACAGCGACGATTCCGGAATGGCCAGCGACTCATGAGCATCTGCGACTGGCACCGCGACTCGAACGAACATCCCCGGACGCAATCGACCATCGGAATTGTCAATCACAGCGACGAGGGGAACAGCATTTGTCGCAGGATCCACTTCTCGCCCTACGAAATAAACACTGGCCTTTCGAGAAGTCTGGCCCGATCCAGATGTAAACACCTGCAGTTCGTCCCCAGGCTTCAGCGTCAAAGCATTCCATTCACGTTCACGCAAATCCGCGGCAACCCAAAGAGTTGTGGTGTCTGCAAGAGTCAGGATCCCGTCTCCGGCTTCAACACGTTCACTTGCAGCAAATTGGCGACGTTCAATCGTGCCAGCGAAAGGTGCTCGCAGCCGCACCACAGAAAGCATTTCCGGTTGCAGGTCAGCATCAGCATCGGACTTCTCAACCACACTCAGATCGCCCGGCGCGGCAAGCGATTTTCCGAGCAGTGTGCGCACGGTCTGCAGACTCACGCGATGTCTGCGGTCAGCATCTTCCGCCTGAGCTTCTGCCTGTCGACAACTCTGGCGAGCCGTAAAAGTCTGCTCCTCCAGCGCGGCCATAAGTGCGGCTTCCGCGTTGTCACGATTGTTGACTCGCTCTTCGACAGTTCTGCCCGGAATCACACCGCTTTTTGCATTCTGCTCGGCCGACGCAACCAATGACTCAGCCAGCAACAAGTCTGAATACGCTGTCAGCAATTGGTCACGCGACTTCCCCAGAATTGTGTCGCGAAACTGCACTCTGATATCTTCAACTGACACGCGTTTTCGAATGGCGTCAGTCAGTTTCTGCAAGCCCTCACAGGTCGACTTCTGCCAGTCACGGTTCTCCGTAGCAAGTCGAAGTTCAGCCTGGCGCTGAAGGACGTCAGCGCGTGCATTGCCAACTTCCGGACTGTTTAACTCTACAAGGACATCGCCCGCCTCAACGGCTTCACCGGGACGAACTTTGATATCCATGATGATGCCGGGCGAAGCTGAGCGAATCTCCACATGACGGCGATCGTCGTATTGCAGCCGTCCGGGAACATGACTCTCCGGTCGCAGGACATTTGTCGTCACTTCCGAGAGCGACACGCCGATGACATCAAGCTTCTGAGACGGCAGGGTAACACTCATGGCGTCCACTGCTGGCTCTTCTGCAGCGGGCTCTGAAGTCGTCATCTCCGGCTTCGAATTGTCCTGATGAAAATGCTGCCAGCCAAACCAACCTGTGATGGCAGCGGCAACGGTAACAACGCCGGTAACTACATTCTTTTTTGAGGGCATGGCTCGTCATCTCTCTGAAAATGCCTGCGTGAACTTGTCGCAAGAAGTTCGGACTCAACGTTCCGATCGCGACATAGAAAAGCCGTCGATGAGATAACTGGCTTTAAATCAGGCACACACCCGTGACGGCACACAGTGGCACGTCAATCAAAGGTGAAGAGAGAACTACATGTTTGCGATATCGGTCTGTTACAGAGCCCGGACCATGCAGATCAGCGATGACATGGCACAGCTCACTACCGAACTCAACGGTGCAAGCAGCCTCGTTCCTGACATCATCAGAAGGAAGACTCGCAGCAGCACAGGCGAAGACAGCAAGTTCAGGAGCCGTTTGATTACGCTCCGGTAATTCACGGCCTGTTACATCTTCTGGCAACGCAAGATGCCAATGCAAGCCCGCACAAACCTCACAGCAACCGTCATCATGAAACCGCTGCTGATGCTTGTCGAGCTGCTCAGATGAACCCAGCCAGCCATGATCATGAAGAACTGGAACCGGTCCTCTCCACGCACTCAAACACAACAGCAGGCAGAACACCTGATGCAGCACTGAATGATGTTGAGAGAAAAAACGGCTCATACAAATTTCACCCAGGGAGAGATCTCCCCAATCATTATCGGCAGCTGCACAACGTGAACTGTACAACCTCAGAGATCCACACGTTCACCGTGGTTCCGGCAACAGCGCCGGAGCCACATTTCGATGTGCAGTCTTCACGCATCTTGCCCGTCCAGAACAGCGAAGGCAAGTCCTTTTCGACTCTTGTACACTGTACAACAGACGAATTTACGCGTTGTCCCGGCCAAAACACTCTTACATTATCAATTCCGGTACAATATTTCTGCAGGGTGCACGAATGGCCTTTGGCCCTTTAGGGCATTTCGTAATGGAGAGATGACCATGAATTCCACAAAGACTGGTTACCTGATTTTGACAGGACTTATGCTGCTGGGAGTCGTCCAGCACGCCTGGTACTGGCCACAACTGCCGGAACGAGTTGCAACTCATTTTGGAATCGATGGCAAACCCAACGACTGGATGTCTCGATCCGCATCAACCATTGTATTTCTCGTTCTCCAATTGGGCATCCCAGTCTTTATGCTGGCCATGACTTCACTGGCGGCCCGCATGCCGGTCTCCATGGTCAATATTCCGAACCGTGAATACTGGCTTCATCCGGAACGACGGGGCACCACGATGGCTCATATGTCGTTGATGATGACATGGATTGCCATCCTCACGTCACTGTTTATGACAGCGATCGGTCACCTGACATTCATGGCCAACAAAACCGGAGACGGATTGAACCTGCCACTCTTTCTGTCGGCACTGGTCACATTTCTGATCGCGGTTTTCACGATTGCCGGTCGCAGCATGTGGCATTTTCGGATGCCAAGGCAGTAAGCCTCGGCAACGATCGCAGAACTACGGCCAATGAATCAGGACAACGACTCTATCCGAGACTACTGCACCAGTCCGGTCAGCGTTCCTGTCGAGTCGTTAAACTTCTCCAATTCCAGACCAGACTTCTGTGCCACGGTCAGCAGCACATTGTTGAGCGGAGGATGATTGCTCTGGTCAAACGCCAGATGCTGACCATGTCGCAGGCCCAGGTTGCTTCCTCCCGCAACAATCAGCGGCAGATTCTTTGGTGAGTGATCACCGCCCTCGCCGGAGTTCATACCGGAACCAAACACGACGACGGTATTGTCCAACATCTTGGCTTCGCCATCCGAGGTCGCCTTGAGAAACTCCAGAAAACGCCCCAGTCGTCCCACGTGAAAGCGATCGATTTCCGCAAGCCTCTTCAGCATGCCCTCATCACCGCCGTGATGCGAGAGTTCATGATGATTCTCGCCACCACCACCGTATCCGCCCGCTTCACGTGACCATTCGAAGGTAATCACGCGAGTGGTATCCGTCAGAAACGCGAGATACGAGACCTCCATCATCACATCAATCCACATCGGACGATCATGAGCATTCCCGGGCTGGCTGGCGAGTTGCAGATCACGACTCGATACGTCCGGCTTCGGCACATCAACCCAGTTCTCAAGCCGCTGAATTCGTTGTTCGGTTTCACGTACCGACGTCAGATATTCATCCAGCTTCTTCTGATCATTTCGCCCCAGCTTGCGATGCAGTGCGTCGGCTTCATGCAGAATCCCATCGAGGATCGACTTCTTCTCCGCATAACGTTTCAAGGTCGCCGCGCGATCTTCAGCGCTGTCTGGTATGAATAACCTTTCAAAGACCTGCTTCGGAGAATTCTCGGCTGGCAGTGGAGTGCCGCTTCGATCGAACGAGAGTGTGTGCGAATGCCCGGCCGATCCCGTTCCTGACTGATCAGAAAGCTGCAATGATGCGATTCGAGTTTCCCGGCCATGAACTTCGGCAAGCAGCTGATCCATCGAAACGGAGTTCGTATAGTCACTGCCAGGGACCGCCTCCAGATCCGCGCCAGTCAGCCAAGTATCCGCGCCGCTGTGACCACCTTTTGACGACGGATGCCCCAAACCCGTCAGCACCGTAAAGTCTGCTCGATGATCTTTCAGAACTTCCAGAGTTGGTGACAACGTATAGTTCGCGCCTGAGTCTTTCGGCATCCATTCCAGGATATTGACGCCATTCGGAATGTAACAACAAATGAGACGCGGATGAGCCCCCAGCGACTTTTCCAAAGGCCGAAACTTCGATGGTGCGGCCATCACTCGAGGCAACATCGCATCCAGCATCGGAAGACTCAACGCCACACCCGCACCGCGCAGAAGATGTCGTCGTGAAAGAGTACCTGTGCGAAAATTTATGGACATTGGATCGCTTTCATTCGCGGATGTTCAAAGCGTTTGATTCGCCAGAAACAAATTCCTGTGCTCGACGAATCGACCGTACAATTTGGTCACTCGCTGGCTGTTGTCCAGCGTATTTCACCATGTCGGCCGCTTCAAGGAACTCCTGAAGCTGAATTGATCGCTCCGCAGAAAATGTCGCCCGCGTTCGCATCTCCCGCAGAAATTCTTCCGTCGTCTGCTCCGGAGCCTTCAATCCGGTTGTTTCCTCAATATAGACGCGAACAATTCCGGTCAGGCGTACATAAAAATCCTTGAACAGTCCCTGTCCAGGCAAATCCTCAGCCAGCAGGGCCCCCAACGCTTCACTTGCGATCTCTTCAGGAGATCTTTTTCGCTCAACTGCCAGTCGTGGCTCTCTGCGGCGAAGAAACCTGAAAACCGTGAACACCAAAGCGATTACCAGCAACAAACCCCAAACCCACCAATATCGATGTTTCTCTTCAAGCGGCTGCGGCGGCAGCATGTTTTCCAATTGACCCAGGTCCGGAACCTGATCGTCGAGCATCGTCGAGACTTTCACCTCGATCGGATCTGAAACAATCGTTGCGGTCTTGTCTTTCTCTTCCAATGAGTCGCGATGATCAACAAACTCGATCACAATCGATCGGATGAGATGAGTGCCGCTTTGAACCGGCTCCAACTCATAGCGAAACTTCCGTGTCCGCTCTTGTGATTCAGAAGAAGTCCCGGACGAATCTTCGTGATAATCTCTCACGACAAAATCACCGACTGCATTTCCGAACGTCGGTGCTTTGATCTCAATCTGCTCCGGAGCAACAACTTCAATTTCGAGGTTGACCAGGTCTGACAGTCGCGGCTCAGGAGGGCTCACACGAACCGTCATGCGCACCGGTCCCTTCTCAGAGACACGACTGAGAGC
Organism: Planctomycetaceae bacterium; assembly: GCA_044378235.1. Lineage (GTDB taxonomy): Bacteria > Planctomycetota > Planctomycetia > Planctomycetales > Planctomycetaceae > SXXK01. The sequence continues at coordinate 20,102 of JBILXT010000055.1, forward strand.
ATCCTTCCCGGCATCAACCGCACCAGGTTGTGCCGTTCTGTTGCAACCCGACAGCAGCATCAGAAACAGCAGCACGCCTCGTCCAAAGATAATGCTGACTCCGCGCATTACCGCTGCCTCTCTCGCATGCGGAAGAACCTCTGCAAGCTCTGCGCATAGGGCTGATCGGTCCGAATATCCAGACGATCAACGCCCGACTTCCGCAACCAACCGGAAAGCGTCTTGTCGCGGTCCGATGCAGCCTTCGTAAATAATGCACGAACCTGGGGATGCCTTGTATCAAGCTCAAGCAACTCATCCGTTTCCGCATCTTGCAGCGTCACAAAACCGACGTCAGGAAGCTCTGTTTCACGCGGATCACTCAACGTCACAGCAATGCAATCATGTCGCTGGTTGGCGATGGCCAAAGATTTCGAACAATCAGGCCCGAGGAAGTCACTCATCACGAAAACAACACATCGACGTCGCTGAACCCGTGCAATAAAGTCCAGAGCATTCGAAATATTGGTTTCTTTCTTCACGGGTTCCGTCGCCAGAAGTTCGCGTATCAACCGCAGAACACTGCCACGACCTTTTCGAGGAGGGATATACCGGATGACATCGTCGGCAAAGAACAAAAGCCCGACTTTGTCATTGTTCTTCACGGAGGCCAGCATGAGAACGGCAGCCACTTCAACGGCTGTTTCCATTTTGCTGAGACGCTGCGAGCCGAAAACTCCGGAGGCTGAAACATCCACGGCCAGCAACACCGTGAGTTCTCGTTCTTCACTGAAGGTCTTGACGTAAGGGGCTCCGGATCGAGCGGTGACGTTCCAGTCGATGCTGCGGATTTCGTCACCGGGGACATATTCCCGAACGGAGTCGAACTCCATTCCACGTCCCTTGAACGCACTGAGATACTCGCCAGCCAGCAGATCATTCACCTGACGGCGAGCCACAATCTGAATGCGGCGAACTTCCCGAAGTACGTCTTCCAGCTCACGAACTGACATAGCACCTTACTTGACTGAATGGGGAGCCATCATGGGACCGGGACAGATTCCAGCACGCGCCGCACAATATCATCGGTCGTCGTTTCCTCCGCCTCCGCCTCATATGTCAGGATGATTCGGTGACGCAGAACTTCCCACGCAATCTCTTTCACATCCTGAGGAGTCACATATCCGCGTCCGGCCAGAAACGCATTCGCTCGTGCGGCCAGACAAAGATTGATTGAGGCCCGCGGTGAAGCGCCACACTGAATCAAAGGTTTCAAGTCCGGCATGCGAAATTCATCTGGTCGGCGAGTGGCCGCTACGACGTCCAGCACATAATCGCGAACTTTATCATCCATATAAATGGACGACACAATCTTTCGAATCTCCATAAGCCTGGCAGGCTCCAGCACTGGCTGAACCTCACGGCGAACATCGTCCAGGACCGTATCAACGACCTTACGTTCATCTGCTTTGGTGGGATATCCGACCACAACCTTCAGCATAAACCGATCCACCTGAGCCTCGGGCAGTGGATATGTCCCTTCCTGCTCAATCGGGTTCTGAGTCGCCAGGACCAGAAATGGTTCTTCCAGCGGATATGTCTCATCACCGATCGTGACCTGCCGTTCCTGCATCGCCTCCAGCAACGCCGACTGCACCTTCGATGGCGCGCGATTGATTTCGTCAGCCAGAATCAGATTCGCAAAAATCGGTCCTTTGCGAGTACCAAATGATCCCTCGCGAGGATTGTAGATCATCGTTCCGATCAAGTCGGCGGGCAGCAAATCGGGCGTAAACTGAATGCGACTGAATCGACACCGAATTGCGCTGGCCAGACCTTTAATAGCTGTCGTCTTGGCAAGCCCTGGCAATCCTTCTAATAGCACATGTCCGCCAGTGAGGAGAGCAATCAACAGACGCGACAACATCACGTCCTGTCCCGCCAGCACCTTGCGAACTTCCGATCGAACTCGCTCGATCTGATCGGAGTATTGAAGAACCTGCTCTTTGATCTTCTGAACGTCAACAGACATAGGTGGATGCTTTGATCAATTCTCTCACGGTGACCCAACGTCACCCGGTTTTGCGACACGACTCAGCAATGCTGCAATCATCGCATCCATCTCCGCAAGTTCAAGGCGACCCAGGACATCATCGGAGGTTAATTCTTCGCCCAGTAACTGCTGCAAGAGATGAATTTTCCCGCGACGATCACCGCGCTGTATGCCCAACTCAATTCCTTCCTGTCGGCCAGCCTCAATTCCCTCTTGCCGCCCCTCTTGCCGCCCTGCCTCAATCCCTTCCTGCCGCCCTTCTTTAATCGCGGCTTCGCGCGTGCCTTCCAGAATCCACGCCTGATCGCGAATCGCTTTCTGCCGCGCATCATGAATTCGACGCTGCTCTGGTGTTCGAGAAATCATTTCTACTATCCCGATAGCCTTTTGAAACGGTGCCTCCGCCAACAACTTCCGCAGCCGGACAGCATCCAATTGGGGAGCCATTTTTAGAAAGAAGGCCCACTTCGCCAAATCCGGAGCCGCTCTCAACGTGGCTTCGTCGAGATTGTACTTCGGAAGCTCGACAGTGTGTACCTGAAAATGCTCTGTCAACTCCACATTATATCGACGGTCGCTCAGCGTAAAACGCAAATGTTCAGCAGGCACATGACCGAAAAGAATTTTGGTCAGAAAACAAATGCTGATGACGGGACTCAGTCGAGAATAATGCTCACCTTCACTCAACTGATCTGCAAACAGACAACTGGCATAATACACCAGCCGCTCAGAAAGCCCGGCGGGGATTGTTGTCTGCATTTCCACATTGAACCATCTGCCTTCACGATCGCGAGCTTTCAGGTCGAGAATCGAATACTTGTCATCCTCAAACTCCTTTTCCAGAAAAGGATTCTGAATCTCAACAGCAGTGATTGGCGATTGAGGCTCGAGCACCGAATTCAGAAGATGAATCAAGACATCGGAGTTCTCTGGATCTCCAAAAATCTTCTTGAACACATAATCAATAGTCGGGTCGATTCCCAGTGGCATTGAAGCGACACCCTTGCTGAGCTCAACAGCTTTCAAAGTCCGACGCAACATCTGCTGACGTCGTCTACTACGTTAGGATCTCCTCAATCGCCTGGCCATAGTCCATATCCAGCCGCTTTCTCCCCGGCACTTCCATCCGACGGGCATCCAGGCCGAGCAAACGATAAATGGTTGCATGCAGATCGGTCACATAATGAGGATGCTCAACCGCATGAAAGCCCAGTTCATCCGTCGCACCGTGGATCCCGGGCTTGATCCCGGCACCGGCTAACCAGACAGTGAAGCCATGCGGATGATGATCTCTTCCTGTCGCAGATTTATTGAACATCCCAAACTCGACTCCCGGAGTGCGCCCGAACTCGGTCGTAAACACGACGACCGTGTCTTCGAACATTCCTCGCCGCTTCATGTCTTTCAACAATCCGGCGATCGGCTTGTCGATACGCTCACAAGATCGAGAATGATTTTTCTGCAAATCACTGTGTGAATCCCACTCACCATAGTCGCTGAGATACACCAACGTATAACGCACGCCTCTCTCAGCCAGTCGTCGCGCAGCAAGACAGCGTTGCCCATACACAGCCGTCGTCGGGTTGTCGATTCCGTAAAGCTGCTGAGTCTCCTGAGTTTCCTCGGCCAGATTCAACGTTTCCGGCACCGACTGCTGCATGCGAAACGCAAGTTCATAGGCATTAATGCGAGCCTGTAACTGCGCGTCCTGCGGATACTCCTGAGCGGTCATGCGATTCAAGTGCTGGAGAAATTCGAACTCCCCGCGCTGCTCGATCGCACTCACATCGGCCGAGCGTTTTCCAAACGACAGAGGATTCGACGGATCCAGATGTAGCTGAACTCCACCATAAGTCGGGCCCAGATAATGCGCGTCGAAGTTTTCCTTGACTCGCGGATCTTTGAACTCGCCCAAAAACACAAACTTCGGCAGATTCTCATTCAATGTTCCCAGCCCATAATTGAGCCATGAACCGATGACTGGCTCCGGAGCATCCAACTTATGCCGCCCGGTATGCATCTGAAACTCAGCCGCGTGATCATTGTCGGTGGTCCACATGGAGCGAACTACGGCCAGATCATCGGCACAACTTCCCAGATGAGGCAGCCAGTCGCTGACTTCAAGTCCCATCTGGCCATACTTTCGGAAGCCGACCTGCAGAGGAAAAATCTTCGAATGCAGCTCACGATCAAATCCTACCACCGAGCGGGACCGTTCGAGATACATCGGCAGCTTCTGAGGATTCGGCAAATTCGTCTGATCGTAGGTCTTTCCGCTCAGTTTGTTCAGCAGCGGCTTGGGATCAAATGTTTCCATCTGGCTGACTCCGCCAGACAGAAAAATCCAGATGACGTTCTTTGCTTTCGGCGCAAAGTGCGATCGGCCGTCGGGCACGGAATGTCCGCCAGTGTCGGCTGCACGAAGAAAACCATCCTGATGCAACATGGAATTCAGCGCGATGCCGCCAAACCCGAGCCCAAGATTGCTCAGAAATGTTCGTCGCGTACGACCACAGAAGGATGAATGTTGTTTGCTCATTGATTGTCCTTACCCACGTCTCGACTTCTTGTTTTTCAACAATTTTTTCCGTCGCCTTGAGCCTGAGGCGCTAGCTGATTCGACCACTACAAATCGGCTAGCGCCTCAGGCTCAACGGCCACTCACCTTACGGTGACAAAATCATTGTGATTCATCAACGCGTGCACCAGATTCTCACGTGATCGAACTGCCGCATCAAAGTCAGCCGTAGATTCACTCTTTGCGGCGACCAATCGAATCGACTGTTCCTGAAGGAATTCCTTCGACGCCTGAAACTCCGCTTCTCGCGGCTCTCGATTCAAGACCTGCAAGAAGGCCATTCGAATAAACTGATCGGATGCCGTTTCACTCGAAGCGCTGACCTTTTCCCACAATCGTTTGGCCAACGAACGACTCAACGATTTTGTCAGCTCACTATTCGTCAGCGCGAGTGCTTGCTGAGGCTGCACGGATGATGTTCGCTTGTAGCAGTCACAGGCATTCGCCGCATCAAAGAGCTCCAGGAACTCCATCTTCTCTTCGCCATGATGAGCAAAGTAGAGACTGCGTCGTCGAGATGTCATGCCTTCTTTGTGATCGATTTCATGGCCACCCATGGTTGGATCGAGCTCTCCGGCAATCGACAACAGGCTGTCTCGTACAACCTCCGCCTGCATTCGCGATGCAGGAAAACGCCAGTACGTTTTGTTGTCGGGATCGGTCGAATTCTTTGACACAACTGCCGCGGCAATTTCTCCGGTGGACTGAGGCAGCATACTGGCCAGTTGGTAGGTTTCACTGGTCACGATCAGCCGATGCATGTGCTTCATCGACCAGCCTGAATCCATCAGTTCACAAGCCAGCCAATCCAGCAATTCAGGATGTGTTGGCCGGCTGCCGTTTCGTCCCAGATCATGAGTCGTCTCTACGATCGCCTGACCGAAATGCCGCAACCAGATGTGATTCACGGCTACCCGGGCCGTCAACGGATTTTCTTTGTTCGCAATCCATTTTGCCAGCACACTTCGCCGCCCGGAGCTGGTCTGTGGATACTTTGGCGACAACGCAGTGTACTCATCCAGTGCTTTGGCAAGATTTCCGTTCGCTGTGTTCAGCGCAGTCGTGGCTGCAGTCCGAGTTGTCTCGGCCGTCTGCTTATCCTTGTTCGCAGCATCAATCGCCGCCTGATCGCCGGACTTCGTCGCGGCCAAGGTTTTGGCCTCTGCAGCGGCAATCGCAACATCTGCGGCCAACACACCGGCCTTCGCCACTGCAACCACCGCTTGTCGCTCTGCCTGACAAGCTTTTTCTATCAAAGCCTTTACCGATGGCTCATCCTTTCGATCTTCCGATAACAACCCGGATGCGTACCTGGTCCTGTCAGCCTTGATGCGTTGCCTGAGACTTTGGAGATCCAATTCGGCTGCGGCGACGCGAGCTTCAGCCGCATCAATCTTCAGAGTTGGCAACCACAACGCATTCCGCGCTGCAGATAATCTGGCAACCGCCGCCATAACAGCAGGATCAAGCGCGACAGCGGAGTTTGCTTTCGATGTCGCTGGTGCCTGACAAAATCCTGTCACCATCCAGGGCATCGATCCGGCCGCAACCGGAGCATCCACGATATCCTGCCCGTCGACAAAACCAGGTGCTTCAAAATCGAACGACAACCGTCGCATGCCATCCGGCTGAGTAAACTCCAGAGCATCGTAAATCGCTTCAGTGCCCGGACGGCAATCCAGAAACAAACCTCGCTTGCCATTAGCCTGAGGTTTCCAGCCATTCAGCGCAGCGGGCAACGCGTTGACGATTACTGCGTCGTCTCGGAGCGACTTCACCGTCAGCAAAAATTGGTTTTGTCCAAAGTCCAGCTTCATCTCGACTCGAAAACGATTTTGCCCCTTTGATAAGTCGTACGTGCCGGCAACGATTTCATTGAACCCACCGGGCGTGTAAGTCTTCACAGACCCATTTTCGAAGGCCACAAAGCCACCAGTCGCGCCTTGCGCGATATCGAGCGCGAGTTGCAAATTGGTATGGCCGTCCTTCACAACCTGAACAAGGTAAGACACCGTCGCCTGATCTTTGAGATCATCAATTCCCGAAAGCCCATGCGACAACGCTCGGCGCCCCACTTTGGCGTCGAGCACAAGCGACTGCGTTCCTTCCAGAACCTGACTGTTTGCGTTGCCCCCCGCTTCAGTCAGAACTCGAACGGCGTTTTCGCGAGCTGCCATCACGGCTGCTTCGGCTGCGACCAGTTCTTCTCGTAGCTCCGCAGGTTCTGCCGTCAGTGAATTCTTTGCATCCGCCAACTCTTTGTTCGCAGAATCCAATGCAGCCTGACGTTTGCTTCGTTCCTCTGCTCGGATAGATTCTTTCATACCTGGATAAGCGGCTTCAGTCGGCAATGTCATTCGTGCTGTCTGCAAATGATCGCCGCCGAGCACGGCCGGAGCCGCTGGCGTCATCGGAGGCTTGCCTTCGATCTTCAGCCGTGAGTCACCTTTTGAAAACATGAACGTCTCGGCATCGAGATACTCATCGAAGACTCGCACCATCCCACTCTTAATCGGACCATACGGCTTGCCATAAACGTATTTCTCGAACATCCCTGGATCGGCTTCGCCCGGAACTCGATCGTGTCGCAATTCCAATGGTTCGAAGAACGCGCGGAAGTGAAAATACTCTTCCTG